>JANOVV010000112.1:0-114685 GCA_031417555.1 Bacteroidota bacterium
CTCATTAACAGAGTTCCTTCAATTAATTTTTCAATTAATCTTTTAATTTTTTTTTACCACATTTAATTATTTTGTTAATGGAATATATCCAACCTGATCGACAACTTTTTGTCCTTCTGTTGACATAACAAAATCAATAAAAGGTTTTACCAGAGTTTCTTTTGAAGCTGGGTAGTAGTAGTAAAGTGGGCGAACAATAGGGTATGTCTTATTCATGGCATTTTCCATAGTTGCAAGTACAAATGTTTTTCCATCGTAGGAGACAGCAATATCTTTAACATCCTTATTCATATAAGCAAGTCCAACATAACCGATAGCACCTTTTGTCTGACTTATTGATTGAATAATCGCTCCTGTTGCCGGCATGTTAAGAACCGATGATGCATAATTTTTGCGATTCATTACATGATCTTTGAAAAATTCGTACGTACCGGAACTTGTTTCGCGGGAGTAAACTACTATAATCATATCGTCACCACCAACTTCTTTCCAGTTCTTGATTTTACCTGTATAAATGCCCTCAATTTGCTGACGGGTAAGCTTTGAAACTTTATTCGATGGATTAACAATTACCGAAAGTGCATCATTGGCAACTATCACTTCTTTAAATGCACGGCCTGCATCTTGTAACTTCATTTTCTCATCCATTTTAATTTTTCGCGACGACATAGCAATGTCAGTTGAATTATCAGTTAATGCAGCTAATCCAACACCACTTCCTCCGCCAACTACCGTAATACTTTTTCCTGCATTTTTTTTCATATATACTTCCGCTTCTTTCTGTGAAAGCGGGAGAACGGTATCACTTCCTTTAATAACTACTTTTTGCGCCTGGCTAATGAATGACATACTTGCGAATATCGCTACTATTAATATTTTTTTCATTTTTATTTATTTTGTTTATCTGAGTTTGTTTTTTTATCAATTAAAATTTAACCTGAGCACGTAATGTGAATACATTGTCTAACTGATTAGTCCTGTAAAGAGGGCTAAGGTTTGAGCTTGTTTCATTTTTTATAATATCGTAGTATGCTGTAATTTTTACATTTGCGTCCCATCTATAGGCGAGTCCCAAACCTAAAGTTGAATACTTAACATCAGTAGAATTTGTTGGTTTCATTCCATTATTGACTGTTTTACCAACTTCATCTTTTTCAACATCTGTATTTGGGTCATACCAATCGTATTTAATAATTGTTTGAAAGGGAGATTGGCCAATATTTTGAAGAAAATAAAAATAGGCACCATTAAATTTGCGATTGTAAATTGGTGAAGTTACAACAGCAAACGGACTAACTGAGGAACCAGAAACATTTGGTTGGTCTCCGGAAACATATTCGCCACGGAGAGTTGTAATTCCAATTATCCAATCAATGCTAAACTGTGCATCAAATCCGATATATTTTCTTTTTGCATAAAATTTTCCTTTGTTACCGGAAGAACTAATAATTTGAAATCCTTTAACACCAGCTGCATCCGAATTTAATGAATATATTGTATCATTATCTAATCTGTAACCGCCATCATAATAAGATGCTCCTAAGCTATATTTTATCAGTTCTGATTTATCAGTTCTTGTTATTCCAATATGTCCGATAAAATCTTTCTTCTTGTCAAAATCACTACCGTTAGCTAATGCGCTGGGTGCACCTACGCCGTTAAAAAATCCACCATCGATTTTTATCCAGTTCCAATTAGAGGTCTTAGGCCCCTGAATAGAGACCATTGCTCCCAGATCCCGCTCATTCCTGAAAATTATTTGCGACATTCGTCCACGTTCCGGTGATTCACGCATACCTGATGAGTAGACTATTTCATAACCAAAAGGACGATTTTGCATTCCTGCTGTAACTGAAAACCAACCGCTCCAAGGATCTGTAATTTTTGCATATGCATCTTTAATGTTTACTCCACCTTCTGTTACATCAAATTGTAACACATATTGACTTGTTGAAAATCCTTTTTCATTTATCGGAGCATCATATTGGAATTTAATCCTGCCTCGTCTTATTGCAAATCGTTTATCAACACCCGAAGCAAAATTACCACCAGCAAAAGAAGCTTGTCCCATTGAATCCGCTACCTGGAATTGCGCTTGAATGTACCCACTAATTTTCAATCTCTTCAATACATCCAGCTCCTGACGAATTCCTGCCACATGACTTGTTAATGTATCGAGTGGTAAATCCTGTGCTACTAATGGAGTAGCGATTGAACATAATAAGCAAATTATAATTGTAGTAATTTTTATTTTCATAATTGATTTATTTGTGTGTAAAGAAACGGCTGCTGGGTTACATGAATGTATATTCCATATTAAGTTAATGTTAATTGATTGTGGATAAATAGTAAATCCAATTTCCTTATTTTATTATATAAAATATTGATAATCAATTTAATATATAGTATTATTTTATGCATAAAACCGGTAACCAACTCCTTTTTGAGTTGAAAAAAAGTCTTCTCCTATTTTTTTTCTAAGTCTTAGAATATGAACATCGATGGTTCTTTCTTTTGCCATGTGTTCTCTCTTCCAAACTTTATTGAAAATTTCATTCCGGCTAAATACTTTACCCGGCTGGCTGGCCATTAAATATAGTAGTTCAAATTCCTTAAGGGATAGTGGAACTAGCACTTGATTAAGATAAACAGAAAAAGATTCTTTATCGATGTGTAAAGTATCTTTTCCTTTTGTTTTATAAAGTATAGTAAATTCAGGAATTGAAAAATTCATCCTTTTAGAAATACGTTTTAACATTGCTTTTTGTTTTAATGGCTTAGTAACAAATTCATCTGCACCGTTATCAAATACTTCCATTTCCATAGATTCAGTGACATTGGAAGAAATAACAATTAACTTGGTTTTCTTTAGATGAGCCATACTTTTAATTTTATGACAAAATTCAAAGCACAAAATTTCAGATTCGTCTGCATCAATGATAATTCCATCGGGAGTTTCTTTATTCAGTTTATTAAAAGCATGTGAAATTTTTGAAAAGAAAGAGTATTTAAATCCATTCGCTGATAATTCACCGATCAATCCATTGAATTCGATTTTATTGTTACTAATTAACCAAAGCATATGAAAGATATTTTCTAATAATGTTATTTAACTAATTCATGAATCATTTCAAGTAAAATAGAAGGACGAATTGGTTTGGTAATAAAATGATTAGCACCTGCTTCAAAAGCATTCATCGTTGTATATTCATCTGAATCAGCCGTTAGAAACAGAACCGGCGTTGTTTTTAATGTACTGATTAATCGAAGCTTTCTGCATGTTTCAATACCAGTAATTCCGGGCATTCGGATATCCATAATAATTAAATCAGGTAAGTTTTTAATAGCAAGTGCCAATGCATCGATACCATTGTAAGCCGTAAAAACCTCGAATTTTTCTTTTGCCAGATTGTATCTTAATATCTCTACTACATCCGGTTCATCGTCAACAATCAATACCTTCATTGCTTCTTTCATTTTTTTCTTTCGAAAATAAGCCTCAAATGTCAACGAAGGATTAATTCAAAATGAATAAATTGTTAACATTGCAGAATAAATATTTTTATTAAAAACCCAACCTATTTTCGTTCACTATG
Source organism: Bacteroidota bacterium (assembly GCA_031417555.1). Classification (GTDB taxonomy): domain Bacteria; phylum Bacteroidota; class Bacteroidia; order AKYH767-A; family 2013-40CM-41-45; genus JADKIH01. Next base: position 3,597 of record JANOVV010000112.1, read on the forward strand.
GCAAGATTAATTTTAGTCAAACGATTGGCGTGGATTACGGTTGGTATTTTATCCATCATAGTTCTAGTATTCGGAATTCTCATTTATAAACAGATCTATACTACCAATTTAACGAATGTTAATGACGATAAAGAATTTCTGTATATACCAACGGGATCCGATTTTGAAAATGTTGTTTCCATTTTAGAAGAAAAGAAATTACTAATCAATGAAAAATCTTTTCGCTGGGCTTCCAAACAAATGAAATACGTTTCAAATGTTAAACCCGGAAAATACAAGCTTAAGCCTAGAATGAATAATAAGGACTTAATCGCGCTTTTAGGTTCAGGAAGACAAGTGCCGGTTAATGTAACTTTTAATAATATTCGGACCAAAGAACAGCTTGTCCAAAGAATAGGAGAGCAGATAGAAGCAAAACCACAAGCCATTTTGAACCTGATGAATGACAATGATTATTCGAGAAAAATTGGATTCACCTCTGAAAACATTTTAGCCATGTTTATTCCTAATACCTACGAATTTTTTTGGAATACATCGGCAGATAAATTTCTTCAGAGAATGAAAAAAGAATATGATAAATACTGGACGCCTCAACGATTGGAACTCGCACAAAAGATTAATTATAATCCGATTCAGGTTTCTGTGCTTGCATCTATCGTTCAGATGGAATCTAATAGAGAAGATGAAAAGCCGGTAATTGCCGGTGTTTATATTAATCGCTTAAAAAAAGACTGGAAACTCGAAGCTGATCCAACTCTTGTTTTCGCTTTAGGTGATTTTTCCATTTCCAGAGTTTTAAAAATTTACAAAGAGATTGATTCTCCTTATAATACCTATATGTATCATGGCTTACCTCCCGGACCAATCTGTCTTCCTACAATGTCTTCTTTAAATGCCGTACTGAAGTATGTTCCTCATAATTATATGTTTTTCTGTGCAAAAGACGATTTCTCCGGATATCATGCATTTGCTTCAACCTATGATCAGCATTTGATTAATGCCAGAAAATTTCAAAAAGCCCTCGACAGGAGAGGAATTCATTCCTAGTTTTAACGCTTATTTGTGTAAACGTGTAAACGTTTGTGCCGAGTTTATTCGTGTTTTCTTGTTCTCTTTTTTTACACTTTCGTATTTTAATTATATTTTCGCAGGTAAATTCAATTATTACAAATTCGAAAATGACTAAAATAAAATTTGGCACCGATGGATGGCGTGCAATTATTGCAAAAGATTTTACCGTAGAAAACGTTGCCAGGGTTGCCGAAGCTACTGCAAACTGGTTATTGAAAAACAATAAAAATCCATCGATAGTTGTCGGACATGATTGCCGTTTCGCCGGAGAATTATTTTGTGAAACTATTGCTTCCGTTATGGGCGCTAAAGGTGTAAAAGTACTTTTGGCCAAAGGATTTGTTTCCACACCGATGATATCTCTCGGGGCTGTTCATAAAAAATGTGATGCCGGTATAATAATTACTGCATCTCATAATCCTCCCTCATACAATGGTTTCAAACTGAAAGGATCGTATGGCGGACCATTAAAACCTGCGCTCGTTCAGGAGATTGAAGATATGATACCCGATAAATGTTCTGTTGATTATGAATCAATTTCTCTTGATGAAATGAAATCGAAAGGACTGTTGGAATATATCGATCTGGAAACTTTATATATTGATCACGTTAAAAAGCATTTCGATCTGGATGCTATCCGAAATTCAGGACTCCACTTAGCTTATGATGCAATGTATGGTTCAGGACAAAATGTAATAAAAAAACTTTTTCCTGAGATTACAATGTTGCATTGTGATTACAATCCAGGATTTATGGGACAAGCACCTGAACCAATTCATAAAAACCTTTTAGAATTCAGCGAACTGATTCGTAAAAAAGGAAATATCGATTGCGGACTTGTTACAGATGGAGACGCTGATCGTATTGGCATGTACGATGGCAAAGGAAATTTTATTGATTCTCATCATATCATTTTACTTCTGATACATTATCTGGTTAAATACAAAGGCTTGAAGGGAAAAGTATGTATCGCTTTCAGTACAACTCCTAAAGTTGGAAAACTTTGTGAGCATTATGGATTACCATTTGAAACTGTAAAAATAGGATTCAAATACATCTGTGAAATTATGTTGAATGAAGATGTTTTACTCGGCGGCGAAGAAAGTGGTGGAATAGCAATTAAAGATCATATCCCTGAACGAGATGGAATATGGATGGGTCTCGTTATTTGGGAATTTATGGCTAAGAGCGGAAAAAAATTAAATGACTTAATAGATGAAGTTTATAAAATCGTCGGGCCATTTGCTTTTGAAAGAAACGACATGCATTTAAAAGAAAATATAAAAATTCAGATCGTTAACAATACTAAAAGCAATGCCTATAATGCATTCGGCCGTTATAAAGTTCGTCGTGTCGAAAATATGGATGGCTATAAATATTTCTTCGACGATAATGACAATGAATGGCTTCTTATTAGAGCTTCCGGCACTGAACCGGTTTTAAGAGCCTATGCAGAATCAGCAACACAGGAAGGTGCTTTTGAAATACTCAATGCTGCAAAAAAAACATTATTAAACGAAAATTAATCTGAAACGAAAATGGCACACGATATTGATTTTAAAATAATCGGTGATGATATGCAGGCTGTGGAAATCGTGCTCGATCCATCAGAAGCTGTCCGCGCAGAAGTTGGCGCCATGTTATGCATGGAAGACGATATTCAGATGGATACTTCTTCCGGTGGAGGTATTTTCCAGGGATTAAAAAGAATAGTTTCAGGCGAAAATTTCTTCATCACCAGTTTCCTGAATACCGGGACCATTAAACGGACTGTCACCTTTGCCGCTCCTTATCCCGGTAAAATTATTTCTTTAAACCTTAACGCGATTGGCGGTAGTTTCCTTTGTCAGCGTGATGGTTTTCTTTGTGCTGCTCAGGGAATTGATATCAATGTTGAATTTACAAAACGCATTGGAGCCGGCCTCTTCGGAGGAGAAGGATTTATTTTGCAACGTCTTTCTGGCGATGGAAAAGCTTTTGTACACGCCGGTGGAACTATTATTCGTAAAGACCTAAAAGCGAATGAACGCCTTAGAGTCGATACTGGTTGTCTCGTAGCCTTTCAACCTACTGTCGATTATGACATTCAGTTTATTGGTGGTTTTAAAAATGTTCTCTTCGGCGGAGAAGGTTTATTTTATGCCCAACTAAAAGGACCAGGAATTGTTTATCTGCAAACTCTTCCATTTTCCCGATTAGCGGATAGAATAATAAGCGCTTCCGGTTGGACCGGAAGAAAGGAGGAAAGCCGAGGAATTGGCGGACTACTCGGCGGAATAATAAGCGGTCGCGAATAAATTCATTCACGACTTCCATCTTCCGATTGATTTCTTTTTAAATCTTCCCTTAAGAGAAAAATAAATCCTGCTAAATAAAGAGTACAAATAATGTATACCATATTTTTATTTTTAGTATTAGTTAATCATTATTGATTTTTGAATTATTTTTCCTTTTTCATTAATTAATAGAACCTTGTAAATACCGCGTGAATATTGAGTTAAGTCAATACTAAAAAGCGTTTCTTGCTTTGTAATATTTTTATCTAATAATTTTTGACCATTCATTCCTATTATACTAATTACCCCTTCCGAATTTATCGGAAGAGCAATATGAATTATACTCGTCGCCGGATTAGGAAAAACTGTAAATTCAGAAGTATAATTATCCTCTGTAATTCCTGTTGCTGAAAAATATACGGGATCCGAAATATTACTGCATTGATTGTTATCCCAAACCTCTATTTTATAAAATCCTCCTTTATCAGCTGTTAAATTTTGTGAAGTTTCATTTGGAATAATTGTATTATTAAAATACCATTGGTATCTTCCTGCAAGAGTTGAGCTCATTTCATTACCAATGAGAGTTATTATTGGTACTGCTGGCAATTCATTAACAGTAATAATATTTAAGCGCATTACTGTTTGACTTTCATTATCGTTCGATGCCGTTAACATTACATTGTAAGTCCCCGGTTGACTATAAGTGATTTCAGGATTCTGTAATGTTGAAGATGAAGGATTACCTCCCGGAAATTGCCATTGCCATGACGATGCTTTTTTTGATGCATCCATAAATGTAATTGAGCTATTTGCGCAAATACTATTTGATTGAGCAGAAAAATTTACAACTGGAAGTTTACAATCTACAACTTCAATAACTGTATTTAAATCTGATGAATAGTAACAAGTCTGTACATTTAAATTTAATTGGTAAAACCCGGTATTTGTAAAATATATTTTTGCAGTATTTGCTTTAATGTAGGGTACATTATTTATCAGCCAAATAGACTGCGATGCATTACTGGAAGCATTAATAATGTTTAGTGTATCACCTAAACAAACACTTGCATCTGTACTATAGAATGCGATTGGAACTTTGCATGAAAGACTTAGCAACCAGATATCGGCGGATCCATGTTGTCCGTTTACATCAATATTGTTACTGAATGTATATCCGGATAAAAGAAAACCGCCATCCGGATTTTCAAGAACACAAAGCGGTCTGTCATTACCACTTCCGCCATAATTATGACTCCATTCTTTATTAAAAGAAACATCTGTTTTATATAACCATATATCTTCCTGGCCTAATGGGTTTTCTATATTAATATCTCTGGAAGTTGTTCCGGAAGTTAGCAGGTAACCTCCGTCGGCAGTCTCTATTATAGAGTATAAATTATCACTGCCACTGCCACCAAAATTTTTCTGCTTCAGAAGATTTCCATCCTCATCAATTTGAATAATCCAACTGTCACCATATCCATAATTAACTATTACATCGCTATTGTTAGAACGTGTATATCCACCTATCAATATTTTCTGATGCGAATCAATTAAAATGGTCTGAGCTGTTTCATAATTTGTTCCACCATATGTTTTACTCCATTTTATTTTTCCTGATGGATCATATTTAATTACCCATAAATCATAATTGCCATGTTGATTAATGACATCACCATTTGATGATTTTGTCGTACCGCATGCAAAAATATTTTCATCTTTATCTTTTGCAAGTGAATAACAAACATCAATATCACTGCCTCCTGAGGATTGTTGCCATAATAAGTTACCTAAACTATCGGTTTTTAATACCCAAAAATCCTGATCACCATGATTACCTGAAACGTCACCATCGTTAGAATAAGAACCGCCACCAAGTACAAATCCTCCATCATTCGTTTGAAGCATTGAATAACAAAGGTCAACTTGTGCACCTCCGAAAATTTTGGTCCACAAAATATCTCCGTTACTATTTGCACAAATTAAAAGAACATCAAAATTACCTTTGTTAAAAGGAATGTCACCATTGGAAGAAGATGTATATCCTGAAATTATTAGGTTTCCATTACTAAGTTCAGTAAGGCCGGTTCCAATATCTATTGAACTACCTCCAATTGATTTCTGCCAGATTATATTTCCGGATGGATCTAATTTAGATAGCCATATATCTGTTGAACCGTGATTAAAAGCAATATCTCCATTTTTAGAGTCTACGTTTGATAAAAGCAGGGAATTACCATCCTGAGATCGAATTAGCCTGGAAGGTATATCCTGAAGCAAGCCTCCAATGCATTTTTGCCATTCCTGTAGTGGAGGGGCTGCAGCAAAAAGCCCTTTTTCAACAGCGATAAAAACAAAAAGTAAAATAAGACTGAGTTTGCGGTTCATAATTACCCTTACTTGAAGGATACTTACAAATTGCATTAAAAGGAGGCTAACTTCAATATTTTTATGTAAAGCTCTGGTATCAATGGGTTAACGAAAGCTATTTAAATTAAAAATTCATGCATTTTGGCTTAAAAACTACCTATTATACCTTTTTTCACTAAATTTTGAGGTAGTAGCCTTAAAATCTTACAAATGGGAGTAATAATGCACTTTGTTAATATCTAAAGGGTTTTTGAGGCGTTAAAAATACATGAAAAGCACTTTTATACTGAACGCCACTTTTTTACAATCCTAAAAGATTGATTAATCCAGTTCAACCCCGTAAGGTTGAAAAAAATGACCCAGCCCCGTAAGGCTGGGTTTATTTATTTTTGGATTTATTGCGTTTTCTCCGAATTTAATAAATGACTTTTTCTAAACACTAAATGGTAAACTCCAAACATGAACCCACTATAGAAAAGGTCACCTAAAATCTGATTTTTGAAAAATGGGATTGCCATAAAGTAACTTTCCAATGTTCCATTAAAAGTCATTGGATAAAGACCCATATCAACATACCATAAAGGCAGATTAGTTATTAAAAAGAATACAGTTGAAGAAATTAGCGAAGCTGAAGCTATAGATAAAATATTTTGCTTCTTTTTAATTTGAAGCCCCATCCAAACGGCAAAAGCAAAACAGCCATAAACCGGAAGTATGCTAAAATGAAAACCTAGAATTAAATCTGTTATAAACATTGCAATTAATGGTAATAAAAAAGCAAATCTTTTATCTTTAAAATTAGCTCCTGAAAAAAGGGCCATGGCTCCAACGGCTGTAAAGTTGAATGGATGCGGAATTAAGCGAGTTAACGAAGCAAGCACTATCAAAATAAAAGCTAAAAGGAATGGCTGGGAAATATTTCTTTGTTCTTTCATAATATTTTATCAAGCACAAAATTAAATTTAATTTGATACAATTATATAAGTTGAAAAATTATTTACGAAATGGATGCTTTTCTGCCCATTCTTCTCCCATTTCAGACTGAAAATAAGCTGTAAATTTTTGAGATAAAAAATTAGCCAATCTTCCATTAATATTTATATAATCGTTAAAGTAAACAGCTTTACCACCAATATTCGCTTTTGCCTCTCTGGCAGTCCGACCCAATTCGAGTTGTTCTTTTTTATTTTGAATTGCCTTTTCTAGTCCGTTGACTAATATATTAAAATAAATCATTAATTCTTTATTGAAATTATAATTAATACCTATATAATGAATCTCAAGAATTTTCGAGTGATCAATATAGGTAGCAAATGCAACCAGGTTAGTATTAAAATAATATCCGATAAAAGTGAATTCCTCGGGAAATCGTTTTTTATATTCATAAAAATAATTTTCTCCTATTAATCCCATCCTTACTGTCTGTTTAGAAACTACTTGATTAAACAAGTTTCTTATTTGCTTAGATTCTATTAAAATCTCTTCTGCATTTAATTCTTTAAGAATCATTTTTTTTCCAGCGTCGATTATTTTTTCAGTTCTTCTTTTATATTTTTTAGTTAGGCATTTTATATAATCATTAATAGTATTCCATGTAGGATCAATATTTAATGACATTGTAACATCCGATTTATAAGGCAATAAGTTGAATTTTTCCATTAAGGAAGGCGAAAAGGCTTCGTCCAGATCTTTCAAAATAAACACATCAAATTTTTCTCTTTTTTGAATTTCTTTTAATATTTCTAATAGCTGATTGCGATTTATTTTATCTTCATTAAAGCAAATTGCCGGAAAATTTACCGCAAATAAATTACCACATATCAAAAAATTAAATGGACGAAATTTTAAAACTAAACCGGCTAGTAGCGATAATAAAATCGATTTATTAAAATGAATATTCTTCTTTGTGAATTTTAATATTTGAAAATATAGAATACCACAGATTTTTTTTTTATCACCTGTAATCTCTTCAATAAAAACATATCTGAATTTTAAATCACCAGGTTTTGATTCTTCGATAAATTGCAAATAATTCGAATGAAGGGTTTTTGATTTCATCTCATCCCATCTACCGGAAATTATATTTTCTAATGAATTGTAAATCGATATTTCAAAATTTCCAGTTCGGAAAGCAGAAATTAACATAAGTGCTTTGTTGCTTATCGCCCAAAAGTATTAAGGAAAACCGTTAGCTGCTAATTTAAAAAAGAAAAGTGTTATTACTGTTTTGAAGCAGTAATAACACTTATTTTAAGTTTAATTATTTTTTCAATTATTAAGGCCCAAAAGGAGGGAAAGGTGTTCGCTTTTTAATCAGTAAAGGAACTTTGTTTTCCAATTGACTTAAATCCAGAGATTCAACAATGCTATCGGCATTAAAGTCAGCAGTAACGAATCCGGTTTGGAATAATGCTGCACTGTCTCCAACTATACCGACATCTAATTTATCAATATAGCCATCCTGATTCATATCCCCGCAAATCATTGCATATACTCCTGCTTGCACTTGTACTACATTACCTCCCCAGACAGCTGAAGGGCTTGACGAAAAATCAAATGTAGAATCTCCTGTCATCATAAACATTGTACTGCTCCATGTTTCCACACTATTTCTATGGCTGACAACAAAATAATAAGGACTATCAAGCGCAAGTAATGGGAAATAACCGGCAGCCCACCCATTAGTACTTAAGAATGCAATACTTGCGTATTGAAATTCATTTATAGCATCGTAAAGTGTAATAACTATTGTATCTGCAATTGTATCTGCTGGATTTATCAGATTTTTCATTGTACGATTAGTCAAATATAAATTTTGCAGAAATACCCTTACAGTCAATTTTACTGGTGTTTCTTCTGTAGAGAAGCTGTCTTTTTCACACGTGTAGTTATAGCTATTTCCATTACCGGGAATTAATTGCCAATAGTAAGTTTTAGTTTGTTTTAAAATTCCGGTATAAACTGTTGTATCTGTAGTCGTAGTTAATACACGAACGGGTGGATAAATAGTATCAAACTTTACGATATAATTATCTGCTCCAATTACCGGATCCCATATTAAATCAATTCCGGAGGCCGACATATTTAATTCACCATTGGGTGGTAAAACAAGATCAGAACAACTCGGAGGCGGAGAAGATACGCTTATAGAAAAACTTCCACTACCTCCACCAATGCCTTTGTGAAATACTCTCACAAAATAAACGGCATTTATTGTTAGACCGCTTACTGTCATTGTCTCAACCTGACCATTACCAAAATTATTTACACAAGATAAGGAAGATAGGCCGTTACAAGTTCCCGATAGTAGTTGGATTACAGCATCAAATCCATTGCCACCGGCAACAGTAATAACTTCAATAGACTTTGCGGCAGTAAATTTATACCAAACATCATCATCGGGATTTTCACCATTCGGTAAACCACAAGATGGAATTCCTGATGAGGCTGTTGCTGCATATGTATTTGTTCCAATAGTATATGATGGAGAAATTGGAAGTGTAATGCTATTTGAACAATTATCATTAATCGGCGGTGAAGGAACTCCACTTACGCAAATCGAAAATTCACCACTACCCGGAGCACCATAACCTGAATTTTTATGAAAAACTCTGACAAAATATTTTTGTCCCACTACTAAAGATGATGACGTTATAGTTTCAGTTAATCCTAACCCATTAACAGCTGATGTATTTGCACAAGCTAACGAGACCATAGAGTTATTAAACAATTCCGATACCGCATCAAATCCACCTGAACCGGCTACTTTGATTGTTGTATTGGCATTTATGGCAGTAAAATCAAACCAAACATCATCGTCCGGAGTTCCGCCACAGGTAGCATCTCTTGATTTTGTTGCGCCATTAGTCTTATAGTATGTTCCACATAAGTCAATACAAGGCGTAGCATTTACATTAAGATGTATCGGTGTCCCAAGAGAATCATTAGTTGGCTTTAAAGAAACAAAACTATAAGGAGTATAATTTCCCGGTGTTAAGCGAATTCTTGAATAACATTCCGGTATTCCTGTTAATTGAGATGCTGCAATTGAACCAAAACTTCTGGTATTGGCTGTATCCTGATCAAAAAATTCACCATTCTGAGGAGTTGTACTTACTGCTGAGGCACTAATACCAACACTGTATGAATAAACCAAATTAAATGTCCCGTCAAAACCATCCATATTACCATAAATAAATTCAATAATATTTGTGCCTTCATAAATTTTAAGTTGAAAGTTAAGATTTGGTCCTGCAGTATTAAAGGTTTCCATTCCTATCCATTCAACTGTTAACACACGACTACCGACTGATCCTGTAGTCTTATACTTAATACTGTTGTCGAGATTACTTAATAGATTTGATTGTTGGCCCTGACACGTAATGTCTTCATAAAATGGAGCTATTACTAAAGGAGAAGTAGGAGAACCACCCGATAAGTTTCCATTATTATAACCATACGGTGCACTTACAGCTCCATTAGAAGTTGTTGCTGTATTTAATGTAATAAATCCGTTCACACCAAGTAAAAAGTTTGAATAGGTTCCTCCATTATATGTAAAATTAAATCCTATCGGAAGCGCATTACTTAGGTTGTCATCGGTTACAGTTCCATTTCTCCATGATGCTGCAGGAACAGATAATCCGGTAGATGAAATAGAAGAATAAGCTATACCTTTTGTTCTGGTGACATCAAAAGATAATCTTAGTCTGGTTGAAAACTGATTAATCGAACAACCTGTTGCTAAATCTGCGCCATTACGGGGAACTATTTTCCAGTAATAGGTAGTATTAAAACTTAAATACCCCGGGAAGTAAGAAGTGGTTAAATTATTTGTTGCAACTAGGGGAGGGTTGGCAGCTGTTCCAAAATAAATATCGTATCCGGTTGGAGCAGTACCGGCACCTGCAGTCCATTTTAGGGTATCTTGCAAAGGAAGATTTGTTGTTAAATGAGCCGGATTAAAACCGGTAGCACAATTTGGAATAGGAACGGTTGTAAACTGGCTTACCGCACATCCTGTTGCAAGTTCGCTTCCATTACGTGGTACAATTTTCCAATAATAATTTGTACTAGATATTAATGCTCCCGGATTAAAACTTGTTCCTGCCTGATTAGTTGAGACCAATGGAGGATTAACTGCTGTTCCAAAATATACATCGTAACCAGTAGGAACAGTTCCTGCTCCCGCCGTCCAAGTTAAACTAGTTGTCAATGGTTGAAGTGTTGCAAGATGCGCAGGAGATAGTGAAGCTGCACATGAAGGCAAAGGAACTGTGGTGAACTGGCTGATAGTACATCCCGTTGCAAGATCGCTGCCATTCCGGGGTACTATTTTCCAGTAGTAATTAGTATTTGAAATTAATGTTCCCGGATTGTAGGTTGTTCCAGCTTGATTTGTTGAAACCAATGGTGGACTTACTGCAGTTCCGAAATAAACATCATATCCCGTTGGAACTGTTCCTGCTCCTGCGACCCAACTCAATGTAGTGTTTAGTGCTTTATTTGTTGAAAGGTGCGTTGGAGACTGAGACGTTGCACAATTTGGAACCGGAAGTGTAGTGAACTGTATGGTCGAACAAGAAGCAGAAGAGGCAACTGCAATCGTACCGTTTTTTCCAATAACCTTCCAGAAATAAACAGTGTTGTTGAGAAGTGTTGGTGGACTGTATGAAGTACCAGCCTGATTGGCTGAAACTAATGGTGGACTGGCGGCAGTACCAAAATATACGTCATATAAAGTAGTTGTACCTGTTGTTCCGGCCGTCCATGTTAATGTTGGAGTTTTAGAAACATTTGTCGCATTGGAGGCAGGTGAAGTTAAAACCGGACATGTTGGTGCCGGTGTATATAAGAAAGAATTCGAAGCCCCTATTGTTTGTGAATTGCTATTATTAGCAGTTACTGTACTAACTGTACTGGATCCAAAAGTGGAAGCGACCGTTATGCTTGAAAAATCTGTAGTTGATGTCGCAAGTCCTACTGAATATAATCCGGCATTTGTAGCGGTACCGGCACCATAAACAAATTGAATATTATTTGTTCCTTCAAAAAGCCAGACCTGAAATTGTGCCGTAGTATTTGTATTAACAATCGTAACATTCCAATCTACAACAAGAGTTCTGGATGGTGATATTCCTAAAACCTTTGACCGAACAGTTCCGGCGACAGTTTTTAAATCATCCCAGTAAGCAGCTATTTTCGGAAGGTCTGTACTCGAAGCAAGTGAATTCGCAGCAGTACTTGTTACTACGGTTGATCCTAGTCGCATAAGCCCGTTAGAGTTCACAGAAAATTGAGTGTATGAAACACTGTTTAATGTAAATGTAAATCCTATAGAAGTAACTGCAGAAGCTAAATCATTTTGATTCGCGGCTACGAGTGTGGTAATTGTTCCACCACTCATCGGATCTAATGTTGCTGTTGGTGCAGATAAACCATAGCTGCTTAATAAAGCATTGGCAGATTTTAAACTTAAACTAAATAGAATTAAAAATATTAATTTAAGTTTTAATGTATTAAATAAACTTTTTTCTGGTAATTGTGTTTTCATATTTAGTTAATACTTTATTATAAAAGCTATGATTTAAATTGCTTTTGTTGTTATTAGAATTAAAATTTGGTTTCCGTTATTCACTACTCATTATTCAACACAAGATGGATTAATGGATGAGTTACTGTTCAAATATAAACTTTTATGCTATTTATTCCAAGGTTTTTCTGAACTCGCTCATCATTTATTCATTTAGTTACATTTGCCTAACGATTTAGTAAAGCATATGACTCCATTCACCAGAATATTAATTCCTTTCTCAAAAACGAATAATTTTGATAAATTAATTGTTGATTACATTAATGATGACGATTTTTTAAAAGAATTTTATCCTTATGAAGACAGCCTTTCCGGAATAAAAGAAAGAATTACCTCATACAATAACCCTAGATTGAACAGAAAGAATCTATCCGATGTTTTACTGAAACAGTATAACTCTTACGGTATAACGGAAATCCCTGAAAAAGTCAATAAAAATATCCTTTCTCTCTTAAATTCGAATACTTTTACCATAACCACTGGTCATCAGTTAAATGTCTTTAGTGGACCTTTGTATGTAATTTACAAGTTAATTTCTACTATCAATCTTGCCGAAAAGCTGAATTCCCTATTTCCGGACAATCATTTTGTTCCTGTTTATTGGATGGCAACCGAAGATCATGATATTAAAGAAATCACATCGCTAAATCTGTTTGGAAAAAACTTCAGTTGGGATAATGGATGGAAAGGCATTGCCGGTAAAATGCCTTTAAATGGCATTGAAGCCTTAATTAATGAGATGAAACTTGTTTTTGGCAACTCTGGATATGCAAATGAATTGTATTCTCTAATGTCTTCCTCTTATCTTGAAAGCCAAACACTCGCCGAAGCAACCAGAAAATGGGTTAACAAACTTTTAGGAAATAGCGGCCTGGTAATTTTAGATGGAAACGATGCTCTATTAAAAAAATGCTTTCAGGATATTTTAATTGATGAAGTAATTAATAAAAGGTCTTCTTTACTAATTAATAAAACAACAGAAAGATTAGAGAAAAAATATTATTCCCAGGCTAAACCACGGGATATAAATCTGTTTTATTTAGGAGATAATTTCCGTGAAAGAATTGTAAGTGAAATGGAAACCTTAAAAGTGTTGAATAAAGATATTTCATTTTCTAAAGACGAAATTAAAGCTGAAATAAATTCGCATCCCGAAAAATTCAGTCCCAATGTAGTTTTACGTCCATTATACCAGGAAAGTATATTACCAAATATTGTTTTTATCGGTGGGCCATCAGAAATTTCGTATTGGCTCGAATTAAAAGAATTATTCGAATTTTATAATGCTCCTATGCCTTCCTTATTTTTAAGAAGCTCTGCCATGATTTTGGATAAAAACATGATGAATAAATTAAATAAACTTTCCATAAAAAAATCCGACATATTTTTATCCGCCGATGAGATTATTAAAACATTTATAAATTCTAAATCGAAGGACCAGTCATCATTTCATAGAGCAATCACATTAATCTCAGAAGAATTTTCTAAACTAGGAAGTTCTGTTTCACAGATTGATCCAACTTTAGTTCCGGCTGTTGAAGCCGAAAATCTTAAAGTTATTTCGTCATTGCAAACTCTGGAAGATAAAGTAATGCGATCTTTAAAAAAGAAAAATGAAATAGAAGTAAACCAAATCCGCAAAGTGAAGGAAAAACTTTTCCCCGGAGGGAAATTACAAGAAAGAGAAGAATCTTTTTTAGGCTATTATTTACAATGGGGGAGTGCTTTTATTGATATGCTTAAAGATAACTTTGATCCTCTCGATAAAGAATTCATTATCCTGGAAGAATCTTAATCAATATTTTTAATCAACAACAACTTTTCCGGACGATAAAAGAGTTCTTTCATTTTTTATCTGAAAGGTGTATACACCGTTTGAGAAACCTTCTTTTCTGAAAGCATAACTATTTTTTCCCTGTAAAACATGTATAATATCATCACTAACCAGTTTGCCCTGAATATTATAAATTAAAAGATGCATATCACCACCATTTTTTCCTGTTTCTTCCGTAATTACAATTCGTGAGTTATCAGTTAAAGGATTCGGATAAACATAAGAGGAAATTGATGTTTCAGAAAAATCTTGAATTCCTAACGTACTCATCCAGATCTCATCTATCGATTCTGCATTGGCACTGTTTCCGGAATTTGGAAGGCTATACATTTCTTCTATAGTATGAAGAAGATCATAATGGTTATAACTCTTCAAATAATAATTTCCCTGACGAACCATTGGTCCAATAAACAAACACATAATTCGATTGGTAGGAGTAAAATTATCTTCGTCAAGTGTCAAAATAAACAAGCTGTTGTTATCCTGTGCCCAGTCAATATAAGGTTTAAGATATTGCTGCAACCAATTATCTCCGGCCGAAATTCTGCCGGGATCTGATCCATTATGCATATCATTATTCTGATTTGGAATAACAAAAGATACATCAGGAAGCAAATTAAAATTTGTAGGAAATTCTGTCATTGACAAATTGCAAGAAGAAGGAATCTGATTCAGACCATTCCCTTGCCAATTTACCCAAGGACAATGTTTGCGTGCATAAGCACCTGAAACAGCAACTGTCGATCCCGGCGTAGGCAATCCTTCAGAATAGGATTTAAAAGTATTACCTGCATTAAGTAAGGCGCCTCCCAGATTGGGTGTCGTCCATGGTGTTCCCGCAGGTAAATTATCAGTGGTCTCACCCTGATTGCTTCCGGAAAATAACATCAGATAATTAGGCTGACTGGGATGTGTCAATGCATAATACTCTAGAAGATTCGCCGATTGAAAAACAAGAGTATTAATATAGGGAGCATAATTTGAACCTACAATTTGTTGATAAGAGTGATTTTCTAAAATACAAATTACAACATGATCAGGCTTAGGAACCGCTGCTAAGCTTGGTTGAATGGAAGGGAAAAAGGAAATAAGTAATGTTACTTTAAGTAAGAAATTTAATATGCGTACAAATTGTTTGTTATGCATTCCTTTTTTTTTAGAACTGTATAATAATTTCTTTTAAACTGATCGTAAAGAAATGTTCCTATATTGGAGTGTTAATGAAGTGTAATTAAAGAATTGTATTCATCTTTTGCAAGATTTTTAAAAAAATCTAGTGAATGCAATATCTATAATCATAAAAATAGCTATTAATAAAATCAAATAACACACCATTAAATATTCAATTTAACCGCTTTATGTTAATAAACTATTGATTAGAAGGGTTGTATTTCTTAAAAGTAAATAATTTCCACACTATGAAAATCACTTTTTCAAACTGTATGATTTGTAACCAAAAAGTAGATAATTCTCAATACTTTTGCACATGCACGAGACGATTTTAATTGTTGACTTTGGTTCCCAGTATACACAACTCATTGCTCGCCGGATTCGGGAACTCAACGTTTATTGTGAAATTCACCCTTTTAATTACTTTCCCAAACTCAATTCATCCGTTAAAGGAGTGATTTTATCCGGAAGTCCTTTTTCGGTAAATGATAAAAATGCTCCTAATCCGGAATTATCTCAAATTAGATCTAAGATTCCGGTTTTAGGTGTATGTTATGGTGCACAATTACTGGCATTTCAAAACGGTGGAGAAGTATTACCGTCTTTAACCAGAGAATACGGGAGAGCGCATTTAAAAAATATCGAAAATGGAAATGACCTTTTTCGTAATGTTAAATTGGATTCAACAGTGTGGATGTCGCATGGAGATACTATTTCCAAAGTGCCTGATAATTTTAATATACTTGCCAGTACTACTGATGTAGAAGTTGCTGCTTATAAAATTAAAAATGAACCTACTTATGGTATTCAGTTTCATCCGGAAGTAACCCATTCTGAAGGTGGGAAAACAATACTTAAAAATTTTCTGGTTGATATTTGTCACTGTTCGCAAGATTGGACTCCATCCTTATTTGTTGAAGAATCCATAATTAGCTTGCAATCTCAAATCGGTAATGATCAGGTTGTACTTGGTTTATCCGGTGGCGTCGACAGCTCCGTTGCTGCTCTTTTATTGCATCGAGCAATTGGAAAAAATCTACATTGCATTTTCGTTGATAATGGTTTACTCAGGAAAGATGAATATGAATCGGTTTTAGAATCTTATAAACATCTCGGTTTAAATATTACCGGCGTCGATGCCAAGGAACAATTCTATAGTTCTTTAAAAGGACTTACAGATCCGGAGGAAAAACGGAAAGCTATCGGAAAAATGTTTATCAAGATTTTCGACACGGAAGCGCATCGGATTAAAGACGTGAAATGGCTGGCACAGGGAACTATTTATCCTGATGTTATTGAATCTGTCAGTATAAATGGTTCATCTGTTACCATAAAAAGTCATCACAATGTGGGAGGACTACCCGAAAAAATGCATTTGAAAATAGTCGAACCTCTCAAATCTCTTTTTAAAGACGAAGTCAGGAAGGTTGGCAAGGAATTAAAAATCGATGAAAATATTCTAAACCGTCATCCGTTTCCAGGGCCCGGTCTCGCAATCCGAATTCTAGGTGAAATTACACCCGGGAAAATATCAACTTTGCAAAAAGCGGATGATATATTCATAACTCTTTTGAAAAAAGAAAAATTATATGATAAAGTTTGGCAGGCTGGTGTAATTTTATTGCCCGTCCAATCTGTTGGAGTAATGGGAGATGAACGAACGTATGAAAATGCTGTTTGTCTCAGAGCCGTTACATCTGTCGACGGAATGACTGCCGACTGGAGCCACTTGCCTTACGATTTTCTTGCTAAAGTATCCAATGAAATAATCAACAAAGTAAAAGGAATTAACAGAGTTGTTTACGATATTAGTTCTAAACCTCCGGCTACTATTGAATGGGAATAAAAATTAATACTCTTATATTATAAATTTATGATGAAATTATATTGGCAGCGGAACTTTTGTGAAAATAAATTTCTGTCATTGATAGTAATTTTTTTTATTTCAGTTGTATTTAATTACAATGAAATTAATGCTCAGGTTCTGACTAAAAAAGATACTTGCAACATTCGTTTTTTAAATTCAAGAAAATTTTTCATCTATAAAGTTAATAATGGAGAAACCTTATTCGGCATCGCTCAAAAATTTAAAATACCTCAGGAAGAAATCATGCAATTCAACCATGATATTGAAAAAAACGGACTTAAAGCTAAAATGAAGTTGTGGATTCCCGCTTATAGTTGGAATAAAAAAGATGTTATTATTGAAAAGGAAAAAGAAGCTGAAAAGATTGAAAAAAATTTATATAACATAGCTATTGTTACTTCTTTCGGCCTTCCCAAAATTTATACTGCTGAAGATACTACTGATACCTATGTGAATGAACCCTTGGAAAAAGAAGTTAAAGACAATCTCGAATTTGTAGAAGGTATTTTATATTCTGCTGAATTATTGAAATCTGAAGGATTGAAAGTTCATTTGTTTATTATTGATTCGGAAAGCGATACTAATAAATTATGGAATAAACTGAAAAAAAATAATGGATATAATCTCATAATTACAAATGAAAATGGAAGTATTTTAAAATCCCTATCACGATATTCATTGGAAAAAGATATTAAATTATTTTCATGCGGAATAAATACCATTGATAATATTAAGGAAAATAAAAATGCTTTTTCTTTAAATCCTTCTTCAATTAAACAATGTGAACAAATGGGAAAATTTTCGGGGAAGTATTTTCCTAATTCGTTGCTAATTACAATTAAGACTAATGCAAGTAAAGAAAATGAACGTGCAGAAATTTTCCGTGTCGGTTGGTTGAAAAGTCAATCGAAAGCATTAATTCAAATAGATTATACTAAAGGTGGAGTAAAAGCATTAACCGAATCACTTGATAAAAGTAAAACTAATATTTTATTTGTTTCATCTTCAAATGAGGATATGGTTTCTTCACTTTTATCATCGATAAATACTAAAATACCGGAATATAATATCAAGGTTATTGGATTGCCTACCTGGCAATATTTTGAAACAATTGATCAGAAATTATTGGCAAATTGCAATGTATATTTATTTAGTTCCGGTTTTATAGAATTTAGTAATAAGTCAGTTTTTGCTTTTCGGAAATTTTTTCGGGATAAATATTATATGGAACCTACCGATTTTTCGTACCAGGGAAATGATGCTTTCCTTGTTTCCGGAAAATTATTATTGATGAATGGAAAGAAAATTTTTGATGGAAAGGCACCGACAATAAAAGGTATTTTTTCTGATTATACATTTGTTCGTTCTTCAAACTATAACGTTTACGAAAATGAAAATATTCATGTTTATCAACCGGCTTATGACATAAGCATTGATCTTACTAAAAACATTACGGAAAAGTAAGAAATGGAATTTAAGAATATTGTTGAACTATGGTTTAAGAATTTACAGGATAAAATTTGCTCCGGCCTTGAAAAAATTGATTCAGGAAGTCATTTCAGGGAAGATAAGTGGTTTCGAGAAGGCGGAGGAGGAGGACTTACCCGAATTTTAAGCAATGGTAAAATAATCGAAAGGGGAGGAGTCAATTTTTCATCAATACATGGCGAAGCACCGGAATTTTTACGAAATCAGTTACAAAAAAGAATATCGAATCAATCATCCTCTTTTTTTGCAACAGGAGTCTCCATTGTTATTCATCCCTTAAACCCGGAAGTTCCAATTATACATATGAATGTACGGTATTTTGAAATGGATACTCTAGCTTGGTTTGGTGGAGGAATTGATTTAACCCCACATTACATTGTTGATGATGATGCAATACTCTTTCATCAGGGTTTAAGAAAAATGTGTAATAAACATAATTCAAATTACTATGCTGATTTTAAAAAAGAAGCTGATGATTATTTTTTTATTAAACACAGAAATGAAACAAGAGGTGTTGGAGGAATTTTCTTTGATCAGATAGAAGCAAAAGATAAAATTACTATTCAAGACAGATTTGAATTTGTTAAAGACACCGGTGAATTTTTTCTTCCGATGTATACCGAATTAATCAATAGAAATAAAGATAAAAGTTATGGAGAAAACGAAATTAAATGGCAAAGATTACGGCGGGGCAGGTATGTCGAATTTAATTTAGTTTATGACCGCGGCACTAAGTTCGGATTAGAGACCAATGGCCGAACAGAATCTATATTAATGAGTCTTCCACCTTTCGTTCAATGGGAGTATGATTTTAAACCGGAGGAAGGCAGTCGTGAAAAATTAACTTTAGGTTTGCTAAAAAAGGGAATTGATTGGGCACATAAATTAAAGTCATAAAAGAAATCCTATTTTGAATAATACGGTTTTGCAATATTCAATATCAAAGGAAAGAAAATATGTTTTCTTTTTTATTCTATTTTATATTGTTATAGAATTAATTTACGGATTTTGGAATAATTCTACATGGGATGACGATTGCCCGAGCAGGTATTACAATACTCTTAATGCGATTAATGATTTTAGCCAGTTTACTGCATTGTGGAATAGACCTTTGTTTGTTCTGATATTTTTTCTTCCTGTTCATATTTCCAAATTCAGTATACTATTTTTAATGGTGGCGATTTCTGCAACGGCTTCTTTTTTTCTTTATAAAGGAGTAAAAAAAGCAGGAGTTGAAAATGCATGGCTTGTAGTACCATTCATGCTTTTTCAGGCATTTTATTTTGGAGTTTCTAGGAATGCTGAAGTGGAGCCACTTGCTGTAGCCATTATCTGTTTAGCATATTATTGTTATGTGTCAGATAAAATGTTTTGGTTTGCAATATTAGGAACGTTTCTTCCATTAGCCAGGCTTGAATTATCTCCGGCACTTATTATTTGGGCGATAATTCTTTTTAAGAAAAAGGAATACAAATATCTTCCGGTTTTAATAGCACTTCCGGTTTTGTGGAGTATTGCAGGCGGTATTATAGAGGGAAATTTCAAATTTACCTGGCTGCTCGACCAGGTTTTAAATGGGGAAAAATCTGAAAATATTTATGGCCATAAATCATTCGGACGATATTTTCATTCATATCCATATGTAATTGGACCGGTAATCTTTTTTTTATTTTTTATTGGATTAGCGGAACGGTTATATAAAAGAAAAGTAGATTTGTTTGTCGTTTCTCAATTCATTTTGATTTTTTTCATTTATGTTATATTTTCATGGAAGTTAAATGCCGGCAATGCGGCCGGGTTCCTGAGGAATTTAATTCCTTTAACTCCTTTAGCTGCTATTATAAGTGTAAATGGATTTAATTATCTTTTTAGTGCCTTAGGAGTTTTTAAAAATAAACATGAAAATAAACCAATTCAAGAAGATAAAATTGCAAATCTGAATTCTAAACAGATTAAATATAAGAAAGCAGTTAAAACAAATTCAGTTGTAAAAGAAATTAATACTAGTCGGATTAAAAAAAATCAAAAGGCACGGTATGGGTTTTTTATTACAATAATTCTTTTACTTTTTTATTTCTATTTTTCGGCAGAATTACAAGACCATCATACTTTTCTGGAGAAAAACGATTATACCAATATTTTGGTATTGCTTAGTGTTTTATTTTCGTTAGCATTAATTTATATTCTATTTAGAAAAGACATTCAAAAAGTAAAATCGTATTCAGCATTTTTAGTTGCTTCATTTTGTATTGGATTTGCGGTTTTAAGTGAACATCCCGATAAAAATATAAATACTGAAAGAAAAATCCTGGAAGAAGCTTCCGACTTGTATGTGGGAAGTTATATGAAGGATTATAAAACATACGTAAATCATATTTGGTTTTTTTGGAGTAATGGTTTAAACCGGAACGATACTTCAAAATTCGGATTAGTAACAAAAAATAATTTGACAAATGCTCCTTATTTATCATTTGTTTTTTGGGAAAATCATTATTGCAGCCGACTATCCGGCGATGTAAATTTTAATTGGATTCAGAATAATAGAGAATTCGTTGAACTTGATTTTAATTTTGCTGCTGACCGAACCAGCGCAATTCATATATTTCAAAAAGTGCACGATAATAAAGACAGCATCAGGAAAAGCTTTGATTCATACTTTAAAGGAATTGGTGAAAAACGTGCCTCAACATTAATTAGTCGCGGTACTTTAATGTTTGAAAGATTTTCAGATTATAACGCTGCAATTTTAGATTTAAATGAAGCAATTAAAATTGATTCAGCTTTACCTAAAGCGTATTATCAAAGGGCTGTATTTTATTTTAATTGTACCAAAGATTATAATTTGGCTTTGAAAGATTTTTCAAAATACATTGAAATGGATACAGTTAATATTGAAGCCTTTTTTAATAAAGGACTTTGTTTGGGAAATCTTAATCGGCTGGATGAAGCGGTTTCAACGTATTCGACTCTTTTGACAAGGGATATAAATTACACAAATGCATATTTTAGAAGAGGCTTGGTATATTATGCTCAGAAAAAATATGATTTAGTTGTTGATGATTTATCAAAAGTATTGTTGGTGGATCAATCAAATTTAGAAGCGGTTTATTACAGAGCATTGAGTTATTTAAATCTTAAAAATTTTCAAAATGCATTGGGAGATTTTAATCAGGCGCTTTTTCTAAATAAGAATGATGTATCGATATATTATTTCCGGGCCAAAGCATTTTCGGGTTTGGGAAATTATAAAAATGCCATAGAAGATTATTCCACAATGATTGCGGCTGTTCCAGGCGATCCTAAATTGTATTTCGAGCGTGGTGGAAATTTAATGATGCTTTCAGATTATAGAAGTGCATATTATGATTTCCAACATGCTTTGAATTTAGGTTATCCTGTTCCTGATTCAATTATTTCTCAATGCAGAAAAGCAGGTAGTTTATAATAGTTTCTATTGATTTAATTTTTCGGAATGGAATGCTATAAACATTTCAAGTGCAAAAGTCCGGTTAAATTATTAACAAAATCTTATTCAAAAAATGAATATTGTAGCAGTTTTTTATTGAAAAAATCAAAATGTTTTAGCATCTTTGTTCAATAAAATAATATCGATGTCACACGAAAATAGCCACTCAGGAGAAAATAAAAAGAGTATATGGTATACATATTTTGGGATTGGAGGAGCTTCAGCTTTTGCTTTTTTATGGATTCTGCTTTTACTTTTCTGGATTTTTGGAGTACTTAAATGGGGATAATTATTAAATCACTGGCAAAACTTGTTTTTTCTTAGCCATATTTTTAATTTTTTTCACATATAAGGTATCTTCAGCATAGCAATTTCCCAAAAAAACTAAGTAACGTTCAGTTAGCTTAAAACTTTTGTCTTGCCAGTATTTATAATCCTTAATACAATCTTCCCAGGATTGGTAAACGGCATAGTTATTTTGGTCCTTATATTTTTTTAATTCCGATTGTTTTCCTTTTATAATTAAATTGGAAGAAGGAAGAAAAATTCCAATAGCTGTGGTAGAACGTTTATAAGGATATCGCATACCTAAAAGATTATTCGTTCTTTTAGTCAGGTATGAATTGAGATGACCGGATTCAATCATAATCTGAGCAAAGACTTGTTCCTGACAAATAATATGATTTAAATCTAGTTCTTTACGTAGATTTTCTTCGTTTAATATTTTGGAAAATTTAGAATTGATTTTTTCTAAATTAAATTTTTTCTTTTTTGTAGTATTGAAAGAGAAATCATTGAATGTAAAAATGAAAATGAAAATAAAGAAGAAAAATAAAAAAATGCTATTCCGTTTTCTTAATGAATATGTTTTTGCAGGATGCATATAGTTTTCGCAGCATGAATTCATGCAGACCCAATAATCGTTCTCTTTGCAAATTTTTCTTGAATGACAACAGCTCGTTTTCATCTTTTTTATTATTTATGAAGCGCATTTGGCAATACATGGCTGTATATCAATTTCAAAAATAAAAGTAGGGTTTTGATGGGATAGGGTAAACCTTATTTGGCGAAAAGCTAATTAGTAATAGGTTAATGGTCAATCAACATTGGTTAACGATACCAGGCAAGTATTTTTTATCAAATTAAAATATAAGCCAAAAAGAAGGAATTTAAAATTTATCTTTTTTATTATTCTAAAATAACACTTTATATATAATTTAGCTTGAACATTAGATAATGTTGAAATAGGCTAATATGGTTAATTTAGTTTAAAAAGTAGATTTGCCCCTAAATTACACTTAAAATGACTGTTTCGTGTCCTATAATGTATTGCATTATGTTAAACAACAGAAGTGAAGGCAAAAATTTAGGGGCTGTTAAAGCCCCCAAACATTAGTAGTAATGCTGTAATATCCATACAGCAAATGAGATCAATGCAAGTGCAATCTTTACATTGATTTTAAGGGTGAATCGAATTTCCATTTCGCTTCACTCATCATTACACTTATTAGGTAGATGGTGTCATTAGCCTAATAGCGTGCTCAATTTGTTTCTATACTGTTCGTCAGTATAGACTGTAATGGTCAGAGCAGCAAACTCTGGCCATTTTTTATTCACTCAAATCTATACAGGTGCGATGATGCCAATTCTATAGGATAATAGAATTTTAGTGCGCCTCACATAGTAGTAGGGGTTGTTTAATATAATGTCTAATTATAGGACAAAGCGGTGGGTGGCTAATTTACGGTTTTAAAGATACAAAAAAACATTAGATAATCTTTAAAACCGTAAATTAGCCACACAAATAAAACGCCTTTGAAATATAAATATGTTTTATTAGATTTGTCCTATAATTAATATTATGTTAAGTACCCATCCTACGGGTGTCGCATTAGCCCGCTCCGCAATCCCTACCGCACGTTGCAGTGCCGAGTTAGTTTTCTAGGTTTGTAAAATGTTTAAAATGAAAATGAATGTTGTGGATATCGATTTTGATAAACCCAAACCTATTCCTATTGAGCGTATCGCCTATCTATTCCCCAACGCTCTAAAATTAATAGAGTCTTATGGTATAGAATATTATGATGTCGAATATCATTTTGGCGGTATTCATAGCGACTATATAAAATCTAAGTATAATTTTAATTACAATTTCAGTATTATCTATTATTTAAAAACTACGGACGGGAAAATTAAAAATAGACAATGGTTATATGCCAATTTAAATATTTTACAATATTTAAAAATCAAATTAATGCTTCTTTCTTATTGGTTATTTGGAGAAGAAAATGTTCAAAAGTTTACTGTATTTGTATTAGGAATAATATTCACACTTTTAATAAAATCTATTGGATGCAATGAACATAAAGAAGTTTCAAAAGATAATAAATACTATAACCAACAAGATAGTATATGTAAAGACGAAAAATTATGTAAAGAAAGATACCAATAGACGTTACCAGAGTATATAAATTAGAATCTTGCTTTAACAATCACTAGAAAACAAAATCCTTCGTTTAACTGTGCGGAGTGCTAAATGAAAAAGTTTATTTCATTCACCCCGCTCAGATTCTTTTCTTTTTGCGAAGGGGCAAAATCAGAATCCTCGGGGGACGGTTTCGGGCTGCTCAACTCCCTTTTAATTCTGCATTTTTTCTGAAATGAAAAAAGTCTGCATCCAAAGTCGGGAGTTGAGCAGCCCGAAACCTTTCATGAAATAAATAAAGGCTGACAGTATTCCCGTTGCTATGCAATGGCCTTCCCTTCTGTACTTAGACATAATATCCGTTATAAAACTCCAACGATCTATCTTTATTTTTACGGGCGGATCGACAAGGGTCTTATAACGAATTATTATGTTAAGTACCCATCCTACGGGTGTCGCATTATCCCGCTCCACAATCCCTTACGCACGCTCACAGAGTGAAATACTTTGTTAGGTTTGTGGAATGGAAACAATTTCACCTATAACCGACCCGATGTGGAAACAAATAGCCCAACTTCACCCCGTTATTTACATAATCTTTATTGTGGCTATTGTAGTTTCAATTATTCAAAGTCTTAGAGCAAAACATTTTAGAGAACTTGCAAAAGCCGTTACACCAGAAGCATATAAAATGCTTGTAGATGAAAAGGTTGATCTTAAAGAACGCGAACTATTATTAACCATTCAACAACATTATCCTAAAGAATTAGCAAAACAATTCACAGAAATGTTTAATAAAAGAGTTCTTGTATTAAGGAAAGATCAAAAATTCTTTAAAGAGTATCATACTGAATTAATGCTTTTCTCAATATACATTTATGAAATATCCGAAAAAGATAAAAGAGATGAAATGTTTCAAAGATTAATACCTAAAAGTTTTAAAAAGTTTAGAAGTGATTACAAGGATTATGGCGATTGAAATAATTATCTCTTATAGCATTATATCCTATTAAATCTTCGTAACCATATTTCAAAGCCCATCCAAATTTCTTATCGAAGGCCTCTCCTGTTAAGTTAGGTTTATTTCTTTCACCCCTCTCAGATTCTTTTCTTTTTGCTGAAATAGCAAAATCAGAATCTTCGGGGGACGGTTTCGGGCTGCTCAACTCCCTTTTAAGTCTGCATATTTTGCGAAGAGCAAAACAGTCTGCATCCAAAGTCGGGAGTTGAGCAGCCCGAAACCTTTCAGGAAATAAATAATGGCTATCTAATATTTCCGTTGCTACGCAAGCAGCCTTCCCTTCTGTACTTAGACATAATATCCGTTATAAAACTCCAACGATCTATCTTTATTTTTTACGGGCGGATCGACAAGGGTCTTATAACGAAGTATTATGTTAAGTACGCTTCGGGAATTCAATAAAAATCAATCACAGTTCTATTCCTTAATAATATCCATGAACTATTTAAATAAGCATTAAAGAATACAAAATTGCAAACGGAATAAATTAAAAAAAAGAATTGATTATTTTAAAATCCTAATCCACTACACTGCTTCTATCAAAAATAAATAATCGTTTATATGAAATCGATAATTTCCTTAAGCATTCTATTACTGCAATATTAATTTTTTTGATACCTTTTCTATTTCTGTTCAATCATCGCTTTGATCTTCTGGTATTTTTCAGTTTCCCCTGTTCTTACGTACAATTGCTTTAAAGAAACTAATGTACCATCGTAAATACTGATATCATCTTCCGTTAACTTTGGATTTTTATCCAATGCCTTTTCTAAATATGGTTCGGCTTGTTTAAATTTCTGATCAAATGCTTCCTTAGCTTTATTATAGGCATCGTTTGAAGTAATTTTATTTGCCTGGTTTGCCATTTCGGCGGCTTTATTAAAATACAAGGCTCCGAGATTGAAATTCATTTCGTAGTTGTCAGGATTTATGGCAAGTCCTTTTTTATAAGCGTCTTCAGCCTTCATTAAGTATTCTTCGTAGTTCTTAGGTTTAGGAAGGTCTTTGTGATTAGCATCTTTGGGATTCGCAAGATTGTCGTATGTACTTCCTAATGCGAGATAAAGATTCTGATTGTTCGGATCTTTCTGAGTCGCTGCATTCAAGGCCATAGTAGCTTCTTCATTTTTACCGCCTGCTAATAAAATATTGATCTCACCTAACATTAGTTCTAAACTGTCAGGATATATTGTTCTGCCCGAACGAATAGTTTTCAATGCATTGGAAGTATCATTATCTTGTTTGTAAACATTGGCAAGACTTAAATAAATTTTATCATCCGGATATTTCATTCCGATCAACTGCGAAAAATATAATTTCGTTTTTTCTTTATTGCCTGCACGCTCTGCCGAATATGCACTGTTCAATAATACAGAAGTATCACCCGGTGTCATTTTTTGAACTGTTTCAAATTCCTTAAGGGCCTTTGCAAAATCTTTTTCTTTAAAGGCATTGACTCCATTTTCAAAATACTTATTAGCTAAAAATGGAATTCTCACAAATTTAATTTCTTCCGCCCATTCATTTTTAGGATCTTTTTCATTTGCTTTTTGAAAAGATTCAAATGCTGTTAAAAGACAATTATCACATAACTGTCCATACTTTTCATTCTTGTAAAGTGCCTGATAAATTAATCCCCGATAATACCATGTCTTGGCCATTGCTGCACTTTGTTCATTTAATATAGCTTCATCGATGGCTTCTTTCGCTTTATCGTATTGCTGATATGGCTCCTTAAAAAAATTATAAGCCGTTTGAACTTTTGCTTTTTGTCCGGAAGCATATAACACTGTAAAACAGGTTAATAACAAAAACAAACTGTTTTTTTTCATATTTCTATTTTGCTAATTATTATGTTAAATCAGGAGTTGAATTATCGGCATCACTTGCTTCCGGATTGGTCAAATCAGTTGGCTTTATTGCATCGGGATTCTCAGAACCCTGAACCGGAAGAACAACTTTTTCTGCATCATCAACTTCCACTTTTGCTACGGAAGCAATTTCATCATCATCATCCAGGCGAATGAGTCTTACTCCTTGTGTAGCACGACCCATTACACGAAGTTCTTCTACTTTCATTCGAATTGTAACACCTGATTTATTTATTATCATCAGATCATCGTCGTCCTGTACCACTTTCACAGCAATCAGGTTGCCGGTTTTTTCGGTAACATTAATAGTTTTAACTCCCTTTGCTCCTCTGTTAGTTTTTCTGTACTCTTCAACTTCTGATCGCTTTCCATATCCTTTTTCTGAAACGACTAACAATGAATCTTTCAATGGATCATTAACACAAACCATTCCTATTACTTCGTCATCGGCGCCATCAAGAGTAACTCCTTTAACACCAATAGAATTTCTACCAACCGGTCTTACAGTCTCTTCGTTGAAACGAACCAGTTTTCCTTTTTTAGTAGCAAGCATTATTTCGTTTTTGCCATTGGTTAATCTTGCTTCGAGTAAACTATCCTGATCTTCAATATTAATAGCATTTATGCCTGAAAGGCGTGGACGCGAATAAGCTTCGAGTGCTGTTTTTTTGATTGTGCCATTTCGGGTAGCCATTATAATGAAGTTGTTGGAAATATATTCTTCGTTCTCCAAATCCTTTACATTGATAAATGCTTTGACTTTATCATCAGGAGAAAGGCTTATTAAATTTTGAATGGCTCTTCCTTTTGATGTTTTATTTCCTTCAGGGATATTATAAACTTTTAACCAATAGCATCTGCCTTTTTCTGTAAAGAATAACATGTGATTATGATTTGTGGCTACATAAATATGTTCTACAAAATCAGCTTCACGTGTTGAGCTGCCCTTTGCTCCTCTTCCACCTCTTCCCTGCGTGCGATATTCCGACAATGCAGTACGCTTGATATATCCAAGATGAGAAATTGTAATTACTACTTCTTCATCAGCGATCATATCTTCCATTGAAATATCATCACCTGAATAAACTACTTCTGTTCTTCTTTCATCACCAAATTTTGTTCGGATATCATTTAATTCGTCTTTGATAATATCCATTCTTAATTCCTCATTGGAAAGAACATCACGATAATATTCAATGAGTTTCAAAAGCTCATTATATTCATCACGAATCTTATCTCTCTCGAGTCCGGTCAAACGTTGAAGTCTCATTTCAAGAATTGCCTTTGACTGCAATTCGGAAAGTTGGAATTGTTGCATCAATCCGTCTTGTGCAATTTGCGGAGTTTGAGAAGCACGAATAAGTGCTATCACTTCATCCAGATGATCTAAAGCGATAAGAAGTCCTTCAAGAATATGTGCTCTTTTTTCCGCTTCTGAAAGTTCGTATTGTGTTCTGCGAACGACAACTTCATGACGATGATTGACAAAATGAACGATTAAATCTTTCAGATTTAATGTCATTGGTCGGCCATGAACGAGAGCAACATTATTAATACTGAATGATGATTGAAGTGAAGTATATTTATAAAGATTGTTTAAAACTACATTCGATATTGCATCTCTGCGTAATTCATATACGATTCGAATTCCGTCACGATCACTTTCATCACGGATATCAGAAATTCCTTCAATCTTTTTTTCGTTTACTAGATCAGCAGTACGCTTAATCATCTCGGCTTTATTCACCTGGTAAGGAACTTCGGTAACAACAATGCGATCTTTTCCGGCTGCAGTAGTTTCAATAGTAGCTCTGGCCCGCATAACAACGCGACCACGACCTGTCATAAATGCTTCTTTAACTCCGGCATAACCATAAATAATCCCTGCAGTTGGAAAATCAGGAGCTTTAACAAATTTCATCAGCTCCTCAATAGTAATTTCTTTATTATTAATATAAGCAATCGTACCATCGATGACTTCCGTTAAATTGTGAGGAGCCATATTTGTTGCCATACCGACAGCAATTCCGGAAGCACCGTTGATTAATAGGTTTGGAACTTTGGATGGAAGAACGGTGGGTTCTTTAAGACTATCATCAAAATTGAGAGTGAAATCAACTGTATTCTTTTCGATATCAGCCAGCATTTCCTCAGCAATCTTTTTAAAACGAACCTCTGTGTATCGCATTGCGGCAGGGCTATCGCCATCCATAGATCCGAAGTTTCCTTGTCCGTCGATTAATGGATATCGAAGACTCCATTCCTGCGCCATACGAACCATTGCATCGTATACTGAGCTGTCGCCATGAGGGTGATATTTACCTAAAACTTCTCCGACAATACGGGCAGATTTTTTATAGGGTTTTGTACTTGACAAGCCTAAGTCGAGCATACCATAGAGAACTCTTCGGTGAACCGGCTTTAAACCGTCTCTTACATCAGGTAATGCTCTTGAAACGATAACAGACATCGAATAATCGATGTATGCTGTTTTCATTTCCTCTTCAATGTTAATTGGAATAATTTTCTCTCCTTCGGCCATTTCTTAATTTATAATTTCTTAATATTTAATACATAATTATACCTGTTATTGATGATTAATTCAATAACAAAGTGGATTATCATAAGGAATTGAGCTAAATTGTAGTAGCTATAGACACCCCTTAAAAAGATGCCCGAATTTACAAAAAATAACCCAAACCCAAAGCTCAATTAACAAACAGAATTTTGTTGAAAAGTACACCTGTCCGATTGACAGTATATTGTCATTTGCATGTTAATTGCACCTCGCATGAAAACAAATAATTAATTTTGTTGATATCTTACAAAACGGGCATCGAACCTAATAATTAAGCAATCGTAATACCATAAAATAAAAACTTAGTATGGAAGCAAAATTTTCTCCCCGCGTCAAAGACGTGATAACCTTCAGCCGTGAAGAAGCATTACGCCTTGGACACGATTATATAGGAACAGAACATCTACTGCTTGGACTAATTCGCGAAGGCGAAGGAATGGCCATAAAAATGTTGAAGTCGCTCGGTATTAATCTGGGTGAGCTTAGAAAGTCAATCGAGAATTCTGTCAGAGGCAGCTCATCTTCAATGAGTAACTTAAGTAATATTCCGTTGACCAAGCAAGCTGAAAAGGCTTTAAAGATCACTTATCTGGAAGCGAAAGTTTTCAAAAGTGAGGTTATCGGTACAGAACATTTACTCTTGTCTATATTAAAAGACGAGGATAATATTGCCACGCAAATACTTAATCAATATGGTATTAATTACGATATAGTAAAAGAAGAATTAGACGTTATGAAATCAAATTTCAAATCCGAAGCCCCTCAGAACCCAGCTGATGATGATCCATATGCAAAAGACGATGAAGGCACAGGTAGCGGTGTTACCGGTAAAAAGAGCTCAGATTCTAAATCAAAAACTCCAGTTCTAGATAATTTTGGACGTGATCTTACAAAAGCCGCTGAAGATGGCCGTCTCGATCCAATAGTTGGTCGTGAAAAGGAAATCGAAAGAGTTTCACAAATATTATCCCGTCGTAAAAAAAATAATCCAATACTAATTGGTGAGCCAGGTGTTGGAAAATCTGCCATTGCAGAAGGACTAGCACTTCGAATTGTACAACGAAAAGTTTCCAGAGTACTTTTTAATAAACGAATTGTTACTCTTGATCTTGCTTCATTAGTTGCAGGTACAAAATACAGAGGACAGTTTGAGGAGCGAATGAAAGCGGTAATGAATGAATTGGAAAAATCGCCTGATGTAATTTTATTCATCGACGAAATACATACTATAATTGGTGCCGGCGGCGCTTCAGGTTCTTTGGATGCTTCAAATATGTTTAAACCTGCATTAGCCAGAGGAGAAATACAATGTATTGGAGCAACGACATTGGATGAATATCGTCAGTATATAGAAAAAGATGGTGCTCTTGACCGTCGTTTTCAAAGAGTACTTATTGAACCGGCTTCGATTGATGAATCTCTCGAGATATTAAATAACATTAAAGAGAGATATGAAGAACATCACAATGTAAATTATACTCCTGAAGCTATTAAAGCATGTGTTAAACTTACTGCAAGATATATAACGGATCGTTTTCTGCCGGATAAAGCTATCGATGCTTTAGATGAATCAGGTTCTCGTGTTCACATTACCAATATTCATGTTCCTAAAAATATTTTAGAACTTGAAAATAAAGTACAGGACATAAAAAATGAAAAGAACCGTGTAGTTCGCAGTCAGAAATACGAAGAAGCTGCTAAGTTACGTGACAGCGAAAAACAATTGCTTGAACAACTTGATGTTGCAAAACGTCAATGGGAAGAAGAAACAAAAACTCATCGATATACAGTTACTGAAAATGATGTTGCCGAGGTTGTAGCCATGATGACAGGTATTCCTGTTACTCGTGTTGCACAAACAGAAAGTATCAGATTGGTAAAAATGTCGAGTGAATTAAAAGGCAAAGTAATCGGTCAGGATGAAGCAATTGCTAAAATTGTTAAAGCCATACAAAGAAACAGAGCCGGACTAAAAGACCCGAATAAGCCAATTGGATCATTTATTTTCCTGGGCCCTACCGGTGTTGGTAAAACGGAACTTGCTAAAGTTATTGCACGATACCTGTTTGATTCTGAAGATGCTTTAATACGCATTGACATGAGCGAATACATGGAAAAATTTGCAGTATCGCGTTTGATAGGTGCGCCTCCGGGATATGTTGGATATGAAGAAGGCGGACAGCTAACTGAAAAAGTAAGACGTAAACCCTATTCAGTGGTATTACTCGATGAAATTGAAAAGGCTCATCCTGATATTTTTAATCTTCTGCTTCAGGTTCTAGATGAAGGTGTATTAACGGATAGTCTTGGCCGTAAAGTAGATTTTAAGAATACAATAATGATTATGACATCTAATATTGGTTCCAGACAGTTAAAAGACTTTGGACAAGGAGTCGGTTTTCAAACGAATGCCAAATTAACAGGAGCTGATGATCATACTCGTGGTGTAATTGAGAATGCTTTAAAGAAAGCTTTTGCACCTGAATTCCTCAATAGAATTGATGATGTGGTAATGTTCAATTCACTTGATAAAGAACATATACATAAAATTATCGATGTTGAATTGGTTCATTTATATAAGCGATTGTTTGAACTTGGATATAAGATTGAATTATCAACCGATGCAAAAGATTTCATTGCAGAAAAAGGATTTGATGTAAATTATGGAGCAAGGCCATTAAAACGAGCTATACAAAAGTATCTTGAAGATCCTCTTGCGGAAGAGATAATTAAAGCTGAGCTCGGTGAGGGTGATACGATTGTAGTTGATTTCGAAAAAGAGACATCTACATTAAAGATCTCTGTAGTAAAAGCGAATATTCCTTTACCACCGCCTCCTACTCCTCCGGCTGCAAAAACCGGAACATCTAGAAAAAAGAAAGAAGAATAAAAATCATAAAAAAAGCGGGAAAATTTCCCGCTTTTTTTATGATCACATTTTCGTATTTATTAATCAGAAAATTTTTCCATTACATCGCTGCTGATTCCTGTAGTAGAATAGCCGCCATCATGATAAAGATTCTGCATAGTTACCATTTTAGTAAGGTCTGAAAATAAAGCGACGCAATAATCGGCACATGCATCAGCACTGGCATTTCCCAGAGGAGAAATCCTGTCAGCAAAATTGAAAAAATTATCGAACCCTTTTATACCTGTTCCGGCAGTTGTTTTAGTCGGGGATTGAGAAACGGTATTTACCCTTACATTTCTTAATTTACCATAATGATATCCAAAACTTCGGGCAATTGATTCAAGCATCGCTTTTATATCTGCCATGTCAGTATAGAAAGGATATGTTCTTTGTGCCGCTATATAGGTTAAAGCAACTACACTGCCCCAGTTATTGATTACATCCAATTTCATGGCAACACTAAGCATTTTATGCAGCGACATAGCGGAAACATCGATTCCTTTGCTGAAATAATCATAATTACTTTCCACGTAAGGAATGTTTTTTCGGATATTCACGGACATTCCGATTGAATGTAAAACAAAATCTATTTTACCACCGAGTTTTTGAACGGATTGATTGTATAGATTGGTGATTTCCTCCACCGAAGTAGCATCGGCAGGAATTATTTCCGAATTGGTTTCTTCAGCCAGTTTTTTAATTTCACCCATTCGCATTGCTATTGGCGCATTGGTGAGAATAATTGTTGCACCTTCCTGGTGACAACGTTGCGCAACTTTCCAGGCTATTGAATTTGCATCGAGAGCGCCGGAGATAATTCCTTTTTTTCCTTTTAGAAGATTATATGACATAATATAAAAATTTAGACAAATATAGTAGAAGGCTTATTAATATCGTTACTTAGGAATTTTTTCATCGAATTATTATTCATTATTCAAAATTCGAAACTGGAAATTAGACAGTTAAGCTTAATTCAATGTTTTTCATTTTTTTGTGATCTATTAAATATTCAAAAGCTCTTTAGCATTTTCCATTGCAACAGCAGTTGGTTTATCGCCACTTAACATCCGGGCTACTTCTACGACTCTTTCGTCGTGGGAAAGCTTTTTCACTTTTGTAAATGTTTTTTTTCCGGTCACTTCTTTATAAACAAAAAAATGATCCTCTCCCCTACTTGCAATCTGTGGTAAATGTGTTATGGAGATAAGCTGATGTGTGGTGGATAGTTCTTGCATAACTTTTCCAATTTTAAATGCAGTTTCGCCGCTTACGCCGGTATCAATTTCATCAAAAACAATGGTTGGCAATTCAATAAGTTTGGCAACACTTGCTTTCAGGCAAAGCATAAGACGGCTGAGTTCACCTCCGGAAGCAACTTTGCTAATATCAGAAAATGGAATTCCTTTATTGGCAGAAAATAAAAACTTCACTTTATCTTTTCCATTTATATTTATTTCATCGCTGTTTAATATGAGTAATTCGATTTTAAGAACAGCATCCGGCATTCCTAATTCAGCTAAAAGTTTTTTTATTTTTAATTCTATAGATGGAATCGACTTTTTTCTGTTCGCTGATATTTTTTCAGCTTCAATATTTACATTTTGAAAAAGCAATTCTGTTTCTTTAACTGTTTTTGCTATTTGTTCTTCGAGAGAACTGAACGATAAGAGTTTGTTATTAATTGATACTCTTAATTGTACAAGCTCCTCAATAGTATCAAGTCTGTGTTTTTGTTGAAGTTTATAAATTAATGATAATCTGTCATTGATAATCTCTAACTTTTTAGGATCAGGATTTATAGTTTCAGAAATCTGATTGACTTCGTATTCAATGTCTTTTAATTCAATCTGAACTGCTTTAAGTCTGTTAACAGATTCTTCTAATCCGGTTGCATATTTTCCAAGTCCGGCAACCGTATTTGTTATAACATTTAATTTTGAGAGAATATTATTTTCAGATCCGCTTATTTCATTGGAAAAATAATCGATTCCGGATTTTATTTCTTCGGCATGACTTAAGGCAGAAATATCTTCTTCCAATTTATTTTGTTCGCCGGTTTGAAGTTTTGCATCTTCCAATTCACTAAATTGAAATTGAAGATAATCCTGATCTGTTCTTTGTTTTTTTTCTTCTTCGTATAATCGATTTAATTCTTGTTTGAGTGAGCGATAATGTTTGAAGAGCAAACTGTAATCGGCGAGCAATTTTGAATGTGAAGCAAATGCATCAACGACGGAAAGCTGAAAATCAGATTGGTTTAAAAGCAACGTTTCGTGTTGCGAATGAATATCGACAAGAATGTTTCCCAATTCTCGAAGTTGTGTTAGATTGACAGGAGTATCGTTAATGAATGATCTGGATTTTCCATCTTTATTAATTTCTCTATGGATGATTAATTCATCTTCCGCATCCAGTTCAGAAACTTCCAAGAAGGTTTTTACATTTTTTGATACTAAAAATTCTCCTTCGATTACACATTTCTTAGTTTTATCCAGCAGAGATGATGAATCAGCTCTATCACCAAGAAGTAAACCTAAAGCACCCATCAAAACAGATTTACCTGCACCTGTTTCACCGGTAATAATGTTTAATCCCCGGCCGAATTGCAATTGAAGCTGGTCTATCAATGCATAATTCTGTACTGTCAGTTTTTTAAGCATGGTGTGAAGATATAAAAGAGCGGCCAAATAGAATTCGCATAAAATAAAAAAGGTTTAACTATTCAGATAAATTTACTTTTTTCCATTCAATTAATTTCTGTTTAGTGACAAGGAGAATTTAATACTACTTGGATTTTACAATTTGAATTTATTGTATTTGATTAGAAAATGAATTCTAAAATTTAGTTGAAAATATTCAATGTTGATAAGAAATAATCGTTGATTGGTATATAGATATTATGTTCAAAAAAGTCTTTTTAACTTATTGAAAACGTTGTTCATATCTTTTGAACAGCATCAGACGTGACATTTCCGAGGTGTTTATCTTTAAAACCATTAATAATAAGGTAATTCATGGCAAATAAGCTTAAGAGCGAGACAGAAGAAGTTGTAAAAGAAAAGAAAGAACGTACAAAAAAAGGAAAATTAACCTTTTCAGATCGCATCATAGCCTTTCGGGTATTTCTAAATGATGAAAGAACGCATAAGATTGCAGGGTTGGTGATTATTATGATTTCTTTTTTTATGACCGTCTCATTTATTTCAAATTTATTTTTTTGGAAAACAGATCAGGCGATAGCCGGGGCAGATTCAATATGGCAGCTTTTAGCAAGAGGTGATGTTAAAGTAGAAAACTGGCTTGGCAAATTCGGAGCAATTACCGGTTTACGTTTCCAGAACCAATGGTTTGGAATTTGTGCTTTTCTTTTCCCTTTCATTTTATTGCTTTATGGAGTTCGAATTCTCTGGGAAATAACGTTGTTACCATTCGGGAAAACACTTCGTTATTCATTGTTTACCATGGTATGGTTATCAACTTTTTTAGGTTATATTTTTCACAATTCATCTTCACTACTTGTATTGGCCGGTGGTTATGGATACAGGATGAGCCAAACGTTAAATTCATATGTTGGATTTATAGGCACAGGAGCGCTACTTGTATTTTCTTTTACCGGATTTCTTGTTATTGCTTTTAACATTCCTTTAAAACGTAAAAATGAAAATCAAGAAGGATCAGTAACGGAAGAGGTTGAAAAAACATCTCCTAATGTTGAAGAAGTAAAAATAAATGCAATCAGAAATGATGATCAAAATACGGTTGAACTTGTATTGGGAGAAGAAGAGGAAAAAGAGGATGATGATGAAGGTGAATTTATAAATCTTGATGAAGAGGATATTGTTGAAAAAGAGGAAGAAGAAGAATTAGCCGACGAAGGGGAATTGATTATCGAACCGTTAAAACCGTTACCGGCAGCAGTTGACGGAGAAGTGCCAATGGAGGTAGAAGCCATTGTAAATGAAGAAATGATCGTTGAAGGTTCCGAAGAATTAATTCACGCTCAAGGTGATTATGATCCAACACTCGACCTCCCTTCCTATAAATATCCTACATTGGATCTATTGGAAAATTACGGTGATAAAAAGATTGAAGTTAACAAAGAAGAACTGGAAGCCAATAAAAACAGAATCGTAGAAACGCTCAGTCATTATAATATTTTAATTGAAAAAATTAAAGCGACAATTGGCCCGACAGTAACCTTATTTGAAATCGTACCTCAAGCTGGTGTAAGAATTTCGAAGATTAAAAATCTGGAAGATGATATTGCTTTAAGTCTGGCGGCACTTGGTATCCGAATCATTGCACCAATTCCCGGAAAGGGAACGATCGGAATTGAAGTTCCCAATCAAAAGCCTGAAGTGGTTCCGATGAAGAGTGTACTTGGTTCCGAAAAATTTGTAAATAATGAATATGAATTGCCGATTGGCTTGGGAAAGACAATCAGCAATGAAGTATTTGTTGCCGATCTTACCAGGATGCCTCATCTTTTAATGGCGGGTGCAACAGGTCAGGGAAAATCGGTTGGACTAAATGCAATACTTGTATCCCTACTCTATCGCAAGCATCCTTCACAGGTAAAATTTATTCTTGTTGATCCTAAAAAAGTAGAGTTAACGCTTTTTAAAACCATCGAAAGGCATTTTCTCGCTAAGCTTCCGGGAGAAGCAGATGCAATTATTACCGATACGAAAAAAGTTATTGCTACGCTTAATTCCTTGTGTATGGAGATGGATCAGCGTTATGAATTATTGAAAAACGCTCAGGTTAGAAATATTAAAGAATACAATACCAAATTTATTGCCCGAAAATTAAATCCAAACAACGGTCATAAGTTTTTACCTTATATAGTACTTGTTGTTGATGAGTTTGCTGATCTTATAATGACAGCCGGAAAAGAAATAGAAATGCCAATTGCGCGATTGGCTCAACTTGCCCGAGCTATTGGAATACATCTTATCATTGCAACACAAAGACCATCGGTAAATATTATTACAGGAACTATTAAAGCAAACTTCCCTGCGAGAATTGCATTCAGAGTTACCTCCAAAATTGATTCACGAACTATTTTAGATACCGGAGGAGCAGATCAGTTGATAGGCCGTGGTGATATGCTTTTTTCAACCGGAGCAGACTTAATTCGATTACAGTGCGCCTTTGTTGACACACCGGAAGTTGATAAAATTACTGAGTTTATTGGATCTCAACGCGGTTACTCAGATGCTCATTTATTACCCGAATATATCGATGAAAGCGGCGAAGGCAGCAGAGATTTTAATATGGATGACAGAGATCCTCTCTTTGAAGAAGCGGCTCAGTTAATTGTTCAGCATCAGCAAGGTTCAGCTTCATTGTTGCAAAGAAGATTGAAATTAGGTTATAACCGTGCCGGGAGGATTATTGATCAATTGGAAGCAGCAAAGATTATCGGTCCGTTTGAAGGCAGTAAGGCGCGTGAAGTTCTGATTAAAGATCCAATGAGTCTTGAACAGATTCTTAATGGTATGAAGCATAGGGTGAACTAGACTTCTTTTTTAGAATTTTGTAGAAATATAATTAACTAGTGTGAAGTTCATCTTCAAAATATAAAAGACGGAATGTTTTTTGATTATGATCTTAAACAACTAATTTCGCAAACAATTGTTTAAAAATCAGATGAAAACCAGGATTGTAATCGTTTTATTCTTATTTTCAGTAGTATCCGTCTTTTCACAAACAGATAAGAAGGCACAGGAAATTTTAAATGGACTTAGTTCTAAATATAAATCCCTGAAATCACTTAAAGCAACCTTCACTATAGTTGTTGAAAATCAGAACGATAAAAGTAAACAGGAACAAAGTGGTACACTATCACTTAAAGAATCTAAATACAAGCTTCAGGTAGCAGGACAGGAAATTATCAGTGATGGTAAAACCCGTTGGACATTTGTAAAAGATGCCAATGAGATTCAGATTGATAATCAGAAAAAGGACGAAAATGCCATAACGCCATCCAATATTTTTACGATCTATGAAAAAGGCTGGTTATCCAAATACCTAGGGGAGAAAAAAATTAAGAATATCACCTATCAGAATTTAGAATTGATACCGGTTGATGTTAAAACTAAGAATGTATTTAAGGTAAAATTAGCGATTGATAAAGCTCAAAAAACTATCACTTCTGCCGTTATTTACGATAAAAATGGCTCAATTCAGACAATTACGGTTAATAAGTTTACAGCCAACGGAGCTAATGAAGATGCAATTTATATTTTTAACTCTGCCAAATATCCGGGTTCAGAAGTAGTTGATCTCCGATGACTTTAAAATTAGTTTAGTTTTTTTTAGTAATGTGTTTTTAAAGTGGCTTTTCTTGTATATTTTTGTAAATGAAAAAAAAACTAAAAAACATATGAAAAAATTCTACCTAACACTTTTATTGAGTCTGCCATTTGCAATATATGCCCAAACCATCACCCAAGCTGATTTACCTACTGTTGGAACATCATATACGCTAGGTGTAAATCCTGCTTATACAGGGCCTATTCCATCACAAGGCTTAAACCAGACATGGGATTTCAGTGCACTTCAAAATATTGAACAGGATACTGCAATATTTGGTTCTCCGGCTGGTACGCCTTATTCCGATGATTTTCAATTTTCAAATGTTGTCTCTTATAATACGTCGGACGATAGTTATGTTTATTTTTCAAATCTTGGTAGCGGTTTTTATGTTGATGGTGTAGGAAGTCCGGGATTGATCCTAACTTACCAACCCCCTTTATTATTTGTACCTGTACCTTTTAGTTATGGTGCTAATGATGTAATCAGTACAGCAAGAATTCAAAAAGATACGACAATTGTAGATACGGCCACAACAAATTTGCGAATTGTAATTTATTATGAATTAGAATTCAAAGCCTATGCGACTGGGACATTAACTACTCCTACTTCAGTTTATACAGATGTTCTTGGAGTAAAGGTTTTTGAGACAAGATATGATTCAGTATACTATGATATTGGTGGTGGAATTTATTTTCCAATTTCCGATAAAGCTACCCAATCTACTCACTACCGTTATTTTAAATCCGGTTCAACAGCGAATTATCTTCTAGGTATTGATGTTGATAGTGCAGGAACTCCGAAGAGATCTGAATTTCTTGTTGAATCCGGCGTAGCGGTTCCTAAAGTTGTGGCGAATAAGAAAATGAATACATACCCAAATCCTGCTTTCAACGACATAAATTTCAAAAACCTTACTTCCAATACAGGTATTGTGGTATTTGATAATAATGGAAAAGAAGTTTTAAGAGCTAAACAAATTAACAACAGTCGTCTGAATGTTGAAACGTTGAAAAATGGTGTTTATCATTTTGAAATTGATCAAAATGGTACAATTCAAAAAGGAAGCTTTGTTATTCAACATTAATTCATTTTTTATCACAAAATTAAAAGGAAGCCAAAGTGGCTTCCTTTTTTTGTATATTTGAGTTAATGAAGACTATTTACCGATTCGCATTTATTTTTATATTACTATGCAATACATCTATAGTTGCTCAGGAAAAGTCTGATAAGATTCAAAAACAAGATTTTCAGATTTATCTCAAACACCCCGCAAAAGCAATTCGTCTTCTTATGTATGAGAAAAATTTTGTTCCGATACAGGGAAAGTTATCCGAAGATAGAAAGTCAATTATTATTAAAAATTATGAGGGCGGATCAAAGGTTCATGTAAAAGTTGAATATGAAGACGGAACAGTAGATGAATTTGTAAAAAGCCCTTGTTATATTGATCCGGTAATAACGTAGAAATTTTTTATTTATTAATGCCATAAAGCAGATCGGCAGGAAAGCTTTTTTCAGAAACATCAAGTTTATCGGCACTTGCTTTTGAAATTTTAATTAGCGATCCTTCATTTTCTTTTGTGTCTGGTAATGTTCCTATTATTTTGACAAAAATCTTTTTTGAATTGGTTGTATTTAAAACTCGTACAATAGTACCTACCGGAGCTGTACGATGTAAAGCGTAATATTTATTGGAATTAGAATCATCTTCAACCATAAAAGTCGCCAAGCCATTTTCTTTCACTTCATATCGGCCTTTTGCGAAAACAATTTTTTCGTCTGAAGCTTTATTAATTTCAGAAAGTTTATTTTCAGAACTTATGTTTGTATCATTCTCTTTTACATCTTTAGCGGATTCTATTTTTGCATCTTCAGATATTTTGTTTTGAGACATATTTACTGATGGCTGTATTTCCTTCACTTTCGAAATGCTGGTTGTCTTAGGAATTACATTTCCTTTTACGGAATTATTTTCATTGAATTCTTTATTTGAAACAATTAGTTTTTGTCCGATACTGATTGAATTTGATGGAAGGTTATTCCATTTTTTAATTTGATCGACGGATTTACCATACATCCTGGAAATACTGAAAAGAGTTTGCGATTGAATTACAATATGAAAGTTCGCTTCTGTATTTGCAGAGGAAGATGTTTTTGGAGAATCATTAATTTTTTTTTGAATAACAGGATTTGATGTCTGGAAATTATTTACAGGAATAAAAATTTGATTACCTAAACTAAGCTTATCTCCTATTTCTTTATTTGCGGAACGAAGCAAAGCATAAGGGATATCAAATTTTCTAGCAATGGCATACCAATTGTCACCTTTCTCTACTTGGTAAACCTGAAATTGTTTTCCATCGATATTTTTAATTTCACCCGATGGAATTTGTTGATGGGAAGAAGTATCAAAATAATCTTTTCCGTTGATAATTTTTACATCCTTATTGGCATTTTGATCTGCGAAACAAAATGTTCCTGCAAAGAAGAAAACGGTAAAAAGTAGATTTTTCATAGTATATTTTTTTATTAAATACTATGTTTTATACGTTGATGACGTTCAAAACGGTTTCCTCTTTAAAGAAATTGCCAACAAGCCTAAAAATGTAAGAAATCCATTTAAAATGAGCAGTTCAAAGCCAAATTTATAGCCATTAAACCACTGTATGGAGTGTTCATTGAGGAAGTAGCAGATAAACGGGGAAAGCAGACATATGACCGGAACCCATCGATCATGAAGACTTCTGCCTGTTATTAATCCAAATGAAAACAAACCCAGCAATGGGCCATAGGTATACCCTGCTATGGTAAATAATTTACTGATTACTGCTTCATCATTAATTATTCTGAAAATGACGATAAGAAGCAATAAAAGAATGGCAAAACTAATATGGACCGTATACCTCACATTTTTTTGTTTTTTTTCGGACCAGTTCTTCTTTTTTAGGCCCAGAAAATCAATACAAAATGAAGATGTAAGAGCTGTAAGAGCACCATCGGCACTTGGATAAGCAGCAGAGATTAATCCAATAATAAAAAAAATACCGGCGGCAATACCAAGATAATTTAAAGCAATTAATGGAAAAAGGTTATCCTCTTTTCCGGGAGGAGGAATTGCTATTCCTTTTGCATGAGCAAACTGATATAATAATGCTCCAAGGAAAAGAAAAAGCAGATTGATAAAGACTAAAACTATGCTAAAAATATACATGTTTTTCTGAGAATCTTTCAGTGTTTTTACGCTGATATTTTTTTGCATCATTTCCTGATCCAGGCCGGTCATTGCAATGGCAATAAAAATACCACCAAAGAAATGTTTCAGATAGAAAGACTTTGCACGCCAGTCATTATTCACCATCTGAGTATAGCCTTCGTCAGTAATTTTACGTACGATATTACTGAAAGACATGCCGGATTCTTTGAAAATTAAAACAACAGATAAAACTACTGCCAATAACATAAACGAGGTTTGAAGTGTATCTGTCCATACAATAGTTTTTACACCTCCCTTATAAGTATAAAGTAGAATGAGAAAAATAAAAGTAGCAACTGTAACCCAAAATGGTATACCCCAGCTATCAAAAACAAATGTTTGCAAAACGTTTACAACTATGAATAACCGGAAAGATGCTCCAATGGCACGGGATAAAATAAAATAGAATGCACCTGTCTTATAACTCCAGAAGCCCAACCTGTTTTCGAGGTATGAATAAATGGAAGTTAGATTCATTTTGTAATACGTAGGAAGTAGAACGTTTGCTATAACGGTATATCCAATCAGATAACCGAAAACAACCATCATATAAGTAAAATGGGTTGGACCTACGAGTCCGGGTACAGACATAAAAGTTACTCCCGACAAGGAAGCGCCTATCATTCCATAGGCTACGAGGTACCATTTCGATGATTTATTACCGATAAAGTAAGATTCATTATCAGCATTTCTGCTAGTCCGCCAAACGACATAAAACAAAAGAATAGAATAAGCAGAAACGCATAAAAGAATTAGCGATGGGGACATGAAACAGGTTGTGTATAAGAACCGAAGTAAGTAATTTAGCCCCAATAGAGTTAACGAATTACTTCAATTTTATTAACAATAACCAATGAGTAGTTTTTCATCGAAAATACTTGACGAAGCTGTACTAGAATTCAGCCGCTTGCCGGGAATTGGCAAACGTTCGGCATTAAGGCTGGTGCTTCATCTTTTAAAAACTCCCCAGGAGGATGTTAAGCGTCTTGGGCTTTCCATTCAAAGACTTCGTGAAGAGATCAGGTATTGTAAAGTATGTAATAATATATCAGACACTGAATTATGTGGAATTTGTTCTGACCCTAGAAGGGATGAATCATTAATTTGTGTTGTTGAGGACATTCGTGATATTATTGCCATTGAGAATACAAATCAATTTAAGGGAAGGTATCATGTATTAGGCGGGATTATTTCACCTATGGATGGCATTGGCCCGGGGAACCTAAATATATCAACCTTAATAGAGCGATTGAGTCATCCGGAGGTAAAAGAAATAATAATGGCCTTAAGTGCAACCATGGAAGGAGATACAACAGCTTTTTTTATCTATAAAAAAATTCATCAATCAGGATTTACCGGATTTCGTTTCTCCACCATAGCTCGAGGAGTTTCTATTGGTGATGAACTTGAATATGCTGATGAGGTAACTCTCGGAAGGTCGATATTAAATCGTGTTCCTTATGAGAATTCGATGTTGCGATAGTAAGCGAATTGATTATTTATTTGTTCACTTTTACGGGTGTAAAAAAAAACAGGCATTGCATTTTTAAATCAAATAAAAATGTCATTTTTAAGTTTTGATAAATTATCTAATTACATAATCTATTAATGTTAATTCTATAAAACAATTTCTGCATAAAATGAAATCGAATAGGTTATTAATTAATGAATCAACTAATTTTTCTCGGTGAAACTATCTGTAATCATTGTCAATTACAATGTAAAATACTTTCTTGAACAGTGCCTGCATTCTGTTCAGAAGGCGTGTACAAATCTGGATTTTGAAATTTGGGTTGTAGACAATAATTCTGTGGATGGGTCTGTAGAAATGGTCCAACAGAAATTTCCGGCGGTTAAAATAATTTCCAACAATCATAATAATGGTTTCTCAAAAGCGAATAATCAGGCTATTGTGAAATCATCCGGAGAGTATATTTTGCTGCTCAATCCGGATACTGTTGTAGAAGAAGATACTTTTTCTAAAATAATAGAATTTATGGACAGCCATCCTGAAGCAGGAGCTTTAGGTGTAAAGATGATAGACGGCAGTGGAAGATTTTTGCCTGAATCCAAACGTGGCCTTCCCACCTACGATGTTGCATTTTA
Source organism: Bacteroidota bacterium (assembly GCA_031417555.1). GTDB lineage: Bacteria > Bacteroidota > Bacteroidia > AKYH767-A > 2013-40CM-41-45 > JADKIH01. The sequence goes on from JANOVV010000112.1 coordinate 48,220, forward strand.
TAAAATATTTGGTTTATCGGCACTTTTTCCGAAATCCAAAACTTTTGGTAAATATCATCTGGGATTTTTGGATGAAAATAAAACCAATGAAGTTGACATACTAGCAGGTGCATTTATGTTTTTGAGACACAAGGCTCTTGATAAAAGCGGTTTATTGGACGAAGATTTTTTTATGTATGGAGAAGACATTGATTTATCTTACCGCATTCAGAAATCGGGATTCAAAAATTATTATTTTCCTGAAACACGAATCATTCACTATAAAGGAGAGAGTACTAAAAGAAGCAGCGTTAATTATGTATTTGTTTTTTATAATGCAATGATCATTTTTGCAAAAAAACATTTTTCTAAATCGAATGCTTCATTATTTTCTTTTTTCATTCGAATAGCCATTTATCTTCGGGCTTTCACTGCATTGATTTCACGGTTTATAAAATTTGCTTTTTTGCCGATTCTGGATTTGATCTTAGTGTATACAGGAATTTATATAATGAAAAATTATTGGAGCAGTAATTTCTCCATTCATTATCCGGAAGCTTTTCTACTTGTTGCTGTTCCTCTTTATTGTTTAATATGGGTTGTTACAATATTTTTCAGCGGAGGATACGATTTACCTATAAAGCCTTCGCGGATAGTTCGGGGAATATTTTCGGGTACTGTTTTAATATTAATTATTTATGCGCTATTACCGGAAGAATTGAGGTTTTCCAGGGCATTAATTCTTTTGGGAGCCTTTTGGGCCAGTGCAATAATTATTACATCTAGGCTTATAATTAATTTATTTTCAAAAAAATTCTCTCTTGCAGAAGAAACAAAAAAGAGATTGATAATAGTCGGAAATGATGAAGAAGGAAACAGGATTCTTTCCTTATTAAAACTCTCCGAAACTATGCATCACTTTATTGGTTTTGTAAAACCTTCTTTTACAGAGGAAGGTTTAAAGATTTCGCCTGAATATTCACAATATTTTCTGGGAAAAGCAGACAGGCTTCAGGAATTAATAGAAGTTTATAGAATCGAAGAAATCATTTTCTGTGGTAAGGATGTTTCATCTCAGGAAATAATTAATTTTATGTCGTTGACATCAGGTTCAAATGTTGAATATAAGATTGCTCCTCCTGAAAGTCTTTTTATTATTGGAAGCAGCAGCGTTGAAGATCCGGGCGAACTTTATATTATAGATATTAATGATATCAATAAAAAAGTAAATCGAAGAAATAAACGATTGATGGATATTTTAATCAGCCTTCTTTTACTAGTAACTTGTCCACTTGTCATTTTAACTCAAAGAAACGGACTTGAGTTTATAAAGAATATTTTCAAAGTACTTTCAGGCAAAATATCTTGGGTCGGTTATGCCGGAAGGGTATTAATGCTGCCTAAAATTAAAAGTGGAGTATTAAATCCGCTTGATAGCCTTCATAGCAAGATTAACGATGAATTAACAATTAACAGGTTAAATTCCTTATATGCCAGAGATTACAGAGTTTATACAGACTTAAACATCCTTCGCAGGGGTTGGAGAAATTTAGGCCGTATGACTGCTTGATAACCTGAATTATTTCTAAATTTGTGTTTTACTAAATATTATAAAATATCCGGAATGGTCAAACTAATCATGCCCAAAATGGGAGAAAGTGTTGCAGAAGCAACTATTCTCAAATGGTTAAAGAAGGAAGGCGATCGTGTGGAAGCCGACGAGTCTATTCTGGAAATTGCGACTGATAAAGTCGATACCGAAGTCCCTTCGCCTGCTTCGGGAATATTAACCAAGTGCCTTTTTTCTGAAGGTCAGGTTGTAAAAGTCGGAGAGGTAATCGCTATGATTGCTTCTGAGAAAGAAGATCAAGTTGTAACTCCTACTCCATCATCTTCCGTACCGGAGAAAACTTCCAATTCATCTTCTAATGGAAAACATTTGCAACAACAAGCAATGAGTGCAAGCCCAATGAATGTAGATACAATTCCAAAAACATCATCAGAAGGAAGATTTTATTCTCCACTTGTTCGGAATATTGCGAAAGAAAGTGGCTTGAGTATTAAAGAACTTGAACAAATTCAAGGAAGCGGATCGAATAATCGTTTAACGAAACAAGACCTTCTAAAGCATTTGGAAAATAAAAGTAGTCAGGTTGAAATCCAAACTCCAATTTCAACAGGCACTGTTAAGTCTGTTCCGCCAACTATTTCATCAAGTGGAAATGTAGAAATTATTGAGATGGATCGCATGAGGAAACTTATTGCCGACCACATGGTAATGTCAAAACATACATCGCCTCATGTGACCTCTTTTGTTGAAGCGGATGTAACCAATATGGTAAAGTGGCGTGAACTCGTTAAGGGTGATTTTGAAAAGAGAGAAAAAGAAAAAATTACATTTACGCCATTGTTTATTGAAGCTGTATGTAAAGCGATTAAAGATTTTCCGATGATTAACATTTCGGTTGATAGAACTAAAATTATTATTAAGAAAGATATAAATATTGGAATGGCGACTGCACTTCCGTCGGGAAACCTTATTGTTCCGGTAATAAAAAATGCGGATTATTTGAATCTGATTGGAATTACTAAGATGGTAAACGATCTTGCCAACCGTGCGAGAAATAATAAATTAAAGCCTGAAGAAATTCAGGATGGAACATTTACAATTACCAACGTTGGAACTTTTGGAAATGTGATGGGCACTCCGATAATCAACCAGCCACAAGTTGCAATACTGGCATTAGGAGCTATTCGCAAAAAACCTGTTGTAATTGAAACTCCGGAGGGCGATACTATAGGAATCAGACAAATGATGTTTTTATCTTTATCCTATGATCATCGTGTAGTTGATGGTAGTTTGGGCGGTAGTTTTTTAAGACGTATTGCCGATTACCTTGAACAATTTGATGCATCACGGCAGATTTGATATTTTATTCGTTTAATTTTATCTATGGTTAAAGGATTATTTCTTTTTCTTTTTCTTTCTATTGCACCAGCTGTCGTTATTGCACAGAAAACAAAACCACACCTACTTTCCAAATCAGAAATAAAAAAATTAAAAAAAGAAGGCTCAATAAAGTTTGCGGCATCGGATTATAAGAATGCTTTAAATTCTTATCTGGAGCTTTATAAAACGGATCCTCAAAATATAGATTATATTTATAGGATTGGCTTTTGTTATTTAGAAACTTCCATTGATAAACGAGCGGCTATGAAGTATCTTGAGATAGCCAATCAATCGAAAGTTGCTAAAAAGGAATGGATTTATTTTCTAGGTTTAGCATACATGTATAATGAAAAGTGGGACGAAGCTATTAATGCTTTCAATACTTATAAAGAAACGTCACGATCAAAGCTTATTAAAGATTTTTTAAATCCTGTGCGTATGATAGAGATGTGTATAAATGGTAAAGAACTCTCATCTAATCCTGTTCACTGTAGATTTACAAATCTTGGAAGAAATATTAATTCCCCATTTGAAGAATACAATCCATTTATCTCTGCTGATGAAAAATCAATTGTATTTACTTCTCGTCGAAAGGGAAATGTTGGAGGATATATTGAAGAACTCGGCTTATATACTGCAGACATATATCGTTCACTTTGGAAAGATACAGCTTGGGGTAAGTCAAAAAATATGGGTGCCGGTATTAATTCGGAATGGGATGAAGAATCGGTTGGGTATACATCTTTGGGTGATATGGTATTTATTTATTTTGAAACCCTTGATATATTCGGTGATTTAGGAACTTCAAGTTTAAAAGGAAAAATGTGGCAAAAATTTGAATTACTTTTTCCGCAGATTAATTCAAATGTGTATGAAGGTGGTGCCTGTATGTCGAATGATGGATCCACTATCTTTTTTTCAAGTACAAGGAAAGACGGTCATGGAGGTACAGATATCTGGATGATTAAAAAAGGCAAAAACGGAGTTTGGGGGAATGCAATTAATCTTGGAAATACAATAAATACAATTTATGATGAAGATATTCCTTTTCTTTCCTTAGATGGAAAAAGATTATACTTTAGTTCCAAAGGTTGGAATAGTATGGGAGGCTTTGACATTTTTTATTCTGATTGGAGTGATTCATTAAAAAACTGGCTTGAACCTGTAAATATAGGTTTTCCAATTAACGATGCAGATGACAATAAATTTATTTCATTGACAGGTGATGAAAGATTTGCTTTTGTTTCTGCGGTCAAACCGGATGGATACGGCGAAAGGGATATCTATAAAGTAGAATTTCTGGATACACTAAATCATTCTTTTTGCCAACTAATAACAGGATCAATAACAGGTCTTGGTGGAAAAATTGAAATAACAAAAATTACATTGGAAAATTTTAAGACATTAGAACTTTCCGAATATCGTCCTGTTACTTCTACATTCCAGTTTGTCTTTGCTGTAAAACCGGGAGTATATACCTTACGTGCTGAAGGATATAATTTTTTACCTTATACAGAAGATATTGTAGTTCATAATGAATATCCTCCGATAGAAATTAAAAGAAATATAAAAGTAAAGTCATCCAAATAAGTTATGAATTTAAATTTAAAACGCCCGCTTGTTTTCCTAGATATAGAGGCAACAGGTTTAAATATAGGAAGTGATCGGATTGTGGAAATTGCTTTATTGAAAATTTCGGCAAATGGAAAAAAAGATTCAAAAGTTTTTAAAATAAATCCGACTATACCCATTCCGGAAGAAGTTTCAAAAATTCACGGAATTTTTGATAAAGATGTGGCTGATAGTCCGACTTTTTGTGAATTGTCTAAAGAAATAAATTCCTTTATCGGAGGTTGTGACCTGGCGGGATATAATTCAAATAAATTTGATATTCCGATGCTTATTGAAGAATTTACGAGGTGTGATATCCACTTCGATTTAAGTTCAAGGAAACTTATTGATGTGCAAAATATTTTCCATAAGATGGAGCAACGTACTCTTGCGGCTGCTTATATGTTTTATTGCAACAAGAGTCTTGTTAATGCACATACTGCCGAAGCAGATACCAATGCTACTTTTGAAGTTCTAATTTCTCAATTAGAAAAATATGAAACACTGAAAAATGATGTTGATTTTCTTTCGCAATTCAGCAGTATCAATAAAAATGTAGACCTTGCCGGAAGAATAGTTTTTAATGAGAAGGGCGATGAAGTATTTAATTTTGGAAAATATAAAGGTCGATTAGTCAATGAAATATTTACTGCAGAGCCCTCCTACTATGATTGGATGATGAAAGGTGATTTTGCGACGAATACTAAGACTGTAATTACCCAGTTGAGGTTGCGTGGAGGGAAGAAATGATATGGAAAATTATTCCGGATGTTTTCGGGATAAAGTTTATTAATTTGCTATTATCTTATTCTATTTAAAAATGAAATTCATTTGTATTGGTCGTAATTATGTGAAGCACGCATTGGAGCTTAATAATGAAATCCCCGGTGAGCCTATTTTTTTTCTTAAGCCGGATACGGCATTATTGCCAAAAGGTCAGGTATTTTATATCCCGGCGTTTTCGAATGACATACATCATGAGATTGAAATCGTTTTACGTATTTCTAAAGAAGGCAAAAATATATCGGAAGAGTTTGCATCACGGTATTATGATGCATTGACTGTCGGAATAGATTTTACGGCGAGAGACATTCAGCAGAAGCAAAAAGAAAAAGGACTTCCCTGGGAGCCGGCAAAAGCGTTTGATCATTCAGCGCCGGTGGGCAATATTATTTCATTAAATGATTTAAAGAATAAAAATAAAATACTCTTTCACCTTGATATAAATGGTAAAACTGTTCAAAAAGGAGACAGTACTTTAATGATTAATACTTTTGAAAAAATAATCAGTTACGTTTCAAAATTTATTACACTAAGAAAAGGCGATTTGGTTTTTACAGGCACACCGGAAGGTGTTAGTCAGGTTAAAGCAGGTGATTTATTGGAATGTTATCTTGAAGATGAATGTTTGTTGAAAGTTAGCGTAAAATAATTTTGGAGTTTTTTTCATGTTCTAATTTCAATAAAACACAGATATAAATTATTCTAATCGGTTTCTTTTTTTTGAGGAATGAGTTAAAAGCAACATTCTTTAAATCATGATTTTTATTCTATTTTAAAGTATCAGTGTTAGTAGCTCCACTTTCAATTGTATTAACACCTTCAGAGCTGTTAATTGATTCTTTGCTTAGCAATACCTTCCATTTTCCTTCAACTTTGACAACGGGCAATTGCAATTCACCATCTTTTCCTTCTTCTTTATAATAAATTATAGCATTGTCTCCATCAATTTTTTCACGTAGAATTTCGAATTTTAAATTTTTACCTGTAGAGTCAGCACTCATTTTTTTAAATCCTGACATCATATCAAGAAGTTTCTCAGTTTCTTCGGTACCATATTTTTTAGCTGTTTCATAATCTTCTATACTCATAGCTTTGAGAAATTTTTCTGCTAATGAACGCGGAGTATCTTTTCCGCCACAAGCTGCAATAGAAATAGCAATGAATAAAAGAATGCGAATTGAATATTTATTGTTTTTCATTTTATGAGTTAAAAAGAGTAATTGATTGAATATATTTTTTTTGAATGTGAAGAAAGATAAATATTATCACATGCTTCATATTTTACACCTGAAAAAGTTGTTAAAGGTAAAAAATTTTCTTGTCCGGAAACTTTTATAAGAATTTTATAGATAAGCTCAGTACAATACATCTTATCGTCTGTGGAAAGGTTAAAACCGGTATCGAATTCTAAATTTTTCGAAAAATAATACGCAGCCAGTGAATCTATTTTTTTTCCGCTTTGATCCATACGGTAAACTGCAAAGGAATTTGATTGATGGGGGTTGCAAAAATAACTGAGGGGGTCTTTTCTCATTTTATTATTCATTCCTCGTTCACCACCTAAAATGTGGTAAACGAATACCATACCATTTTCTTTATGTATAATGCCTGCATGTGAATATCGGGGATCGGTTAATGATAGTTTGCGAAAAGCATAACTAATAACTCCCCTTCCATCACGAAATATAATATCACCTGAACGAAACAATGAATCCGGTATAACAGGTGTTTTAATTTTTCCGGTTGATTTATATGTTTGAACTATTTCTTCATTTCTATTTTTAAAAGAAATCATCAACGATGCTCCAATTAAAAATGTAATAAGAAATAAATCAGGAAATTTTTTCATTTACATTCTTTCCGGGACATTAATTCCTAATAAATTCATCGATTCTCTGATTACCGAAGATGTTAGCTCACTAATTTTCAATCGAAATGAAGAAGTTTCGAGCTGACTTTCGTCGACAATTACATGGTCATGATAAAAATGATTGTATGCTTTAGCTACTTCGTAAACATAATTTGCTACCAGGGCCGGACTATAATTTTCTCCTGCTTCTCGCACAGTTTGGGGATATAAATAGATTAAATGAATAAGCGATTTTTCTTCTTTCGATAATTTATGAGAGGAAAAATCAGATTCAACTTTTTTTATTGAATTTCCTTTACGCAAAACTGAACGAATTCTTGCATATGTGTATTGTATAAATGGACCTGTATTTCCATTGAGGTCAATGCTTTCTGCCGGATTAAAAAGCATTCTTTTCTTTGGATCTACTTTTAAAATAAAGTATTTCAAAGCACCCATTCCCAGAGTGTGATAAAGATCTTTTGCTACTTCGTTATCATAATCGTCGAGTTTGCCTTGTGCTTTGGTAGTCATTTCAGCTTGCTCTACAATTTCTGCAATAAGATCATCGCCATCGACAACAGTTCCTTCTCGCGATTTCATTTTTCCGGAAGGAAGATCTACCATTCCGTAGGAAAGATGAAAAAGTCCATCCGCCCATGGGCGATTTAGTTTGCGGAATATTTCCCGTAAAACTTTAAAATGATGCTCTTGCTCATTGCCGACGACATAAATTAATTTTTCGAGTCCGGGATAATCATCGAACCTTAGTTGTGCCGTTCCAATATCCTGAGTAATATATACACTGGTGCCATCGCTGCGTAGAAGAACTTTTTGTTCGAGTCCGGCATCTGTGAGATCGATGCGTACAGAGCCATCATCGGAGCGAAAAAAAACTTTTTCGGTGAGTCCATTTTCAACCATTTTTTTCCCAAGCAGATACGTGTCGGATTCGTAATAGATTTTATCGAAAGAAACACCAAGCTTTTTATAGGTTACTGCAAAACCTTCGTAAACCCAATTGTTCATTGTCTTCCACAAGTCTTTCGTGTGGCTATCGCCTGCTTCCCATTTTCGAAGCATTTCTTCAATTTCTTTCTGTAGCGGTGCTTTTTTTTCGGCCTCTTCCTTGCTCATTCCATTTTTGATGAGGTCTTCAACTTGCTCACGGAATTTTTTATCGAAGAGTACATAATATTTACCCACAAGGTGATCACCTTTCATTCCTGTGGAAGCAGGAGTTTCATTGTTGCCAAATTTTTCCCAGGCAAGCATTGATTTACAAATATGGATACCACGGTCGTTAACAAGGTTAACCATTACGACTTTATTTCCGTTAGCTTTTAGAATCTGTGAGACAGAAAATCCTAAAAGGTTGTTACGAATATGTCCGAGGTGTAAAGGTTTATTGGTATTAGGAGAGGAATATTCGACCATCAGATAACCGGGTGGTTTTCCGGCTTGAATGGAAGAAGAAGAAAAAAGTAAATTATTATCCGTACTTACAGAGAGGAGAAAGTTTATCCAAAAAGCACTTTCAATTTTGAGGTTTAGAAAACCTTTTACGACATTATAACTTTCGAGAGGAAATGTTGATGATTTTATATAATCGCCTATATCGATAGCCGTTGCTTCAGGCGATTTTTTTGAAACTTTTGTCCAGGGAAAAACAACAAGTGTGACATCGCCTTCAAATTCTTTTTTTGTTTCCTGAAATAGGATTTCGTTAACGGGAACTTCTGTAGTATAAAGGTTTTTGATTGCAAGAGCAATGACATCTTTCAATGGATTCTCAAACTGAAGAAAATTAATTTCTTTCATAATTAAGTAGTGAGCTGGCTTACGACTCGTTGGAGAATTTCAAAGGTATTCTCAGCCATGAGATTTTCTTTATCAAGGGTTGGGTTTACTTCGGCTATTTCGAAACAGACGACGCGTTCATTTTGGATAAGTCGAACAAGAAGACTTCCGGCTTCTTTTTCGGTGATACCATTTCTTACGGGTGTTCCGGTTCCTTTACTGATGGATGAATCCATTGAATCTACATCGAAAGAAATATAGATATTGTGGCAACGGTTAAGATGAGCAAGGGCGTCGCGGGCAATCTTCTCCACTCCATTGCGCTTCACTTCATTGGTACTAAAAGTTTTCACCTTGTGTTTCTTTAACAGATAAGATTCTTCCGGTTCAACATCGCGGATGCCGATATAAACGATATCGCTGTATTCTATTTTAGGCGAAATGTTTCCGATTTTTTTAATTCTTGACCAATATTCGAGTGTCTCTTTATCGGGTTTATTCATTTTGTTTTGGGAATTATCTTCGCCCAGAACAGCGGCCAAAGGCATACCATGCATATTCCCGGAAGGACTCGTCCATGGAGAGTGAAGATCAGCATGAGCATCGATCCAAATCACTCCGAGGCGTTGTTTTGGGTAAGCCATGCGAATACCCGAAATGGTTCCGGCAGAAGTACTATGGTCGCCGGCCAGAATAATCGGAAACTCATTATTTTTAAGAGAAGTTTTTACCAGATTGGCGGTACGTTCGAGAATGGCGAGCAGTCCTTTTATCCTTTTGGCATAAAGACTTCCGGTTGATTCGAAGAGTAGCTGATTTTCTACCTGGACTTCAATTGACTCTATTTTCCGGAACAGATTACTTCCATAATCGAGGGCGGCAATCTTAATAGCATCGGGTCCCATGCTGGCGCCACGCGTGCCTGCACCTATTTCGGACTTCACTTCGATGAATCTGATTTTTTTCATTCTTATTTTAAGTTTATTTCAAGATAAAAATATTTTTTACAACGTAGTCAATAAAAGTAAGTTACTTACATTAGCAAAAAACTAACGATCCGTCTTACTTACATTAACGGATTTTCAATTAACCATTTACCTCATCACAGATGAAGAACACCTACCGCGATCTGATCGAACAGACGTTTTACTTTCCTCAGGAAGGATTTGAAGTAATCGATAATCAACTTCACTTTTATGGAATTGATCTTATGGATATTATAAAACAATACGGAACACCATTAAAGATTACTTACCTGCCTAAAATTGGATCGCAAATTAAGAAAGCAAAACGGATTTTCAATGTTGCTATCGCTAAAGCCGATTATAAAGGAAGTTATACGTATTGTTATTGTACGAAAAGTTCTCATTTCAGTTATATTCTCCATGAGGCATTAAAACATGATATTCATCTGGAAACATCATCTGCCTTTGACATACCTATTGTTCGTTCATTATTTGCCGAGAAAAAGATCAATAAGAGTGTTTATATAATATGCAATGGCTATAAACGACCACAGTATATTGAAAACATTGTAGATCTTATTAATGATGGCTTTGAAAATGTTATACCGGTTCTCGACAGCATTAATGAGCTCCCACATTATGAAAAGAAAATTAAGGGAAGGAAAAAAGTAAAAGTTGGAATTCGTATAGCTGCGGAAGAAGAACCGAATTTTGAATTTTATACTTCCCGATTAGGTATCCGATACGATAAAATTAAGGACTATTACCTTAAACATTTAAAGAAAAGTACTCGTTTTCAGCTTAAAATGCTTCATTTTTTCATTAATACAGGCATTAAAGACACAGCATATTACTGGAGTGAGCTCAATAAATGCGTTGAAGTTTACTGTGAGCTGAAAAAAGTTTGCCCTAGCTTGGATTCATTGGATATTGGAGGCGGATGGCCAATCAGAAAAACGCTCGGTTTTGAATATGATTATGAATACATGGCTGAACAAATTATCAAGCAGATAAAGACAGCATGCAGGGCTCAGGGAGTTGATGAACCCAATATCTTTACTGAATTCGGAAGCTTTACGGTAGCAGAAAGCGGTGCAACTTTGTTTTCGGTAGTTGAGACTAAACAACAAAATGATAATGAGTTATGGTATATGATTGATAGTTCTTTTATCACTGCTTTGCCTGATACGTGGGGCATTAAACAAAAGTTTATACTCCTTGCCATCAATCACTGGGATAAGGAAAATACACGTATTAATATTGGCGGTTTGACTTGTGACAGCGATGATTATTACAATACTGAGTCTCATGTAAACCAGGTTTATCTTCCGGAAGAAAACAATTTGACAAAGGATCCATTATACATTGGCTTTTTTCATACGGGGGCTTATCAGGAAAGTATCGGAGGTTATGGAGGGATTCAACATTGTCTGGTACCGGCACCGAAGGTTGTAATTATAGATCGTGACGAAGAAGGAGAACTGACCACCAGGCTTTTTGCAAAAGAACAGAGTGCAAAGAGTATGTTAAAGATATTGGGCTATTAATAAAAGTTAGAAAATGAAAAATTAGTTGGTACTGCCAATCTAATAATAGGAAGCATACTTACATATTTTAAAGAAACTCCACCTCAGTTCCGCCATATCCGAATTTTTCCTGCGGAGCTTCTGCAAAACGGATATTCGGGAAACGTTTTAACTCTTCTCGAATAGAGCTTCTTAACACACCATTTCCCACTCCGTGGATGAATGTAATTTTATGAAATTTGTTTAGTAAGGCCTGATCCATTTCATAAAGGAAATAATTCAGCTGATAAGAAATTATTTGTGAATTATTCATAGACGAATGGTCTTTGACCAGTTCTTCTATGTGCAGATCAACAACTTTCTGACGGGTAAGCACTGTAAATTTTTCCTGTTTGCCTTTACCTTTGGAAGCAGCATTTCTTTTTTCTTCTTCGTCAGCATCTTTTTTAAATTTTTCAAGAAGCTTTGATACATCTATATTGTCAGGGGAAGAAAAAACGTATAGAGGCATTAACAAAACTGTATCATCCTTTTGATAAAAAAGTTTTCTGAATTCAGTATTTAGGAAATCCGAAGAGCTGAATTGTAAACTTTTTACTGCCGGAGGCCGGGGTTTGTATTCATTTTCACCAAAAAATAGAAACTGAAATTCAAAGCCTTCAAATCGGTGTAGTTCGTCTTGTGAAAATATACCAATGAACTCTTCAGTCCTTGGTTTGAGTTGTCCTTTACTTAATCCGGAACGAATATCTTCATGTCGTCTGGAAGTTGTGAAGCAAATTGAATAGGTTGTATTATTAATGATGTGTAATTCAATGTCAGTTGTGAGCGGACTTTTTTCATTCATTAAACGAACAGCGGCATAAATAGTATTATCGATTTCGAGTGATTGAATAAAATCATTAGAATTTTTTTGAAAAGAAATAATTTTACTTTCCTCTGACAATTCTATTTGACTATGTTGTTCTTCGAAGTGCCTTTCATCAAGAACAAGTTCAATCAAAACAAGATGTTTTTCATCGCTGATATGTGTAAATCCATGAGAGTCTGTTACTTCCACTTTCTCATTGCTGAGAATGCGAGAAATTGTTCCTTCAATTGCTTCGTTTAAAAAACGAACAGTATCACCGATCTTGAGTTTCACATTCTGTGGTTAAAATGAAATGAAAAGTAAAATTAATAGTTTTTATTGTTAACAGTAACATACAATCAATTTTTTTGTGAAATTTGTAACAGATTAACGATCGTAAAAGTTTTAATAGAATTTTTTAAATTAAATAGCACCATCCTACATTTAAGTATTTCCTTTTAAACTTTTTTAATAAACTTTCAATCTTGTAATGGATTTCATTCAACAGATTATTGATTTTATACTTCATATTGATAAACATCTTTTTGAGATAGTTCAACAATACGATAAAGTTACATACTTAATTCTTGCCTTGATCATTTTTTGTGAAACAGGTTTAATTGTTACTCCATTTTTACCTGGAGATTCACTTTTATTTGCAGCCGGAGCTTTAGCCGGAGCGGGATTATTACACTTGGGCCTTTTAATGATAATTCTATTTTCAGCAGCTATAATTGGTGATAATTTAAATTTTGCAGTCGGAAATTTTATTGGCCATCGCCTGATAGAATCTAAGAAGAAGTGGATTAAAAGAGAATACCTGGATAGAACCCATAAATTTTATGAGAAACATGGAGGTAAAACGGTAATCATAGCCCGATTTGTACCAATTGTAAGGACCTTTGCTCCGTTTGTTGCGGGTTTGGGAAGTATGGTCTACAAACGGTTTATACTTTTTTGCATTACCGGAAATTTATTATGGATTGGAATATTTACTCTGGCAGGATATGCATTTGGAAATAATCAATGGGTAAAAGAGCATTTCTCTTTAGTCACTTTGGGAATAATTGGATTATCTGTCTTGCCAATAATTATAGGATTAATCAAATCAAGATTTAATAAAAATGAGCATTCTTAATATAATTTAAACATTTAATAACAATACAATGAAACGTTATGGTTTATTTGGTCATCCTTTGGAGCATTCTTATTCACGTAAGTTTTTTACGGAAAAATTTCAACGAGAAGAACGGGATGATTGTGAGTACGAAAATTATGATACAGAAAATATCTATGATTTAAAAAAAATCATCCGCGAGGTACCTGAATTAATCGGATTAAATGTAACTAGTCCGTTTAAACAAGATATTATTCCAATGTTGGATAATCTTGACGATATATCACAAAAAATCGGTGCGGTAAATACGATTCGAATTGTAAGAACAGATGATACTAAATTCGAACTTTTCGGTTATAATACTGATGCCTGGGGATTTGAACTAGCCATTCGTCCTATTTTACGACCGCATCATCGACGTGCTTTAATACTTGGAACAGGTGGCTCTGCAAAAGCAGTCAGTTATGTTTTTAGAAAACTTAACATTGAACATTTCTTTGTTACAAGAGAAGAATCAAGATTCCATTATTCCTATGCCGATTTGAATTCGAATACAATGAGGGCGTTTCAGATTGTTGTAAATACAACTCCGTTGGGAATGTATCCTAACGTAAACGAATGTCCGAATATACCTTATGAATTTCTGACTCATAAAAATCTTCTTTTTGATTTGGTTTATAATCCGGCTCAGACGAAGTTTTTAGAAAAAGGAAAAGAAGCCGGCGCTTTTATACATAACGGTTTCCGCATGCTCAGACTGCAAGCAGAAAAATCGTGGGAAATTTGGAATGAACCAATTTTTGCCCAGCAATAGTTATTGGTTATTAGTAATTTGTTAATGATTAATTATATATTGGAATTGTCTTTTAAAATAGAATCTATTAGACTAATAACTATTTACAAATAACCATTAACTAATTTCTAATAACTACCAACCAATTGCCTTTCCAAATTACATCAGACTTTCAGCCAACCGGAGATCAGCCGGAGGCTATAGAGCAACTGACTGCAGGAGTGCTTCGTGGCGATCATGCGCAAACATTGCTTGGTGTTACCGGCTCAGGAAAAACTTTTACGATTGCCAATGTAGTTGAGAGAATTCAACGACCGACACTTGTATTAAGTCATAATAAGACTCTTGCAGCTCAATTATACGGTGAGTTCAAGCAATTTTTTCCGAAAAATGCTGTAGAATATTTTGTTTCATATTACGATTACTATCAGCCGGAAGCATTTATTCCAAAAACAAATACATATATAGAAAAAGATCTTTCTATAAACGATGAAATTGAGAAGCTTCGTTTAAGTACTACTACTTCCCTCCTTTCAGGCCGTTCCGATGTTTTAGTTGTTAGTTCAGTTTCGTGTATTTATGGCATTGGAAATCCTGCCGACTTTAAAGAGAATATTATTGTTGTTAAAGAAGGTGAACGAATGGGCAGGAATGCTTTTTTGCATAAGCTTGTAACTTCGCTTTATTCACGGACAGAAATCGAATTTAACAGAGGAAAGTTCCGTGTAAAAGGTGATACTGTTGATGTATTTATTGCTTATGGAGATACTGCTTACCGATTTAGTTTTTTTGGTGATACAATTGAGGAAATAACAACTATCGATCCTATATCAGGAAAAACAATTGAGAAAAATCCAGCAGTAACAATTTATCCTGCCAATATTTTTGTAACCAGCCCTGACCGTCAGCTTCAGGCTATCTGGAATATTCAGGAAGATATGGTTAAGCAAGTGGATTACATGAAATCACTTGGCCAACACCTCGAAGCGAAGCGACTGGAAGACAGAGTTACGTATGATCTGGAAATGATTCGCGAACTTGGATATTGTTCGGGCATCGAAAATTATTCGAGATATTTCGATGGACGTGAAAAAGGCGCACGTCCCTTCTGTCTGTTAGATTTTTTCCCGGATAATTATCTCATGGTTATCGATGAAAGTCATGCTACTCTTCCACAGGTAAGGGCCATGTATGGTGGTGATCGATCAAGGAAGCAAAACCTGGTCGAATATGGTTTTCGATTACCTGCAGCCCTTGATAATCGCCCTCTGAAATTTGAAGAATTTGAAAGCCTTGTTAAACAAGTAATTTATGTTAGCGCCACTCCTGCCGACTATGAATTGCAAAGAAGTGAAGGAATTTTAGTCGAGCAAGTTATTCGTCCTACGGGATTGTTGGATCCTGCTATTGAAATTAGGCCGAGTAAAAATCAGGTTGATGATTTACTGGAAGAAATTGATAAGACCGTAAAAGCGGGGAATCGTGTACTGGTTACCACGCTGACAAAAAGAATGTCGGAGGAGTTGACAAAGTATATGAGCCGATTAAATATTAATTGCCGTTACATACATTCTGAAGTACAAACACTGGATCGTGTAGAGATTTTGCGTGACTTACGCCTCGGAAAGATTGATGTACTTATTGGAATAAATCTTTTACGCGAAGGGCTCGATTTGCCGGAAGTGTCGCTGGTAGCTGTTCTTGATGCAGATAAAGAAGGATTTTTACGCAGTAGCCGATCCTTAACACAAACAGCGGGACGTGCCGCAAGAAATGTGAATGGAAGAGTAATTTTTTATGCTGATAATATTACCGAAAGTATGCGTAGAACTATCGATGAGACTAATCGGCGACGCGAAAAACAAGCTGAGTATAATACAAAACATGGAATTACACCTACACAGATAATTCGTTCAACGGAAAGTATTATGAATCAGACGACGGTGATGGATAGAAAATATATTGAGCCAAAAGCTTATATAGAAAGCGAACACATTAATATGGCTGCTGATCCTGTTGTAAAATATATGGGACAGGATGAATTGAAAAAACTGATTAGTCAAACAAAAAAATCTATGGAGCGAGCTGCAAAAGAATTGGATTTCGTTGAAGCGGCAAGATTGAGGGATGAAATGTATGGATTGGAGAAGCTATTGAAAGTGTAAACTGAATTTTGTATCAAGTATCATGTATCAAGTATCAAGTATCATGATATATAAAAGAAGATGCATAATCATTTTGTTATGAATGGTGTTTCTTTTAATTTTTATAACTTATAGCATTGTAAATAAATAGGTAAACATATGAAAGAAATATCTGTTCGGGAATTAAAGAAAAAGATTGACGATAAAGAAGATTTTCAATTGATTGATGTTCGTGAAGAGTATGAATATGATATATGTAATCTGAAAGGTGAATTAATTCCTATGGCTTTTGTCTTGGATAATGCAGATAAAATATCGCGTGATAAACCGGTAGTTATTCATTGTAAATCTGGAAGACGCAGCGCTGTTATAATCAACGAGCTTGAAAAAAAGTTTGGCTTTACTAATTTGTATAATTTAAAGGGTGGAATTTTGGAATACGCACAAGAAATTGATCCCTCTTTGGAGCAATATTAATTATACTCTTTTTTATGCAACACGGATTGAATGGAATAAACAGATAAATTTTATCTCAATTCGTTTTTACAATTTTTTTGATTGATGAATTATTATCACCCGTTAATTTACAAAAATAAATTCCGCTTTGTATTGGAGGAAGGTTAATATAAATTTTATTTTTTCCGATAGTTGAATTTATTTTCTGAGAATATATAATCTTTCCTGTTTGATCTATTAAAGAAATCATTTTAACAGATTGCTTTGCGGAAAAGAACTCAGCCGTTAAATTTTGATTAACGATTGTTGGATAAATTTGAAAACTATTTATCGATGAAGACAATGTTGGTATTCCAACGAATAAATCATCTAAATTACGTTTGTAAACTCCATGGCCATGAGTAAATATTACTAACGACCTATTGATTTCAGAGTATTCGATATCAAAAACCATAACGGCCTCCGGTAATCCGGCATTTAATGTTTCCCAGGCAGTGCCGCCATCATAAGATACGAAAACACCGTAATCACAACCAACAAAAATTAAGTTCGGATTGACAGGATTAACAAAAACCGTATGAAGAGGAATATCGGGAAGTGTTGCGCTAACATCAGTCCATGTATTTCCATTATTAATTGTTTTATAAACATGCCCCGTGCCGAAGCCTGAAAAAACAATGTAAGCGATGCTATCGTTAAATGGATCTACAGCAATATCACGAGGATATCTGTTTGGCAAACCGGTTGAAATATTAGCATACGTTTGCCCTCCGTCTTCGCTTAAAAAAACATGCATGGGATAATTTGTTGACGGGGTTGTAGCAAAATAGATTTTATTTTCATCGGTATGGCTTATATCCATGCTTAGTATTGGATTGTAAAAATCAACGGATCCTGAATTGTTCCATGAGATTCCCTGATCATAAGAAAAGTTCAGGTTTTCATCACCTGCATACATTACCAAATGGTTGGACGGTGCAATCATATAAGGAGCAACAAAAGCAGGTTGATTACCCATAAAAATATTGAAAAAATTATATCCGCTATCGACGGATTGGTTCATATATAAATATTGCGAAGCAGCAAATTGAATACTTGGATTTGTTTGATCGATTGCATTAAAAGTTCCATCGCCACCATCAACAGGAATCCAGTTTAATGTTCCATTGTAGCGGTGTGTATTTCTGTCTTGCAGACCGCCGAGCGCAAGATTCGAATCCGAAGAAACAACAGAGCCGTGATAAAATTGAGAAACATTATAGCCGTTTGCACACCAATTCCATTTTTCACCAAAATCGTTTGATCGGTATAAACCTGCATCTGTAAGGAGATAAATTTTATTTGCATCAAGTGGATTGGAAATTAATCCATGCAGATCGGGCCACGGTAATGTATCGATGCCTTCCGGAATAAAATCTGTTGAACGTAAAAGGTTATTGCCTCCTGTTAAAGATTGAAAAAGATAGACACCTCCTACGAAGACATTATTGCTGTCGGTGTCTTTTATTTTTAAGCATTTTGCATACCAACCCTGGTATGATGCAACATCACTTGTACTAACAATTGACCATGAGAGACCTTTATTTTCTGAGCGATACAATCCTACAGAAGAAAAGTCATTGGCGATATTTGCCATTACGATGTTTGGATTGTTTTTATATACATCTATAGTAATCCGGCCTGAATTTGGAAAACCAGGTAAACCAGTTGTTAGTTTATTCCATATTGTTCCAGCATCCGTTGATTTAAATAAACCATGATCAGGGCTGGACAAATTTCCAACGCCGGCATATAAAATTGTAGAATCACTGGGATCGATTTCAAGATCCATGACCATTGTTTTATTGAAAGAAATTGTCCAGGAAGTACCTGCATCCAATGATTTATATATTCCTTCAGTGGTCGCAGCATAAACGGTTTTAGGATTTTGCGGATTAAAAACAATATCCCAGATACCACGTTGCTGATTATAATTCCAATTGAGAGAATGAGTCCATGTGATTCCACCATCGAGGGACTTAAGAATTCCGATACCATTACTGCCGCGGGTGGTGCGAATATCGAGGCCATTTAAGGAAGTACCGTAATCATACGTTTCTCCTGTGCCAATGTACATTTCATTTTTATTGTTTGGATTGATAGCAATTGCGCCTACTCCAAGAACGGGGAATCCTGTGGTAATATATTGCCAGGCATTTATCCCATAACCACCGGTAGTAGATTTCCATAATCCGCCGGACGCGGACCCTAGCCAAATAATATTAGTATCGACGGGATCGATAGCTATACTAATGGTTCTTCCGCCGACATTTTGCGGACCCATACTTTGCCATTCTGAATTGCTTTGTAATCTCGAAGAAGCATTTGAAAAATTTGCTTTATAAAAATCCCATGCTCTTCCATAAGCATCAGAAGGAACATCCGTATTTGGAAAAGCGGCTGCTGACCCTAAAAATTGTAAAGCATCGTAAGCAACGCTGTGGTCCTCTTTTTCTTTATTTTCCTGAGGTCTTTTTGTTTCGAAAATATAAAATACGAAGGTAAGAGTTAAAATAAATAACGTAAGTGCAGAAATTATTTTTATTTTCATTTGAATTTATTTTATTAATGATCTTAATGGAAAACCAATTTGCTTTTTAAGTATTTAGATCTGATTTTGAATTATTCCAAATATATATAAAATACTAATGATGTTATAATTTATTTAGAAAGGAATATGTTAAAGTTGGGTTTTAAAATCGTTCTTAAATTATTCTTTTTCGACTTTGTGAAACTTTGTGGGCCTTTGTGAACTTTGTGGTTAAAAAGTGCCGTTGGAGTTTTACCACAGAGTTCACAAAGGTGCACGGAGACTCACAAAGGGTTAATGGTTGGTTAAAAATATAATCCCCGAAAAATCGCTTTGCCGCTTCCACTCCATTCTATCGCCGGTGCCGGTAGATGAATTATATTTATCAGCTTAAATGCTGAAGATAAGAAACGTGACTTTGTTTGAATGCGAGCAAGATCAAAATCTAATGCAAGATAATATTGCCGATGCCTTTCAAAAGACGGAATCATTTTACCATCCACTTCTATTGGATTACTTTTTCCACCTGTCATGCCTTCTGCTCCGTAGCCTATTGCCACGCTAAACCATCGTGGTAAAATGGAAGATTTAAAAAAAGATCTTGGATTGATCGTCAGCCAATACGTTAATCCATTATAATCTTTAAGAATATTTTCAGGCAATGTGCTTCCTAATAGTTTTGGATTGTATGCAGAGTACTTTGTCTGATGGAAAGAATACTTTAAAACAATGCGTTGTTCATGCCATGTCAGTTGCTGTCCGGCAAACAAAGCTACTCCTCCAGCATTGGCAAGCATGTCTCCTCCACTAAATCCCCATTGTTTTGAAAAACCATCGAATACTTCAACCGTAGTCTGAAAAAGAAAAGCAATTCCTGCTCCGTAAAGTATCGCTTTCTTTTCTTTATAACCCGCCCATTCATAACAATGCATAAGTGGTTTTGAAATTGAATAGGCATCCCATATATGTCCGAACTTGTCCATTTGCTCCCATTCACTGTTATCATTAAAAAAATGAAAAGCTGACTGCGGGTAATCCGAATACCATTGAGAATATAGCCATGTCATGCTCAGTCCATACATTCCAACGATGGAATAATTCAAAGTATGCACTCTTTTTGTATTTAATACTGAAGATTTTTTGAAAAAATTTGTTGTGTCACTAAAAATATAATTTCCAGCTAAATTACTCGAAGGTTGTTTTGCAAAAGAAGAAAATGACAAATGAATTAGTAAAAATAAAAAAACAAATATCCATTTCATTCCGCTTAACGACTTAGAGAAAATCATAAAATATATTTTACTAATCAACGGAAAACGTAAATACTGCCTTTCTTCGTTCTTTCTTCATTATGAATTGAATAATTTATAATGTAATTATAAAATCCTTCCTGAACCAATCGGCCTTTTGAAATACCATCCCATCCTATATCACGATCATCAGATTTGAAAATTTCCTGTCCCCATCGGTCATAAATATAAATTTTAAACGTTGAGGTTTCTGAACCACTCACTCTGAAAATCTCGTTTATGGCATCACCATTCGGTGTAAATGCATTCGGAACTATAATGTCATTGATACAATCTTCCTTTACAAACATTGTATCGGAAGCCGGACAACCGTACGAATTTTTTATCTGAACAGAATAACTACCATCATACTTTACAATATAAAATGAATCTGTTGAATTATCCTGCCACTGATATTCGGAAAAAGTTCCGGGTTGTAAAACAAATTGCGAGCCTGAACAAATAAAAGTATCAGCACCCAGTGAGACATTTGGAAATGCACCCGGCCCATAATTAATTGTTATCAACACCGATAATGAGCATGTGCCGGGTTCTGTTACTGTAATATAATAATCTGTAGCTTTTAATCCTGAAGCAAAAGAATTATTAAGCGAAGCATCATGAGACCATGAATATGAAATACCAACACCGGGATTCTTAACTGTAATTTGGGCTGTACCATCGTTTCCACCTTTACAAGTCACCGGAGAAGTTAAAGTAATAGCAGAATTGATCTTTATTTGTTTTACTATTTGTGTATCGATAGCGCAACCACCTTTGGTATTCAATGTAACATTGTAAATTCCTCCCGAACTAAATTGATGAATGGCATTATTTCCCGAGAATGTATTTTTTGAAGAAAGCGAATCACCAAAATTCCAATCCCATTGATCGTGGCATCCCGGATTCAGGTCATTAAAAGTAATTGAGGTTCCGCCATTGCAGGTATAAACGATATCATCGGGAACACTGGGCGCTTCGCTTATTAAAAAATCATCGAAAGCAAGTCCATCATAATTATTACATGTCGTTCCACTTCCGAATGTAAAACGGAATTTGACGCTTGGTTGATTGGCTAAAACTTTTAGACAATGCGTGGCAAGTTTCCATATACCGCTTCCACCACCGCCGCTGCAGGAACCGGAAGATGTTTGCGTCGTTCCTGACCAGCCATCTGTATTCTGAATAAAGCTATTCAGATTTGTTATGCCGGAATGATTAAACCAATTCTGATCGTTGCATTGAACAGGATCATTTCGGCTTCCAGCAGTTTTCCATGTAACACCTAAATCGAGAGAGTATTGAAAATTACCTCCGTCATACGTCCGTTCTGTGTCCCAGAAAATTAGAAAGGAAACAAAAGGTCTGTTCAATGTTGTAAAGTCGAAGCAAGGACTCTCCACCCACGATCGTTCACCGTAATTATAAAATGAAGTTGTTAATCCGCCGGTAACCCAACATTTGTTTCCTGCACCTGCGCCGCTAATAACCGGTTTGGAAGGAGTGCCCCAGGCCCAGTCATTATTTATTCCTGTGCTAATCCAATTGGCTGTTCCTCCTTCAAAACTTTCCCGGTAAGGAAAACTATTGATCGTTGCAGAACATTGTGCATTTACCTGATTAACAAGCAGCGTAAATAAAACGACTATTAAAGAGCTTCTGAGTTGATGCACAATAAGATGGATGGGATTATGCAAATCAACGGAATTTCTCTCAGGCGGGCAAATATTCTTGTGAATGGATTCTTAAAGTCCGCCAATAATCTTGTCTTTTGGATATTTTACTTTGTATCCCAAGCGGATTTTCTTGGTTTCTCCACTCTTTAGCTCTAATTTCCAGTTTATCATGCCAGTGTCAGGATTGTAATTGCCATTGGACAGTTCTCCACTGGTTATCTTAATATCACCATCGGTACTGAGCGGAATTTGATCTTCGATAGTAATAATTACAGTTTCTTTTTTTGAATTGCGAACAGATGTTTCAAATAAAAAATCTTTTTCAACATTACTGCCAATAAATTTAGTCGTATTCATGTCTTTTACTAATTCACGTTTTACAACAATACGTTTATCGCGGCCGAAGGAAAGTTTTAACGTGTCTGTAGTTGCTGCCGGATTTATAAATGATTGTCCGACATAACTATTTTCTAGATAAACATTTGAATTACCCGGAAGAAGATTTAATTTTTCCCAACCTGTGATACTAGCCATCAGGAAAGCATCTTTATCAAGTTTAGGTGTAGAATAATATGAATAAGAAGCTGGCAATGTAAACGATTGTATATCCATCATCACTTCTTTGCCATTGGAAAGAACTGTGTAAGGAAGTTGGATGTCAAATTCTGTGACGAGTTGATTCTCCTGCATTTGTACTGCATCAACCATAGTAAATTCTTCGCTTTGAGGAATTTCAGCAGCATCTTGTTTAGACATTGATCTTTCCATTGTTGGAGCACTTAAATTTTGCTCATAACGTGGTCGGATAAATCGTAAAAACCATGGATTAAGTTGTGGTTTAGTGCCACCCAGTGTTGGATTACCTGTAGATAGAGCTACATGAACATTTTCCCAGTTCTCTCCTGTATTTTGAATTACAACCGCTTTGTAAAGAAGGCTTACAGGACTATTCACATCTTTGGCTCTCAGATCATACGAAGGGCTCCAGGAAGCGCCGCGGGCAAAATAAGTTAATCCAATTTCAACATTTGTTTTTTGTTTGGATGAAATATTTACAAAAATTGTCCCTGATGGTTGATTCATTTTTCCATTCTCAACCTGAATTTGATCATTTACTCGTTGAATTTTTTCTGAAAGTTTTATTTTCTTTTTATCGATATCGAGTATTTTGCTTTTTACTTCAATCATTCGCTGCCGGAAAAAATCAATGGCTTTATGTAAATTTTCGGTATTAACTCCAACATTGCTGCCGCCGACAGATTTGTTGGCATTCAACATGCCAGCTTCTTCGTTATAAACAGCCAGTAACATATTCAATTCATTTAATGAAGCGGTAAAAATATCAAGAGAGTCTTTTAATTTTTTTAGTTCAGGAGTAATTTTATTTTCTTTTATATAATCCAAAGAATAGGAAGTTGATAAGATCATTGCTTCACCGTTAACTGAAACCGATATAGAGTTTCTGTCGATTTGTGACGATAAGTTTTCTACTACGATTTGGGTAACACCGGACTCAATGGTTGTTTTAAAGTTTCTGTTAACCTGAGCACCGGAAAGGAAAATTTTTACATCTTTAACCTGAGAAGATACTATACTTTTTTCATTATCTCCGAAAGACTGCTTAGCAGCTAACAGCAGAAAAGCCACGATTATCTTTTTCATTTAATTATTTTTTTAAGTTGAATTCTGTGCCTTACCATTTTCGTACCACAATATAAATTTTATTTCGACGTTACTACAAATACGGTTCTTCGATTTTTGGCTTTGCCTACTTCCATATTATTGTCTGCAATAGGCTTAGTTTCTCCAAAACCTTTGGAAGTAATTCTTGATTTATCGATTGAAAGTGAAATTAAATAATCAGCAACAGCCTTTGCCCTGTTTTCAGAAAGAGTCATATTGCTTAAAGGATCTCCTACATTATCAGTATGACCTTGTAGAGCAACATGAAGCTGAGGGTTTTCATTCAGATAAATTGAAAATTCTTCTAACACCGTTTTAATGGTGTCATTAATTGCATAACTATTTGTCGCAAATAAAATATCGTTGAGGGTATATTGTCCGCCGACTACGAGTTTTTTCAATTCGATGTCAACTATTTTGGGTTCATAATTAGTTGTATCTTTTGCCGAAACATATTGAGATTCGAAAGCAAAACCTTCTTTTTTTATAGAAATCAATAAATCATTTTTAAAGTTAGTGATAAAAGCATATTCACCGGTGACGGAATCAACTTCAATTTTTGTTAGCTTTTTAGTAATTGCATCTTTTATTTCAATAGTTGCATTTACGACTTCATTATTTTCGGGACCATTCATATCACCTTTTTGAAAATATACTTTATCGGGGCGAGCTTCGGGATAAAGTTCAAAGGAATAAATATCAAAACCGCCTACCCCTCTGTTTAATTTATTAGAAGCAAAATAACCGGTGTGGCCATCCGTGCTTACAAAAAAACCAACTTCATCGGCATCTGTATTAATAGGATATCCTAAGTTGACGGGTTTTGTCCAATTACCATTCGGATCCATCTGACATTTAAATATGTCATAACCGCCTAATCCCGGAAGACTGTCGGATGAAAAATATAATGTCCGACTGTCGCTATGAATGAAAGGTGATTTATCATTTCCATTTGTATTTATTTTCGATCCGAGTTTAACAGCTTTTTTCCAGTTACCGTTTTCGTCTTTTACGGAATTGTAAATATCGATACCTGTTAAAGAATCTTTTGCTGATGAAAAATAAAGAGATTTGCTGTCTGCAGAAATCGAAGGTTGCGAATCCCATTGTTTAGGATCGTTAATATTGGGTCCAAGGTTTTTGATTTCTGTCCAATGACCATTCACAAAATCTGAATTACAAATATCAAAATTGTCTTTTGTATTAACAGTAAAAAAGAGATGTTTATTATCAATCGTAATTGCGGCACCGCCTTCATTATTACTTGATCCCCTGTTGAAGGGATCTTCCATTGGTTTTCCCTGATCATAAGAACCGTCGGATTTCAAATGTGCGATCATAAATTTTTCAACACTTTGAGGAGTGAGCATATTTTTATCTTTCATTTCAAAACGCCTGGTAAAAAAAGCGAGTTCATTATCGGGCGAAATGTATGGAAGATATTCAGGGTCAGAGGAAGTAATATTCTTTAAAGGAACAGGATTGAAAGGAACAGGATGAGCATATAATTTAGCCTTTACGAGCATCTGTTCGGCTCTTGATCCATGATCTTCATTTATTTTATCATAACTAAGAAATTTTTTTAACTGCTCCTCGGCTTCTTTCCATTTTTTCAAATCGAAATAAAGCCAGCCAAGTTGAAAATAGACTTCTGTATCTAAATCAGGACATAATTCAATTACCTTTTTAAAATTAACTTCCAGTTCCTTATCTTCTTTTCTTTTCGAAGCGATTTTACCTTGGAGAAGATAAACATCTGCAAATTCGGCATCTTCGTCCACTGCTTTAGATGCCAACTTTTTTGCATCGTCGTATTTGCGTGACTTAAAAGCATCAGTAGCTTCCTGAAAATAATGAATTGCTTTTTTATTTGTTGATTTAGGACAATTGCTTTCCTGGCCAGCAGATTCATTGAAAACAAAAACAGTATATCCCAGAGTCAGTACTATTCTTATAATTAAAAATATTTTTGTCACTCAGCCGCTTATTTTTTAAATATATTTTTTAATTGATCCTTTGCTTTTTTCTCTGCAGCTTTTTTGAGACTATCGGTTTGGGCTTTTGCTTTTGCTTCAGCTTGTTTTTTGAGTTTCTCTGCTTCTCCGGCAAGTTTTTGTTTTTCTGCCTCAATTTTTACTGCTGCTTCATTTTTGAGGCGCTCACCTTCAGCTCTTACTTTTGCTTCAGCATCTGCTTTCGCTTTTTCAAATTCCTCTTTTGCTTTTTCTTTCAAAGCTTCCATTGCATTGGCACCTACTTTATTTAAATCAGTTCCAATTTTCGGATCATTGACAGTACCTCCTATTTTAATATTTACAGGAACGACGTCCCCAATACTTAAATTAGCACCTTTCGCATTTGCAGATGAAACAAGATTGTTTAGAACACCATTGGCTGCACCACCAAAAGAAGAACGTGGAATCTGAGTAGCCATTGTATAATCAATTGTTTGATCAAATCCATTTGAACCGGCCACATTCGCTTTTATTCCGTTAATACTTATGTCAAAAGGGTCAACATAAACGCGTCCGTTAACAAATTTAAAGGAAGGATTAACCGTTGGAAGTATAAATTTTTTCCATGAATCCATTTTAAGTACATCTGCAATTTTGCTAAAGACAGGAAAGTTTGAAACAATAATATTACTCATGAACAATTTTCCGGATCCTGCCAGAGAGTTCATCAATGGACTCATTTTATTATCGAGATCACCTTTTACAACCATGTCGGTAGAAAATTTTCCCGCACAATATTTTGCGATGGGCGCTAACTTTTGAATGGTATTAAAAGCTTCAGAAGTTTTCTGAATATCAAAATCTTTTACATTAACAGAAAAATCAAAGGAAGGTTTTTTAATATCGGCAGAAGAATATCCGCCACTCATAGACATGTTTCCATCAAGCATTTGCAAATTCACATCCTGCATTCGAATGGCTTTATCTTTAATTAGAAGTTTTCCTTTAACACTATTTAGAGCCAGGTTTTGATACAGCAAATGACCAATAGAAGCATTCATTGTGAAATTGATATTATCAGGAATATCTAAAACCATAAGTTGATTAGTATCATTTGCAGCAGGAGTTGAAGATTTTTCATCACCCATAAATTCGTTCAGGTCA
This sequence comes from Bacteroidota bacterium, assembly GCA_031417555.1. Taxonomy (GTDB): domain Bacteria; phylum Bacteroidota; class Bacteroidia; order AKYH767-A; family 2013-40CM-41-45; genus JADKIH01. Next base: position 75,379 of record JANOVV010000112.1, read on the forward strand.
ATAGACTGAGAGTTCAGATTGATAGAACCTTTCAATGTTTCATTTTTTAAAACATAAGAGAGAAAATTTTCTAATGAACCGGAAGCATTAAAATCGCTTTTACCTACTTTAGCTATGAAAGAATTTAATGCAACAGTTTGTGGATTAAAAGAAAGTTGAAGTACATCTATTATCACCGGTGTTTTCGAATCTTTTGAAGTATAATTCATTCCTTTAATTCCAAAGTTACCACTTGCATTAAATTCGTCATATTTTTTTTGTTCAACTGACGACATCCTGCCTTTGGCAGATACATCAGCAGTGATGATACCGCTAAGTGTAGTTCCTTTATCGAGCGGAATAAATTTCCGAATTCCGGAAAGGTCTATTTTCCCTTTTAGGAAAGCGTCAATATCAGGATCGCTTACCGGAGTTTTTAATATGAGCTTAGCATCAAACGGATCGCCGTTCATTTCAACATGCAAACGAGACAGATTAATAAAAGTATGATCCGGTAAACCATCCGGATTATTTATTTTTAAATCAACAAATACATTTTTCACGGCCGAAGGAAGTGATGGATATTGGAACATTCCATTGTCAATAGTCAGATTAATTCCAAAACCGGGCATCGATTTTCCATTGTAACGTCCCTTTATAAAACCATCGAAACCCATTTTTCCGGAAGATTTGATATCCTTAAAATCGGCGGAGTAAATGGCAGGAATAATAGATATAAAGTTTTTGAAATCGGATTTAGCAGCACTAAATTTTAAATCCATGTCTATATTGGTATCAGGCATTGCGACCCAGCCGTTTATTCCAAGATTTAATTCATTGAGTAATATTTTATTTTCCTTGAATGTAAACTTCATGTTTTTCATATCCATATCAAGATCAGCATCAATCGTTGTATTGGCATGTGAAAAATAATTAACTCCACCGAATGACATATCTGCACTTTTTATATCGGTTTTAGTACTAAGTATAAAAAGATCTTGCGTAAAATCACCTGTCCCTGTATGATTAAGTCCTTCGAGTAAAAGTGTAAAAGGCATTGTTTTATCATCGTAAACAATTCGTCCATTGGATATAGCATATTTATTTAACGTCGCTTTAAAAGCAGATGGTTTTCCATCTTCTTTAGATGATACTGAAGGTTTTGTAATGTCCCAATTTGCTTTCCCGTCTTTATTGACGAGAAAATACATGACAGGATCTGTAAGGTTTATTTTTTTAATTCTTATTTCGGAGCCACTGATAACGCTCATTATATCGACAGTAAGATTCAAATCGCCGGCATAAATGAGAGTATCTCCTTCAAAAGGCGCCATATTGATGATGCTGAGTTTCTCGATATCAATCGAGAGATTAGGAAAACTTCGAAGCAGCGAAAGATTAAAATTTCCGAAATCTATTTTTGCATTAATACTATTATTAGCTTCTGTTTTAACTTTGCTGATGATTTTATCTTTAAATAAGAAAGGAATAAGTATTAAAATTAACAGAAGAATTCCGAAAATAATACCAATCCACTTTATCACTTTTTTCATTTTTGTTTTTCTTTATTTAATTATATATGATACTTCCCTTATTCCATCCTCGAATTCCGATTCCTCAAAAAATGATCGACAAGAACAATTGCTGCCATTGCTTCCACAATAGGAACAGCACGGGGAACAACGCAAGGGTCATGGCGTCCTTTGACAATGAGGTCGACAGTTTCACCTTTTTCATTGATGGTAGTTTGGTTTTTTAATAAAGTTGAAACAGGTTTGAAAGCTACACGAAAATAAATATCCATTCCATTTGAAATTCCGCCTTGAATTCCGCCTGAGTTATTTGTTCTTGTTATAATTTTCCCATCGCTGTTTTTCTCAAAGAGATCATTGTGTTCAGAACCTTTCATAGTAACGCTTTCAAAGCCACTTCCGTAATCAAAACCATGAACAGCATTAATACTTAACATAGCTTTGCCGAGGTCGGCATGTAGTTTATCGAAAACGGGTTCACCCCATCCGATATTTGGATTTGTGATAATACATTGTACAATTCCTCCGGCGGAATCACCTTCTGATTTTAAAGATTCGATAAATTCGATCATTTTCTCCGAAGTATCCATATCCGGACAGCGCATGATGCTTTTCTCGGTAAGAGAAAGGTCCAGTTCAGATATTTTTTTTTCGATTTTAATTTTTCCAACCTGAGTAACAAAAGCGTTAATAGTGACACCTTGAACAGCTAGTATTTGTTTGGCAATTGCACCTCCAAAAACGCGGGAAGCTGTTTCTCTGGCACTCGATCTTCCTCCACCCCGATGATCGCGTAAGCCGTATTTTTGCAAATAAGTAAAATCGGCGTGCGAAGGTCTGAAAGCATCCTTCATATTATCATAATCTGAGGGCTTATAATCCAGATTTCGAATCAGGAATGCCAATGGAGCGCCTGTTGTCTTGCCTTCAAATACACCGGATAAAATTTCAAAATCATCATCTTCTTTTCTGGAAGTGGTAACAGAAGATTGGCCGGGTTTACGGCGATTCATTTCAATGCTGATTTTATTTAAATCGATTGCTAAACCTGCAGGACAACCATCGATGATTCCGCCAATACCAACACCATGCGATTCGCCAAAGGTTGTTAAACTGAAAATTTTACCAATTGTATTTCCTGCCATAATGTGGTGAAATTAATCAATTCGCTCGTAACTATTTTTGATAATTTGATAGTGGCATTAACAATGGAATACTAATAACTTCTTTTTCAAGTATTGACCGAAAAACACCAAATAATTGTGTAAATTTTACATTGAATAATATAAGAACAAATAAATGGTTGTAAGATCCATTGATGTTTTGAATTGATGATTTTTAAATCACTAATTTCGGGCGAGAATATTAATAAATTTTATGAGTATACTTATCCATTCCATTCATTGTCTTGTACATACTGAGGATAAATTTATCCTGAAATATAGCGGACAAGATATGAATGCTTTGAAAACGATTGAAAATGCTTTTCTATTTATTGAAGGTGATAAAATCCACTCTTTTGGAAAATGTACCGATGAAAAACTTATTGAAATAAGGAACGCATATGCACCGTTAACAGAAATAGATGCCAGTGGTAAATTAGTTTTTCCATCCTGGTGTGATTCACATACTCATTTAGTTTATGCAAGTAGTCGCGAGAATGAATTTGTTGAAAGAATAAAAGGATTTTCTTATGAGGAAATAGCACAAAGAGGTGGCGGTATTCTTAACTCTGCAAAGATATTGAGGAATTCATCTGAAGAGGATCTTTTTAATAGTGCCGTACTAAGATTGAATGAAATTCTTCATTCAGGAACTGGAGCTGTAGAAATTAAAAGTGGTTATGGCCTTGATTTGGAAAGTGAGTTAAAGATGTTGAGAGTTATAAAAAAACTAAAAGAAAAATCAGCATTAACAATTCGAGCTACATTCCTTGGTGCTCATGCAGTCCCATCTGAATTTAATGATAATAAAAAAGGGTATCTTGATTTAATTATTAATGAAATGCTTCCTGCTATTTCAAAAGAGAAACTTGCAGACTATTGTGACATTTTTTGTGAAAGAAATTATTTTACGAAAGAAGATGCTTTGCGATTATTCGAAGCTTCACATAAGCACGGCCTGATTCCTAAAGTTCATGCCGAACAATTGAGTCATTCCGGAGGTATTGAAGCAGGTGTTCAATCCAAAGCAATTAGTGTTGATCATCTGGAATATGCGAATGATAATGATATAGAAATATTAAGAAATTCCGAAACAATGCCTGTCATTCTTCCCGGTGCACAATTTTTCCTGAATCTTCCGATGCCACCTGTAAGAAATATGATTAATAAAGGATTAGGTGTAGCTATATCAAGTGATTTCAACCCGGGAAGTTGTCCGAGCGGGAACATGAATCAGATGATCTCACTGGCATGTATTCTTTACAAAATGACGCCGGAAGAAGTTATTATTGCATCCACCACCAATTCGGCATATGCAATGAATCTGAGTTCAAAGTTAGGAAGTATTGCTGCCGGGAAAAAAGCAAATATATTTATAACAAAAAAAATTCCTTCTTATTCCTTCTTACCTTATTCTTTCGGTAGTAACCTCGTAGATAAAGTAATCCTGAATGGAAAAGTTATGAATAGGGATGATTTTTAACAATGGTTAAATTTAAACCTTAATAATAATTACCTTATACTCAAAAGTGCCGCCATTAACTATTAGCGATTAACGATTTAAGATTAACTAATAACAAATAACAAAGTATGAAACAATTGATCGAATGTGTTCCTAATTTTAGTGAAGGAGTTGATCTATCTATCATCAAACAAATAACAGATTCTATAGAAAGTGTAGAAGGTATTCGATTATTGAATGTTGATCCCGGTAAAGCTACGAACAGAACGGTTGTAACTTTTGTAGGTGAACCGGGTCGGGTCATCGAAGCAGCATTCCGGGCAATTTCTATGGCAGCTAAACTCATAGACATGAGTAAACACAAAGGAGAACATCCACGAATGGGAGCCACTGATGTTTGTCCGCTAATTCCAATTTCAAATATTACTATTGAAGAAACAGTAGTTTATGCAAAGAAGCTTGCTGATCGCGTAGGCCGCGAATTAAAAATTCCTGTTTATCTGTACGAAGCTGCTCAAAGCAATCCTGCCCGAAAAAATTTAAGTGTAATTCGGTCCGGAGAATACGAAGGGTTTTTTGAAAAAATAAAACAACCGGAATGGAAGCCCGACTATGGTCCCAAAGAATTTAATATAATTTCCGGAGCCAGTGTTATTGGTGTACGTGATTTTTTGGTGGCTTATAATGTAAATTTGAATACAACGTCGGTACGTCGCGCCAATTCTGTTGCATTTGATATTCGGGAAAACGGAAGGAAGGTTAAAAATGATAAAGGTGAAGAAATTGTTCAGCCCGGTACTTGTAAATCGGTGAAAGCTATTGGATGGTATATAGAAGAGTATGGAATAGCACAGGTTAGTATGAACCTTACGAATATTAACATTACCCCTCTTCACATAGCTTTTTACGAATGTGAAAAAAGTGCAATTAAAAGGGGTATGCGTGTAACAGGTTCTGAAATTGTTGGTGTTTTGCCTTTGAAAGCATTAACGGATGCAGGAAAATTTTTTCTTGAAAAACAAAACCGGTCTTCAGGCGTTTCTGAAAAGGAACTTGTAAGAATTGCGGTTAAATCGTTTGGTCTCGATGAACTTTCTCCATTTAATCCGGAGGAAAGAATTATAGAATATATGCTAAAAGATAAAAGTGATGAGAAATTAATTCAAATGACACTTTCTGATTTTGCCGATGAAACTGCTTCTGAATCACCGGCACCTGGCGGCGGATCGATATCGGCATATATCGGAGCTCTTGGCGTTTCTCTTGGAACAATGGTTGCAAACTTGTCGTCCGTTAAAAAAGGCTGGGAAGACAAATGGAAGGATTTTTCAATCTGGGCAGAAAAAGGGCAACAAATAAAAAAGAGTTTGCTTTCTCTGGTTGATGAAGACACAAAGGCTTTTAATAAAATCATGGATACTTATAATATGCCTAAAGGTACTGAAGAGGAAAAAACATTACGGGCGAAAGCTTTAGAGTCTGCCACTCAATATGCTATTGAAGTGCCTTTAAAGGTTATGAAACTGTCTTTAGAATCGATGGAGATTATCCGTTCAATGGCAGAAACTGGGAATGCAAATTCAGTTTCTGATGCCGGTGTCGGAGCTCTATGTGCTCGTTCAGCTGTAATCGGAGCCTATTTGAATGTGAAAATTAATTCGGCGGGATTAAAAGATACAGTTTACAAAGAAAAAGTTCTTAAAGAAGCCGAAATTATTAGAAAGTCAGCAGTTAAAATTGAAGAAGAGATACTTCTTACAGTTGAGCAAAAAATGGTATAAAATGCTCCAAACCTTTGTTGATGAATACCGTATCAGATTAAGGGGTCGTTCTGGCTCCATACAACAATCGATGGAATTATTTGATGTGGTCTAAAAAAAATTACAGCCGTTTATTTTATTCTTTTCCGATTCAGCTTGTTGTTGTGCTGATGAAGAAAAATCATTTGTTGTTATTGTATTGGGTAATTTTATTTGGATGGATAACTAATACCACATCTAAAACATTTGGAATCCCCTATTTATTTCTTGATCCGGAATACATGGGCTCGGTCGGCTTCACATCTTTTTTTATTATGGGATTTGCAGCCGGTAGTTTTATAATGGTGTATAATATTTCCAGTTATATTATAAATGGTTTTCGTTTCCCTTTTATAGCAACGCTTTCCAGGCCATTTTTAAAATATTCGGTAAATAATTTTATTGTTCCATTGTTATTTATAATAACTTATCTGGGTAATATTATTTTCTTTCAGGTTAATAATGAATACCAGACTACCTGGAGCATTATTTCACAGGTTTTGGGTTTTATTGTCGGACTTGCACTTATTGTAATGACGACATTAACATATTTCTTCAGAACGAATAAGGATATTATTTTAATGTTTGGAATCGAGTCTTCAGATTCAGATCCTAATGCTCCCTATGCAGAACATCTTCTTTCTGATCATGAAAAGGAAAAGAAAAGGAGAATTATAAGAAAAAGAAACTACGTTGAAAAAAGCTGGCGCGTCGATACGTATTTAAGTAATCCATACAAAGTTAAATTAGTAAGAGCTACTGCCCACTATACTCGCGAAATGGTGGATTCGGTTTTCAGACAAAATCACTTAAATGCTGCTATTATAGAAATAATCGTATTTGGATTATTTATTTTGATGGGATTGTTTAAAGATTATTCTTTCTTTAAGATTCCTGCCGGAGCAAGTGTTATTCTTATCTTTTCTTTATTTATAATGCTAAGTAGTGCTTTCCGCTTTTGGCTCAAAGCATGGTCGACATCTGTTTTGATTTTAGTAATTCTCGTCTTCAATTTTATTTCCCAGTACGGGTTTTTCTACTCCGATAATAAAGCTTACGGAATGGAATACAATAACGGTAAATCAGATTATAGTATTCTCCATTTTAATGAAATCAGTGATTCTATAAAAGTGCAGACGGATTTAAATTCTACTATCCAAATCCTTGAACGTTGGAAAGAAAAATTTATAAGGCATAATACAAAGCCTAAAATGATTTTCATTAATTGTTCAGGTGGTGGTTTACGGGCTTCTATCTGGGCTTACAGGCTTATGCAAATGGCAGATAGTCTTACGAATATGGAATTTTCTAAATCTACTCAATTGATTTCCGGCGCATCGGGAGGAATGATAGGTGCGGCTTATTACAGAGAACTTTATTTACAAGAGCGTTTAGGATTATTAAAAAGTAAAAACAGTAAAAAAAATATTTTTAATATTGGAAAAGATCTTCTGAATCCCGTTGCCTTCAGTGTTACGGTAAGTGATATGTTTTTTAATTTACAGAAATTCAAAGAAGGGAATACACATTTTGCAAAAGACAGAGCCTATGCTTTTGAACAGCAATTGAACGAGAATACCGGTTATGTGCTGAGCAAGCCTTTATCAGCTTATAAGGAGGCGGAAGCCAGCGGACTTATTCCGATGATGATCTTTGCTCCTACTATTGTTAATGATGGCCGAAGACTTTTAATTTCTTCACAGGATATTAGTTATATGACTAAGCATACTGTTGATAGTATCTTTCGTTTTGATCTTACCATTGATGAAATTGAATTTCGTAGACTTTTTGGTAAACAGAATGCAGATAATATCCGATATACTAGTGTTCTTAGAATGAATGCAACGTTTCCATATATATTACCTGCTGTAAGTCTTCCGAGTGAACCATTAATTCATGTGATGGATGCCGGTATTCGCGATAATACCGGACTAAAAACATCACTTAGATTTTTATATATTTTCAAAGAATGGATTGAAGAAAATACCAGTGGTGTAATATTCGTCGATATACGTGATTCTCATAAAGAAAGACCTATTGAAAATAAACCGCGCATGACATTGTTGGAAAATATTATTACTCCTCTTGGAAATATTTATGGAAACCTTTTAACGATACAAGATTATAATCAGGATGAAGCCTATGAATATGCAAAAGGATGGTTCAATGGTAAATTTGATTTCATTAAATTTGAATTGCCAACGAAAGAGCAAGATATATCACTCAGCTGGCATTTGACTACAAGAGAAAAGGAAAGTGTTTATAATTCAGTATTTCTACATGAAAACAATGTTAGCTTTCAAAAGCTTTTTAAAGTGATGAATGATTTAGAACCGTATGCTTCTAATTTTATTGCAGAAAAAAATGACAGTATCCTTGCTGGTGGAACTCGAATTGCATTACATAAGTAAATTAAAATTTATTATAGAAAAGGAAATAATATATTATATTTTTTTTTGATGACGGAAGTTTTTAAACTTAATTATTACCTATAAGTTTCGCCCGATTTATTTTATTTTGTTCGGATGATAGCAAATTCTCACAAGTTTCCTCCTGAATGACGATTTTGAGTTTTGTTATAAAACTCACAGGATTCTCTGAATTTATTTTCATTTAATCTCCTTATTAAATTGATTGCAGGAAGATATTATTGTCATAAATTAGTTTATCTATGAAACGTTCGAAACAGCCAAGGAAGCTATTGAATGAGAAAAAACAATTAAAGACATGAGTCATGAAAAAAAAATTGAATTAATAAAATCAAAAAATAAAAATCTAGCCTTTTATTGTATTTGGTAATTCAGAAAGAATCCTGTGAGTTTTTTTATATAATTTAATCCATCGTCATTCAGTAGGAAACCTGTGACATAAAATGTAATTTTTTTTTAGGAATAAAATTGAAAAATTTAATAAAATATTTTTGCAAAAAAATATACAAACTATAACTACATAAGTAATGTTTAATTTATATCTTAATTTCAATTTGTAATGACAAGACCATATGAATTTCAATGTCTCATTACAAATTAATAATTCAAAACCTGCAATAACTGTTCACGAAACCTTTTCTTAGGTAGAAAATTCCATTCAAGATCTACATTCATTGGTACAGGAGTATCCAGGCTGGCTGAACGAATTATCGGTGCATCAAGAGATTCGAAGCAATGTTCAGAAATATGTGCAGACAACTCACCTCCTATGCCTCCGGTTAAAGTATCCTCATGAAGAATTATGACTCTTCCTGTTTTTTTTACTGTCTTCTCAACGGCTTCTTTGTCCCACGGCAGCAATGTTCGAAGGTCAAGTAGATCGGCGGATATTTCAGGCATACTCTTTAAAGTTTCTAAAGCCCAATGAACACCTAAACCATAGGTAATAATTGAAACACTTTTTCCTTCTCTTAACAATTTTGCTTTGCCGATTTCTATAGAATGATAATCATCGAAAACTTCTTCCGATATACTTCTGTAAAGTGCCTTATGCTCGAAGAACATGACAGGATTTGGATCTTCAATAGATGCAATAAGCAAACCTTTGGCATCCGAAGGAAAAGCGGGATAAACAATTTTGAGTCCGGGTGTATGAACAAACCAGGCCTCATTCGATTGGCTATGAAAGGGACCGGCACTTACACCTGCACCTGTAGGCATTCGTATAACGACATCAATAGCCTGACCCCAACGGTAATGAGTTTTAGCAAGATTGTTTATGATTTGATTAAAACCACAGGTGACAAAATCAGCGAACTGCATTTCAACAATTGCTTTCATACCATTTATTGAAAGCCCTTGCGCAGCACCGATAATAGCGGATTCACAAATTGGTGTATTCCTAATCCGCTCTCTTCCAAATTTATCGACAAAACCTATGGTCGCTTTAAAAGCTCCGCCATATTCAGCTATGTCCTGCCCCATAATAATAAGATTCTTATGTTTTTCCATGGCCTGAGACATGCCATCTGTAATAGCATCAAGAAATCTTTTTTCTGTTTTTTTATTAGATGAGGGAATAATTACAGAAGTTTTTGTTTTTTCATAGATATCATTTAATTCTTCCCCGGTATCAACTGCAGGATTGGATTCTGCAAAAGTAATTTCCAAATTTTTCTCTATAGAGTCTTTTATCTCTTTACGAATCAAAGAAATATATGCTTCGTCAATAACTTTTTCTTTAACTAAAAAATTTTCATAATTGTTAATCGGATCCTTCTTTCCCCATTCTTCAAACAAAGCTGGTGGAACATATTTAGTCCCTGAAGCCTCTTCATGGCCTCGCATTCTGAAAGTCATGCACTCTAATAAAACAGGGCGCGGATTCTTTCGCATGGATTCTGCCAGACGAGAAAATGTAGTATACGATTCGAGAATATTATTTCCATCGATTTGAACGGCTTCAATACCATAGCCAATTCCTTTATCGACAAAATGTTTCATTTTAAATTGTTCACTAGATGGTGTAGATAATCCATAACCATTATTCTCGATGATAAAAATTACAGGCAGGTTCCAAACAGCGGCGACATTTATGCTTTCATGAAAATCTCCTTCACTGGTACCGCCATCGCCGGAGAAAACGGCAGTAATTTTTTTCTTTTTATTGAGTAAATCTGCTAAAGCGATACCATCGGCGACACCCATTTGTGGACCCAGATGGGAGATCATTCCTATGATTTTAAATTCGATGGTTCCGAAGTGAAAAGAGCGGTCGCGGCCTTTGGTAAATCCGCCGGGTTTGCCTTGCCATTGTGAAAACAGGCGATGTAAAGGAATGCCACGGGTTGTAAAAACTCCCAGATTACGATGCATGGGAAGTATGAATTCGTCTTTTTCTAAAGCGAGTCCGCAACCAACAGATATTGCCTCCTGGCCGATTCCTGAAAACCATTTAGAAATTTTTCCCTGACGGAGTAAAACGAGCATTTTTTCCTCGATCAGTCGTGGAGTTAACAGTTCTTTATAAATAATCCGGAGCTGATCATCGCTATAAAGCGACCGGTCGTAATTCATATGATTTGATTAAAATGCAAAATTATCTAAAATTGCTTTGTATCTTTGATATCCAATTTCTGTTATGGACATACAATTGTTTGTTGTTATTTTAATTTTTACGGTAGCAGTAGTATATATGATACGTCGATTGGTAATGCAATTTCGTGGCAAGAAAAAATCCGGATGTGAAAAGTGCGGAATAGCCGACGAGGTGATAAAATAAACAGGGATTAGAAAATGTTTATTTGATTCCAATTAAATTATTGGTCTAAAACAATAAATGTAAGAGTTTTAGTAAAAAAAAAGGAGTTCCTAAATAGAAACTCCTTTTAATTTTTTTTCCGAACTAGTGCTAATTATTTTACTGTATCAGCAGGTGCCGGAGCAGCCATATTAGCTGAATCTTGCATAGCAGCTTGTTCCATCATTGCGCCAGCAGCTTGTTCAGCAGCAGCAATTGAATCTTGCATTGCTTTTTCAGCAGCAGCTTTTTCTTCAGCGCTAGGTCCGCAAGCAACAATTGCCATAAATCCGGCAGTTAATAGTGTAAAGAGTACTTTTTTCATTGGTTTAGGTTTGTTTGTTTTTATTTAGTGGGCGCAAAAGTATACACTTATTTTTGAAATAACAACAGTTTATTCAAAAATATTTAAAAAATTAGATAAAAAGTCTGTTAGGGGATGATTAATGTCCTCTTCCGCCTGTCACTTTTTTAGCTTCTTCTATTTTCTTTTGAACAGTAGTCTTGGGTTTTGCCGGTTTTTTAACTCCAGCAGCCTTTGCCATAGAATCTGCCTGCATAACCATTTTAGCTGAATCCTGTCGGGCTTTTTCCATTAAAGCTTGGGCAGCATTCATTGAATCTGCAGCCATTTGAGCCATAACTACATTAATAGAATCCTGACGTGCTTTTTCAGCAGCAGCTTTTTCTTCTGCACTTGGTCCGCAGGCAATAAGTGCTGTAAAACCAGCAATTAATAGTAGTGATAAGATTTTTTTCATTTTAATAAGTGGTTGATTTAATATTTGGGTTGCAAAAGTATCTATTATTTTAATTTATCAAAGAAGATAAAAAATATTTATTCAAAAATAACCTACCTTTGTGAGATAAATTCTAAAAATTAATTAATCAAATGAAAAAAAACATCTTATTATTATCTTTATTAGTTTTGGGTATTGGAACTACTCTAACATTTACTGGTTGTTCAAAAGACGACACAACAAGCCCTGTTGTAACTATTACTGGAGCAACATCAATCGAGCTATCGTTAAATAGTGGAACCTGGATAGACCTTGGAGCTACTGCTACCGATGATGAGGATGGAACTCTGATTGCAACTTCAGACGCAAGTTCAGTAAATCCAAATACTAGCGCTGTAGGAACTTATACTATTACTTATATTGCAACGGATGCTGCAGGTAATGTTGGAAGTGCCATTCGTACAATTCGTGTTAAAAACGATGCTGAAAATTTCGCAGGAAATTACAATGTGCATGATACTGTTCCCGGTGATGTTTTTCATTATACACAAACTATTACTGTAGATAATACCTCCAACAATGTAGTTCATTTTAACCGTTTTGGTGATTATGCAAATAACTCAGGTATTTTTGCTAACAAACTTGGAAATGGAACTTTACAAATCCCTTCTCAAACTGCAATAGATATCGGAACAGGTTCAGGATGTAATGTTTCTAATCATCAGTTTTCAAGTACAAACTTTACAGCCATATCAAATGGTTTTGTACTGGAATACATTGATCAAATTACTTCTTCAGGTTGTACTGCTACTACAACAGGTACTGCAACATATACAAAACAATAATACTATTTTATCATTGAAAAGGTCGTCCTCCATCCGGTGGACGACCTTTTTTTTGCTTAGAAGTTAATCATTAAATTCGCCGGCATGATAAATAAGCAAAGTAATTTTCATATTCTTACTTTTAGATTATGTCTGATACTTTGTATTTATTTTTTCTTACGATTATTATTTTTATTATTTAACATCTCCTATTATTCGGAAGTTGATTTTATTACTTTATCAAAAAGTTTCTTCTATGGACTTCGTTACGATATAACAGCAATTGTAATAAGCAATGTTGTATACATTGTACTGCATCTTCTACCGTTTCCATTCTTTTATAAAAAGTTTTATCAGAGATTCCTAAAAATTCTTTTTTTTATTGTTAATATTCCTCTTATTCTTTTAAGTTGTATCGACATCGGGCTTTTTCAATTTACCGGTAAAAGATCAGGTTTTGAAATTTTTAAGATAATGAGTTTCGGCAATGATTTTATTAATACACTGCCTAAAATGATTTTGGATTTTTGGTATCTGCTATTGCTATTCTTTGTCATCACTTTTTTGATGTACAGATATTATCCTGCACTTAAAACAGTAAAGCCAAATACTCAACATAGTAGAAAATATTTTATCGATTCAATTGCAGGAAAAATTGTTTTATTTTTTCTTTTTACAGCAATGACTTTTATTGGCTTCAGAGGTGGCATTCAATATAAGCCATTGAATATTCTCAGTGCATCCCGATATGGCACTGGAAAAACAACAGTGTTAATACTAAACACGCCCTTTGTAATATTTAAAACTTATGGGAAGCAAACGTTAGAAGATATTCATTGGATGAATGATGATGAATCAGAGAAAATAAATTCTTTTATAAAATTACCTTCTAAAAGAGAAAATTTTAAATCTAAAAATGTAGTAATAATAATTCTCGAAAGTTTCGGAAAAGAATACATTGGCAGTTTAAATTCTTACCAAGGATTTACTCCTTTCCTTGATTCATTAATCGGAAAAAGTCTGGTTTTTCAAAATGCTTTTGCAAATGGAAAAAGATCCATTGAAGGAATTCCGGCTATTGTTGCGGGAATTCCTGCTTTGATGACTGATCCTTTTATTACATCCGCATACTCTTCAAATTCAATTACCACGCTTCCCTCCTTGCTTAAATTAAAAGGATATAATTCGGTATTTTTTCATGGTGGAACAAATGGAACCATGGGTTTCGACAACTTTTCAAAACTTTCAGGGTTTGATCATTATTTTGGCAGAACCGAATATAATAATGATGCAGATTTTGATGGTAGCTGGGGAATTTATGATGAGCCATTTTTGCAACGTACTGCAGAAGAAATTAATACTATGAAGCAGCCATTTTTAGCAGCCGTATTTACGTTGTCCTCGCATCATCCCTATAAGATCCCCGAAAGGTATGTTAATCAATTTCCGGCCGGAACATTATCCATTCATCAGTCGATTCGATACACCGATTACTCATTAAAACGTTTTTTTGAAACAGCATCAAAAATGCCCTGGTATTTAAATACATTGTTTGTTATCACAGCAGATCATACGGCATTATCGGAGAACTCTTTTTACCAAAATAGTGTCGGACAGCTGGCAATACCAATTCTTTATTTCTGCCCTTCTGATTCTACACTTTTTGGAAAAAGCAGATTGACGACTCAACAAATCGATATATTGCCAAGCGTATTAGATTATCTAGGCTATGATCAAAAGTATTTTGCTTTCGGAAAAAGTGTTTTCACAGATTCTTCTGAGAGTTTGGCAGTAAGTTATTCAAACGAATCCTACCAGTTAATTCAGGATAGCAATGTTTTTATTTTAAGGAACAATGAGAAAAATTCTTTTTTTAACTTTGCGACAGACAGTTTGTTAAAAAATGAGCTTCTCGGGACTGATACAGTTAAAGAAAGAATGATGGAGAAGAAATTAAAATCTTTTATTCAGAATTTTAATCACGCTCTTATTCATAATGAAATGAAATAGACAGATGCAAAAAATCCGTTTTATTATTAATCCGAATTCAGGCACAGGCAAAAAAAATCTTTTACCGGATCTGATTAATAAATTTATAGATAAAGAAAAATACGTTTTTGAAATTTGCCTGACTCAAGCACCCGGGCATGCAACTGAATTAGCTAAGGATGCAGTCGAAAAAGAATTTAATATTGTTGTCTCTGTTGGTGGAGATGGATCAGTAAATGAAACTGCAAAAGCGTTATTTAAAACCAATACAACCCTTGGAATAATTCCTACAGGTTCCGGAAATGGCTTAGCACGACATTTAGGAATTTCTGTTGATGTGGAAAAGGCTATTAATATTATTAATAAAGGTACAGTCGACAACATTGATACTGTATCTGTAAATGACAGATTCTGCATAGGAACTATTGGGGTCGGATTTGATGCACACATTGCACATCTATTCGCTAAAGCAACGAAACGGGGATATTCTACCTATGTAATACTGGTACTCACGGAATTTTCGTCTTATAAAGAAAAAAGATTTTCTATTCTTGTAGATGGTAATTTATTTGAAAGGGATTGTTTCCTGTTGACCTTTGCCAATTCATCACAATTCGGTAATAATGCAGTAATTGCTCCATTTGCAAATATTAAAGATGGTATAATTGATATTACAATAATGAGCAGATTTCCGGCTATCTCAGCGCCATCGCTGATTTACCGATTAATGAATAACTCCATACAAGGATCACGGTTTTTTGAATCGATGAGAGGAAAAGAAATAATAGTTGAAAATAATGGTTCCTTACTTGGACATATTGATGGTGAACCGGTAATTTTTAATACAGATTTAAAAATAAATGTTAATCCGCTTTCAATAAAAGTAATTGTACCGGAAATTGTGAAATAATGATTTTGGAAAAATATTTTAAGAGTTTTACCTACGCTATCGCCGGAATCGGATATGCTTTCAGAAGCCAGGTAAATATGCGTTTTCATATTATAGCAGCTTTGGTAGTAATTATTTCTGCAATTATTCTTCATCTCTCTCCACTTGAATGGTGCATCGTCTTACTTTGTATAGGATCAGTTATTGCTGCGGAGCTTATCAATACTTCCATTGAAATAAATGTTGATTTACTCTCTCCGGAGCGAAATGTAAAAGCAGGAAATATAAAAGACCTGGCAGCAGCTGCCGTTTTGGTTATTTGTGCTGTTTCAGCAATAATCGGTTTGATAGTTTTTATTCCGAAAATAATTCACTTCATTTGAATATGTCGAAGAAAGTTAAACCAGGAGGAATTGTATATTCTACCAATCCGGATTATAAATATTCAGCTCAGCCACACCAGGGAGCAACCATTGCACCACAAGCTCAGGACTTAAAAATTTCCCTCGATAAGAAAAACCGTGGCGGCAAAACTGTTACAATAATTTCAGGCTTTGTTGGAAAAGAAGAAGCCATTGAAAAGCTTGGCCGTGAATTAAAATCAAAATGTGGTGTAGGTGGCTCTATTAAAGATGGGGAAATAATTATTCAAGGTGATCATAGAGATAGAGTTTTAAACTTACTTATGAAAGAGGGATATAAGGCGAGGAAAATTTGACTGGGATTATGGGAATGGGTGATTTTTTTGGAAAGATTATACTCATTACCGGAATGTAATATAGATTTGGTAGATCAGGAAAATTTAAAATTAGTTCGTAAAAAATATTCTTTCAATTTTTTTCACGAATATTTTTATAAATTTTTATTGCAAAAATTAAAATAGCTGAGAAAATTATAATTCCAATTACTCCTTTTATCCAATTGGTCAAATCTTTCATTACGACAATAAAAATAATAGCAACTAGAAAAATAGTTGCGACTTCATTCCAAAGACGCAATTTCATACCTGAATAATGAATTTCGTTTTTTTGAAATTGATTTAATATTCGACCACATAGTAAATGATATATGGTAAGTCCGACTACAAACCCTAATTTAAGATAAAGCCAATCAGGAATATTTGAACCATACATATTTACTAAAAGTGCAATTCCAAAAATATAGGTACCTACAGCAGAGGGCCATGTGATTCCATACCATAAACGCTTTTCAGCACCTTTAAAATGTGCAATGAGAATACTTCGTTCCGGTTCTGATTTTAAATTTGCTTCTGAATGATAAACGAATAAACGAACAATATAAAACAGTCCCGCAAACCAGGTGATAACAAAAATAATATGTAAAGCCATTAAATAAAGCATCGATCTATTTATTGCTTTCTGAAATTACTCTGTTATAAAGATTCTCATACAAAGGAAGAATTTCCCGAATATCAAATTTTCTCGCATGAGCCAGAGATTGTTGCTTAAATTTCTGAAGTATATTTTCATCACTTAATATATGAATTGCATTACGGGCCATATCTTCAATATCGCCAACTTCGCTCATATACCCTGTAACTCCATTAACATTTAATTCAGGAAGTCCTCCGGTATTAGTTGAAATAACAGGAACCTGACAAGCCATTGCTTCCAATGCAGCCAGACCAAAACTTTCTGTTTCAGAAGGAAGAATAAACAGATCACCAACAGAAAGTATTTCTTCTACCATATCCATTTTCCCAAGAAATCGAATGTGCTCACCTGCCGGAGTTTCTCTGCTTTCTTTCTCACATCTATTTCTATCGGGGCCATCCCCTATCAATAATAATTTAGAAGGGATCTTTGCGTTGATAATATTAAAAATTTTAATTACATCGCTTACTCTCTTTACCGGACGAAAATTTGAAGCATGAATAATCAGCTTTTCATTGTTAGGAGCAATGGCAACTTTAAAATGTTCTTTCCTTTGTTTGGTAAAACGAGATAAGTCAATGAAATTTGGAATTACATCAATTTGCTTACAAATCTTGAAATTTTTATAGGTATCCTCTTTGAGAGATTTGGAAACAGAAGTAACGGCATCACTTTGATCGATGGCAAACGTTACCACCGGGCTGTAGCTTTCATTCTTACCAACAAGTGTTATATCTGTTCCATGCAAGGTGGTTATAAAAGGAAGTTTCTGTCCTTGCGATTCCATAATTTTTCTTGCCATATAAGCTACAGAAGCATGCGGTATGGCATAGTGAACGTGAACAAGATCGAGTTTTTCGTAGCGGGCAACATCAACGAGTTTGCTGGTTAAAGCAGTTTCATAAGGAGCATATTCAAAAAGCGGATAATCTGCCACACTAACTTCATGATAAAAAACATTTTCAATAAAATGTTCAAGTCGCACAGGTTGACTATAGGTAATAAAGTGAACACTATGTCCTTTATCTGCTAAAGCTTTTCCTAATTCAGTAGCAACAACACCGCTTCCCCCGAATGTTGGGTAACATAAAATACCGATTTTCATACACTTTAATTAAACTAAGTAACAAAGGTAATACAAAGGAATTCAATTATTGCCTACCCGCTGATCGAGGATTGATTTATAAATGATTTCCTGGATATTTGTCCTAACGTTCATTTTAATTAATTTATCGTTAGACACATCGGGATTAATTCTGTTAGATAGAAAAATATATATTAAACCATATTTAGGATCAGCCCATGCACATGTTCCGGTAAAACCCTGATGACCAAAAGTCATTGGCGATGCTGATGGACTGCAAGGGCTGACTTTTGAAGGATCAATTTCCGGTTTATCGAATAAAAGTCCGCGACGATTCTGTGGAAATTGTTTTTGAGTAAAAGCTTGAATGGTTGAGGGCTTTAACAATCTTTGTCCGCCATAAATTCCATCGTTAAGAAGCATTTGCATTATTACAGCCAAATTGTTGGCATCACTAAATACGCCTGCATTTCCGGAAACTCCTCCTAACATTGCAGCTGCGGGATCATGTACAAAACCTCTCAACAATTGTTTCCTGAAGACAGTATCATTTTCTGTTGGGACAATTTCATTCAATTTAAAATTATTACGTGGATTAAATGTTAAGCGGGAAAGTTTTAATGGTTTATAAAAATTTTCATAAACATATTTATCTAAAGTTTCTTTTGTAATATTTTCAATAACCTCTTTCATTAAAATCGGTCCAAAATCACTGTAAACGTATTTTCCTTTTTCACCCAATGGAGAAGTGTAAATATGTTTTCGAATAGTATCTGCATAACTTTTCAATAAATAAATGCTGTCAGCGACGTGTAATGTAAATTTATCATCAGGTGAATTTTTGTACAAAGTATTTGAAAGACCATTAGGAACCAAGGTTTCTTTATAGAAAGGAATCCATGATTGAAGTCCGGCCTGATGAGCCAGAATTTCTTTTATGGTAAGATTACTTTTATTTGTGCCTTTTGATTTTGGTAAATATTTGGAGAGTGTATAATATAAATTGATTTTATTTTTCTCGTATAATTTCATTGAAGCAAGCGCTGTTGCTGCAATTTTAGTAACTGAGGCAATATCATATAAATCTGAATTGCTAACAGAATCGGTTGAATCATAACTTTGATAACCGAATGATTTTTGAAAAACTACTTTACCATTTCTTGCGACTAATATCTGACAACCGGGCATTGCTCCATTTTTAATTGCTGAGTTAACAACGCTGTCAATTTTATTGAGTTGAATGGACGACATGCCGGCAGCCTCGGGAATAGTATATTGGAGTCGAATAGTTTTTCCGGATTTGACACTTGTATTTCTTGGAAAATCGGGCGTAGATGAAACAGGAATTTTCCCTGATGCACTTAATCCTCCCATTATAACTTGTGCTGCTATTGATTGGGTAATTGCAAAGTCTTCATAAGCAAGAAGGATTGCTTTCGCAGATTTTAAATTTTTGAAACGGGAAAGAGTATATGCATTTCCAAAATCTACAAAAACGGTTTTATATTTTGAGAGCACATTATCGATAAACTTTGCGGCTGATGGTGGAATACCATAACCGGTTTGAGCTTTCATGGTAGTTCCATGCAAACTTAAAATTACATAATCATAATTCGAAAGAAAGTTAAACAAAGCTTCATAGACAGATACCGGGGCATCTTTATCTTCCGAAAAGACATCCAGATTTCCATACATTTTTAACTGCTGTTGAAATGAATTATTGATCAAATCTCCTATTACAACGCTTGCAATTCGTATAGAATCCTTTGATCGAAATGGTAAAAGAGAATCTTTGTTTACCAATAATGCAATTGATTCTTCATAGAGCTTTCTTTGTAACAGTAATCCATCTGGATTATTTAAATCATTATACAAATTAGTTGTATCAATAATTTGCGAACGATTAAGTCCGCACCAGAATTTTACCATTAATAATTTTTTAACACGAGAATCAATTTCCTCCTGGGTAATTTCGCAATTCTCGACAGCATAATGTATTTCCAGAATTCCTTTAGGTACATCTTCCGGATAAAGTAATACATCATTTCCCGCCAATAAAGCCATCTTGTCGACAATTCCGGGTTTGTGGCTTTGCGTTACCCCTTTCATATTCAACGCATCCGTAAATATTAAGCCTTTAAATCCCATTCTTTCCTTTAGCAAACCGGTTACAATGGAAGTTGACAATGTTGACGGCATGTTTTGATTGGTATCAAGTGATGGCACATTCAGATGAGCCACCATTATTCCTGCAAGACCGGATGAAATTAATTTTCGGAAAGGATAAAGTTCAACGGAATCGATTTCCAGAGTATCCTGAAAAATTGTTGGTAATGAAAAGTGAGAATCGGTATCTGCATTTCCATGACCCGGAAAATGTTTGCCTGTTGCCAGGATGTGATTATCCTGAAGGGCATTCATATAATAAAGCGATTTTATTGTTACGTTTTCTCTTTCATCACCAAATGACCGGCTGCCAATTACAGGATTGGCAGGGTTATTATTTATATCCGCATCAGGAGCAAAATTAACATGTATGCCAAGTCGTTTGCAATTTTTTGCAATTTCATTTCCCATTTTGTAAACGACACTGTCATTTTGTATTGCAGAAAGAGTCATCTGCCTCGGGAATCGAATCGTACTATCCAGGCGCATAGCAAGACCCCACTCGGCATCCATACCAATTAGCAGAGGAACTTTTGATTTGCTTTGATAATTGTTTGTCAGTATGGCTTCTCTGAATGGACCGCCTTGAAAAAAAATCAATCCTCCTATTCCATATTTTTCAATTAGTCCCGAAATTTCTTTGATGTGATCGGTATCTTTATTACTCCAGGCCGCAACCATCATCAGCTGTGCAATTCTTTCTTCGCGATTGAGTTTTTTAATAATAGAATCAGCCCAATATTCTGCTTCTTTTGAAAAGAAAGGTGGATTATCCGCAGCCCTTACTTTCTGAAAGCAAATTACAATAAATAGAACTACCAGACAGGCAGACAAAAACCTATTATTCATAAATTAATTGATAAATGCAAGAATGATAAAATTACAGTTTCAAACATTTCATTTATTACTCTGACGAAGGTTGTTTTTAACAATGTTTAGTGTGTAATAATCTAAGAATATGAACTGAATATTGTTTAGGCATGGATATATTACATTTATTTGTATCTTATATTCAAGAATACCTGATTACTATCCAATGAATCG
The DNA here is from genome assembly GCA_031417555.1 of Bacteroidota bacterium. Taxonomy (GTDB): domain Bacteria; phylum Bacteroidota; class Bacteroidia; order AKYH767-A; family 2013-40CM-41-45; genus JADKIH01. The sequence continues at coordinate 96,673 of JANOVV010000112.1, forward strand.
TAAAAGCGTCTGGATTATTTTATTTGTTTTTGTGCTTACATTATTTTTTAGAAAAGCAGGAATGGCTTTTGGTTCTGTATTTATTTCTATTTCAGCTATAATTCTTGGTTTTTATTTGTTAACAAACTCTTTTTTTTTCGATAGAATTTATCAAAGAATTGCAGCTTTCATATTTTTATTTTTTTCTGTGGCATTATTGCAATATTGGTTAAAGCAAATACATTTTAATATTTTTGGCTTACAGGAATATTCTATTTATATACTAATAATTTCGTGTTGGATTATCTTTTCCTTTTACTCCTATCAAAGTATAAAAAGCAATATTCTTACTTTATCTTTTTGGTTAATACTAAGTATTATATTTATCAGCTCTGTAATTTTGAATCCAAGAGAATTTCATAATTTCTATCGTTCCAATACATACGAAGAATATATTAGATCGAGATATACAGAACAATCGGGAATTGTGGCAGACTTATATATAGATAAGTATAAAAAAGTTGATAGAAAAAAAGCTTCCGATTTATTAAAAGAAGCAATGGTATCGGATAGTTTATCTCAATACGACAATGCTTTGTTTCTTTATAATAAAAGTATTGATTTAAATCCTGATGATGCAAAAGCGTATTACATGCGTGGACTGCTTAAATTAATACATCTGGATTTAAATTTTTCAGTAGCCAATTCGGCTATAAAAGATTTCAACAGAGCGATACGTCTGGATTCTAATTATTCAGAGGCCTATTTTCACCGTAGTTTGGCACTAGGGTATTTAGGAATGCGAGGCCGGTCTTTTCTGGACATGAAAAAAGTTTGGGAAATAGATAGTATAATTTCGGATGAACTTTTTGAGAAAAGGTATGGTTCATCAAAAAAATCTTTTTCTATACCATTTCACCCTTGATTCTTCTTTTCGAATGATTCTTTCTATGTTTCTCTGATGAGTAACCAAAATTAAAATTGCGACTGCAAGAGAAAAAATATTAATACTTGAATTTGTTGAATAAAAAACCATAATGACAATCGGAAAAACAATTCCACTGATCATGCTGCTTAAAGAAACATATCCGCTTAAATATAGAGTGACAATAAAACTAAGTGCACAAATTACAGCTGCTTGAGGATGAATTCCTATCAATATACCTAACATAGTTGCTACTCCTTTACCACCCCGAAAGCCGACAAAAACCGGGAAAATATGTCCCATGATTCCGCAAACGGCCAGTGCCAGTTCATAGTCAATAAACTCAGGAGATTGTGAATCATAATCTCCCATAATAAAAGCAAGTTTTACGGCAAGGAATCCTTTTAGGATATCCATAATTAAGACTACGATCCCTGGTTTTCTGCCTAATACACGAAATGTGTTGGTGGCACCTGCATTACCGCTGCCGTATTCTCTGACATCAATGTTATAAAAAGTACGGCCAACCCAGACCGCAGAAGGAATAGATCCTACCAGATATGCGACAAGTAAACCAATAAGATTCGGTACTGTAAGCAATTGAAGAAATTTTTACTTTCCGACAAAATTCAAATGAAGCAAAGCAATTTTTTCGCAATCATAGTTAATCATTAGCTAATTAACAACCTTACTTTTCTTGTTCTTCCTTTTCCGGCTGCATTTTCCTTATAAAATTTTTTACAGCCCGGTCCGTAGACAAAATATATTCAAAATCAGGCTTATCCTTGATTTTTTTTACTCTTTTTTCAGGTTTTACTTTATTAATCTCCTCATTAAAAGCACTGTACGAAGAAATAGCCTGAAGAAGTCCACGACTGTAGCTGAAGAAATACCATTGTCCATTTTCGGGTTCAAGATAAATATTAAATGCATCACCGCTTCTCTTATGAACTATTTCAACAAAGCCGTTCATTCGTCTGTTAATGTTTACTTTATCTATACTTCCTATTCCTATTTGGCCGGTAGATCTGTAGCTTTTGCTGTTATTATCCCAGATCATTTTAAGTTCGGTAATAAAAAAAGTATGTCGCAATTCATCAGGGATTTTTTTGAAAGCACCATAAAGATTTAATTCTGCAATAAATTTATCAGCCTTCTCTTTGCCGACCAATTCAGTAATTCCACGTTCATAGGTTAGTTGTCCTGCATCGAGGGTTGGCTTGAGCATAGCATTGGTTGATAATTGAGTACTCATCACTTTTAATGCATCCTCATTAAAGAAAAAATCAACAGCAGCGAGAATTTTAAAATTGGTACTGTCATTGTTCAGGTTATTGGTAACGTTGCCAACTGTTTTTAACTCCATTTGACCGAGATCAGAACCAAAGTCTACTTTTCCTTCACCATAAACGATACAATTCTTATCATCCAGACTTAAAAAATTACCGGCAGCACCGGGCTTTTCAAGTTTCTCTTTTGTCGTAATGCAAAACTTTTCGGTAATTTTATTATAATAAAGCAAACCGCTGGCATTGATAATTTCAAGATCCGTTGAACGTTGCTTCGGCGTTAAAAAGGCAGCATATATCCCTGTGCTATCGGCTGTTTGAGAAATTGAAGCAGACAGTTTATCACCTGCATCTGTAACAGGCGACGAAATAGGTATGTTAACATTCATAGGATTTATTTCACCTGTGAAACGTATCCAGTTTTTTTGAATTTTATCGCAACGAAGGTTTGGCATTGCATAACCCGAGAAAGTCAGAAATTCCTGAACCGCTGTTAGGTGAACATTTCCTTTGAATAAAAACTGCGGACTAAGAGGAAAACCTTCTGAATTTGCAAGTTCTCCATCTGCATACGTTTGTGATGTTGTGTCAACGGCAATTTTATCAAAATGAAAATGATGCTTGACTTTTTTCTCGTCAATATAATCGTAATCGCCGCTTCCTTCATATTTTTTACGTCCGAGAATATTGACATCAGCATTGTAAATTGAATGGTACTTTGTTGTGTTGTTTGCAATGATGCGGGCATCCTTTAGAGTACGGATTTTAGCATAACGTTCAACGACAACTTTACCGCTATCGGGAATCACAGATGCGTCGGCGGTTTGAATTAAAGCAACTTTCTCTGCTTTGATCAGATAATCTTTTAATGAATACCTGGCAAAAGGAGCTTTCCATCGAAGAGAATCCTGATGAGGCTCGACGCTGATAAATTCAGAACCTGTCAGAGTTACTCCTGTCGCTGAAGTATCATTTTCTGCATTTTGATTACCGGCAGACATTTCGACTTCTTTGGCATCCATAAACCATTTGAAGCGATCAATATAACAGATGTATTGATTTAAAGGAAAGCTAACATAAGATCCACCACCGTTTGATTTAAATTCTCCAACACGATTACTGAAATCGATATGAGATTTTACATTTATAGTTGTAAAAGCAAGTGCGCTTAAATTGTCGGACGTTAATCTGAAATCAGAAGTATCGGCATCGAAAACATTTGCTTTGTATTTAAATAATTTTGATTCAAGCTCGCTGGATGTAAACTTCATAATACCTTCTCCTAACAATCCCGTTGATCTCAGCTGAAGATTTCCGTTTAATGTAGCCTGACCATCATACATATCCATATCTGCTTCACGTCGGTTTACAAACATTGCATCATTATAAGGCTCCCAGTGAATATAAACCAAATCAGCTTTCACAGATGGAAACTGAACGCTTGATAATGTATCCTTCTTATTGATGAAATCGTGAGCTGTTGCGTTCATTGAATCCGGAAGAAAAAGATATTCATCCGATTTGGATGTTGAGGTAAGAAAATTTAATGTTCCATTACCTTTTAATCCCTGATTACTTAAATTAACGGTACTGGTAAATTTACCCTTATCGCCGTAAGCAGGCCATCCATTGGGGCCGGTTTCTCTGACGATACCAAGCGATAAATCCGGTTGCAATTTAAGCGTATCACGAAAATCAGGAAAGATGCCTGCAGAAACAAATTCTCCATTGAATCTTAATCCTGCTCTGCTGAAATTGTCTAATGAATCGATGGTAAAAGGATCGAGATGAAAATAAAATTTCTCCCGATTATATACTCCTTGCTGAATAAATGATTTATCATAATTGACATAGGAATCTTTCTTTGAATTAAAGATCGGATAATTGGGGTATTCATGAGTACCTGATTTATTTCCTTGAAAGTCGATAAGTAAATCGCCGGTAATATTTTCTAAAACACTTTTTACGGTCAGAAGTTTTCTATTTCCGTAAATATCTATTTCAGAAGCATTCTCACTTTCCACTTTCAAAAGTAAAGAATCAACATTTTCGAGATTTACTTTGAAATTCTGATAATCGAAAGAAAATAATTTACCGTAAAAATCAAATCTACCTGCATGTACTCTTCCCGCAAAAGAAAAATCACGGTCTTTATGTAATTTAATTTCCTGATTCTGCGGATAGATTACAACATTTTGAGAATCACTTAGAATGATAGGTGCTAGTCCGCGTAAAGTTATTTCAAAGTTCAGCAAATTTATACTTGCATTTGGTTTTGCTTCAATGATTGATTCAAATTGTATGACATCATAATCGGTTTTACCCTGGTTAGCCAGGAGGTAATAATAAAGCCGGTCTTTGACAAGAGCATTATCTTCTGTAGCATCATAAGCAACAAAGCCATCACTTGAAAGTTGAATAAGCATCAGCCTGACTTCTGATGGAGATAATTTCATATACTTAGCTAGGTCTTCCGTATAAATTACCTTGCCACCTGTTTTTTCGGCAAATTGTTTTATGCTGGAAAGCGGATGCTGCGAGCTCAGACCTTGTAAACGAAAAAACCGTTGTTTTCTAAAGTAATTGCTTGATTCAAAATTTGCTTTACTTTCTCCGGTACCGCTAATCATTTTCATATTTATAATTGGCTCATCAATTTTCCAATAGAGGCCATCAAAATACATATCAACCTGATGGAAGGAATCAAAGTAAGGACTTTTTGATCTTCCTTCTTCACCTCGTATTAAAGCTAGCTCACGATCTTTTACGATGTATTTAAAAGCAACTCCCGGATGGTAAATAGAATCCTTTTCGAAAAATATAGTTACTGATGCATTATCGGAAGTAAGTTTATCTTTTCGGATTGAAAAGCTCTTAGATTCGGCCATTAAAAATGGTTTCTTGGAACGGTAAAATATCAATGACGCATTTTCTTCTGCATTACCGGATCCAATCATTCTATTTCCATTCATTGAAAAGCCTCCGCGATAATCAATATCAGGAACTATATTTTTAATGGTGAGTCCGGCAGTATACGATTGAAACCTTGGATAAGAAGCCGTTTCAACATTTATATTTGCCAGAATTTTATCTGTATATTTTCCGATTAAAGATTTGGAAAAGTAGGTTGAATTATAAAAATAAACTGAATCAGCAGTAAAATCGCTTTCGGTTACATCGAAAACATAATTTGTAAGTTCTGCATGAACAACTTTTTCGTCCCACCCTGCACGAATCCAATTTACTTTGCCACCCTGGCCGTAAAACAATTGTTTTGTCGGATATAAAAATCCTTTGGTATTATATATAATAGAAGAATCACCTCGGGCCGAACAAACAAGATTTAACGAAGGAAAAATAATTTTAGGAATGGAATCGAAGTCAAAGGAATAATTTGAATTATCGCTGTGCCAGTTTGTTGAAGTAGACTGATACATCGTATTATCTCTAAAAAGGTTATTGCATGTTATAATATAATTTGTAAAATGACGAACCGGCAATAAAAGCAATTTGTCGAGACTCGCTTGCCAGGCGGCAAAACTGGCAGCGGATTGTGTGCTATTTGAAAAACTAATCAGTGCCAATAAATAATTACTAAAATCCGGAAACGCTTTCATTCTTTTTCTTAACATGGCATTGGCCGTCCGGTAAATTTCATCTTGTTGCTGATTAGTAAATTTTCCTGAATTCCATGAGAGTTTAAATGTTTCCATTAACTTTTCTCCATCTTTCTTATTTGTTTCTTCGAGAAACTGCTGTAATTCGGTAATAAATTTAACCGGATCCATTGTAAAATTTTTCAAGGACTGTCCATTTGAACTTAAGGCAGTAATGCAAAAGATCAATAGCAGAAATATTTTTATTCGGTAAGCCATAATCAATTTTTAATATAATGGACAGCGAGCCAGTTATTTTCTTCTTTTTGAGATTTAAATGATAAGCCGTATTTGAGTGCACATTGGTTAATAATTTCCTTATCGCCGGCAAGTATACCGCTGAGCAATATTTCCCCTCCTGAATTCAGGGAATCAGAATATGAATGTAAATCATTCAATAAGATGTTCCGGTTTATATTTGCGAAAATGACATCAAATTTCTTTTCTTTTATTAATGATACATCGCCTTTTAGAACAGAAATATTTTTTACATTATTCATTTCGCAATTTTCCAGGCTGTTTAGGTATGCCCATTCTTCAATATCAACGGCTATAATACTTTTAGCGCCCATTTTATCGGCTAAAATGGAAAGAATAGCCGTACCGCAACCCATGTCAAGAACTACTTTATTTTTTAACGATAATTTCAAAATACATTGAATCATCAATGATGTAGTTGCATGATGCCCGGTGCCGAAAGACATCTTTGGTTCAATAATTATTTCATACTGAAAGTCGACTGATTTTGGATGAAAAGGTGCTCTGATGTAAACGCTGCCTGCAATGAAGACAGGCTCAAAATTGCTTTCCCACTTCTTATTCCAGTTTTGATCTTTTATGAACGATGTTTCATAGCGGATATTTTCACCGGAGCCTGGAATTGATTGAAGAATCTTTATTAAATCATCTTCTTTAAATAGTTTTGCTTCTATATAGGCATTTACACCGTCCGTTCTTTCTTCGAACATATCAAAATCATTATCACCTAACCAGGCAATGATAGCTTCGTTTAATGAAGCATCATTGTAAAATCGAACTTCTGTATAATCCATCGATTAATTTTATTTTTTGGAAACCGGTTTTAACGATTTAATGATTGATAAAAAATCATCTGACTTGAGTGAAGCTCCGCCCACAAGTCCGCCATCGACATCGTTACAGTTAAAAATTTCATCTGCATTCTTTATTGAAACGCTGCCACCATAAAGAATGGGGATTTTTTGGGCAATATCTTCACCATATTTCTCTTTAATTTTATTACGGATAAAGGAATGCATTTCCTGGATGTCAGAAGCAAGAGCGTTTACGCCTGTACCAATTGCCCAAACGGGTTCATAGGCAATTATACATTCATTGATAAACGATTTATCGATATGGAAAAGTCCTTCTGATAATTGATTTTGGACAGTATCAAAATGCCGGCCCGATTTACGTTGAACTAAATCTTCTCCGCAGCAGTAAATGGGAATCAAGCCATGTTCGATGGCTTTATCAATTTTTTTGGCGAGTAATGCATTATCTTCATTAAAAATTGTTCGTCTTTCCGAATGTCCTATGATTACGTGCTCCACACCAATAGAAGCTAACATTGAAGCAGAAACTTCTCCTGTAAAGGCTCCTTTATTTTCGCTATAACAATTTTGAGCCGCGATAAAAAAATCTGAACGACTTCGTGTTCTGTTTATAAGATCATGAATATAAATGAACGGAGCGGCGATAATTACAGAACAATAATCATCGCCACCATCAGAATCTGCGATTGCATCTGCAAGAGACATCGCTTCTGCATATGTTAAATTCATTTTCCAATTAGCTACGATAATTTTCTTTCTCATGATCCTAAAGGTATTCAATTCTTGAATGTATTTTATTGTTTTATTATGTTAAAAAAAAATATTTCTACAGATTACATGTGAATACAAGTACGCTTAAAAATTAGGATGATTTTAAAAAAAATAGAAAGATTATACACAATGAATTGTGACTTCTTAAGCCAAATTTAAAAGACCATCAAAAAATCAAATAAAAAAGATTACCAAATCAAAATATATTTCAAATATTAATATTTTCAACGGCTGCTGTCACTATTTTCAAATTGTATCTCATACAATTCTCTATACAATCCATTTAGCTTAAGTAATTGCTGATGACTTCCCTCCTCCATTTTCATTCCTTTGTCGAGAACAATTATCCTGTCGGCATTTTGAATGGTTGCTAAACGATGGGCAATTACAATAGAAGTTCTTTGATAAGTAAGTTTGGACGTTGCCAGTTGTATTAATTCTTCTGATTCGCTGTCGATCGATGATGTGGCTTCATCGAGGATGAGAATTTTTGGATTGAAAACATAGGCACGAATAAATGAAATTAATTGTCTTTGTCCAACCGAAAGCATCCCGCCTCTTTCCATGACATTGAAATCATAATTACCCGGAAGCCGGCTAATAAAATTGTGCGCGCCTATGGCTATGGAAGCTTCAATAACTTGTTCTCTTGAAACAGAAGGATCATTTAATGTAATATTATTAAAAATGGTATCCGAAAAAAGAAAAACATCTTGAAGTACAACGGCAATTTGTTTTCTTAATTCAAAAAGGTTATAATTTCTGATATCAACATCGTCAATTAAAACACTACCTTTTTGATATTCATAAAGTCTGCCAACGAGGTTAATAATGGAAGATTTACCCGCACCGGTGGCGCCAATAAAAGCCAACATTTCTCCGGGCCTGACTTCGAAACTAATATCTTTTAAAATCCATTCCGGTTGAGCATTCTCCATGACGGGAAGATCACTATAGGCAAACCAAACATTTTTAAATTGAATTTTTCCTTCGATAGATTTAATGAACGTTCCATCGTTAGAAATAAATTCATTTGTATCAAGTACACGTAAAACTCTTTCGCTGCTTACCATACCCATTTGAAGCGTATTGAATTTATCCGCTAATTCCCGAATAGGACGAAACAACATATTGATAAACATAATAAAGGCTACGACATTTCCCAATGAAACATCGCCGAGAATTACACCGTGTGATCCCCACCATACCAGCAAGCCTATGGATGTAGCTGAGAGTAATTCGACAATGGGAAAAAAAATTGAATAATACCAAACGGATCGTACATGAGCTTTCATGTGATCTTTATTGATAGCCTTGAATCGTCGCATCTCTTCATCTTCGCGATTGAAAGCCTGAACTACGCTCATACCGGTAATATGTTCCTGTACAAATGTATTCAGCAAAGCAACCTGAGTACGTACTTCGCGGAAAGTCTTATTTATCCCTTTCTGAAAAATTCGTGTTGCGACAAAAAGAACAGGCATTGTAGAAAGGCTTATGAGAGCAAGTCGCCAGTCTATAACAAACATTACGGCTATGATTACAAACAATTGAAGTAAATCACCAATTATTACGATAAGACCTTCACTGAAAATATCAGCAATAGTTTCAAGGTCGCTGATAGTTCGAGTAACGAGTGTTCCTATGGGGGTATGATCAAAATATTTTAATCTCAATTGGCTGATATGCCTGAATAATTTTACCCGTAAATCCTTAATCACAACTTGTCCGAGCCAACTTGTTATATAGGTATGATAATATTGAACGAGTGTTTGAAAAAGTAGAAGAAACGTCATTACAACCATCATGAGCAACAATCCATGCTGGTCAAAAGTCATAATATAATGATCAATGGTGTACTTAATTAATATAGGTCTGACAGGAGATATCAGAGCAATAAGCAACGTTAAACCAACAGCAATTCGAAATTTCTTTTTATAAGGTTTTACAAAAGCATAGATGCGTCTGAGAATCGATATATCAAATGCTTTTCCGCTTATAGTTTTTTTTGCCATCAGAATACAGGAAAAGGATATGTTATATCAGTAAGATAAAGTCCGTGTGCAGGAACAGAAACTCCTGCTTCGCTCCTGCTTCGGCTTTCCAGAATATCTGCAAATTCTTTATCATTCATTTTATTTAAACCTGCTTTTAAAAGTGTGCCGACAATGGCTCGCACCATGTTCCGCAAAAAACGGTCTGCAGTAATAGTAAAAATTAGTTCGTCACCTTCATTCTTCCATTGAGCATTAGTTATTTTGCAAATATTTGTAAGAGTTTGGGTATTCGATTTACTGAAACTTGAAAAATCATTATGATCTAAGAGTTTTTCAGCAACGATATTCATTCTTTCAATATCAGGATTAAAAGGAAAAAAATATGCACGATCTCTCAAAAACGGATCTTTTTTTCTGTACAGTCGATAGACATATGTTCTAGAAGTTGCACTAAAACGAGCATGATCCCTCTCACCGACAGGAAAAATGGAATGAGTAACAATTGCATGAGGTAATACTGAATTTAGCTGATGAATCAATTCGTTTGTATTTTGAATTTCATCATTTTCAAAATGAGCGAAAAATTTTTTTGCATGAACACCGGTATCCGTGCGTCCACATCCTATTGTTTCAATATCTTTTATTTTAAGTACCATACCCAAAGCATTATTCAATTCAGACTGAACACTATTTGCATTTTTCTGAATCTGCCAACCATGAAATTTTGCGCCGTCGAAAGAAAGTCTGATAAAATAGCGCATGGAAGTTGTTAGTAGTTAGTCTTTAGATATTAGTAATTAGTTAATAGCATAAGGTTTATCTTGATACTTGATACTATTTTTTCAATGCGGATACTCAACTCTGACATGATAAATGCTTATCAACATTTTCTTAAAAAGTTTTCTGAGTTCGGAAATATCTTTTAAAGTGATCGGAGAATTATCGAATTGTTTTTGTTCAATTTGATTATCAATAATCTGGTCAACCAATTCACTGATATGAGTTGCGTCTGCATTTTTTAAGCTTCGGGAGGCGGCTTCAACGGAATCGGCCATCATGAGTACAGCTGTTTCTCTGGAAAAAGGAAGAGGTCCTGGGTAACGGAAAATTTCTTCTTCGGGAGTTTTTTCCGGAAAATTTTTCAGAAATGACTGATAGAAATATTGCAATCGTCCGGTACCGTGATGAGTGCGGATAAAATCAATAATCTGTTCAGGTAATCCGTGCTTTTTAGCTTTTTCAATACCGCGTATAACATGACTTTTTATTATCCTGGCGCTTTCTTCAAAAGAAATATCATCATGCGGATTATTAAGAGTATTTTGGTTTTCGATAAAATAAATTGGCATATCGATTTTTCCAATATCATGATACATGGCTCCGGCACGAACCATTAATGGATTGCCACCAATATGATAAATAGCAGCCTCTGCCAGGTTTGCAACTTGCAAGCTATGCTGAAAGGTTCCGGGAGCTTTCATGGAAAGTTCTCTTAGCAACGATGAATTGGAATCAGCTAACTCCATCAGAGAAACATCAGAAAGAAATCCGAAAGCTTTCTCAAAAATAAAAATCAATGGAAATGCAAATAATGTTATGATAGAATTTCCCAAAAACCATTTTAAATTCATCCAATCAATGCTTTTCAGGTTTGCTTCATGTAAAATAGTTACACCGATAAATGAAATTGAATATGACATGAAAATCATCAACACAGAAATAAAGAATTGAACTCTGCGGCTCATATTTACAATCGTAAAAATGGCCACCATTCCGGCAACTGTTTGAATAAACATAAATTCGAAACCGCTCGGAGCTTCGAAGCCGATTATTAGTAGTGTAACAATATGTGTGAATAAAGCGGTACGTGTATCATAAAATGCTCTAACAATGATGGGAAGAATACATACCGGTACCAGATACATATCAAAGACATTAATTTTTCTTGCCCAAAGGAAAAGGAATATAACAAGAAGTATCAAAAGCATTAAAAGAAGAATACGGGAATTATCATCGTAAACATCTTTTCTGAAAAGGTAAAGAAAAATAATCAGCATGCCTATTGCGAGAGAAACAAGAATGAAGTGACCTAAATACATCATCCATCGAGTAGTTCCGCTATATTCCTGATGTTTCATTTCACTTTTAAGTGACTCAAGTTTTTGAAATTTCTGATCATCTACCACTTCTCCTTTTAATATGACTACTTCATCTTTTTGAACCAGTCCATACGAAAGAGAAATCTTATCCAACATCTGTTTTGTCCATTGTCGGGTAGCAACATCATCATAAAGCACATTATGTTCGAGAGCATTTTCGAGTAAAGGCGACAATAATATTTTATCGGCAGTAGAAATGTTCTCGAGTTGTTCCGTAATAAATGTAAAGGCCGATTGAACAGTAAAATAATCCTGCAAGTTGAGTTCTTCAGCAATATTATCCCGAACGACAGTAATAATTCCATCCGGATTGTTACCGATAGATTGGTCGTCGATAAGAATTATTCCTTTCTCATAAACCATTTTTAATATTTGCAAACCTATGGCAGACTGCGCTTGCCTGAGCTTTGTCAGTTGTTCTTTTTCTTTTGACCCATGCGATTGGTTTTCATATTTATTCTTCCAGACCTCATTGATTTCATTTTGAAAAGAAATAATTTTCTGAGTTTCAATTTTTTCATCAAAGCGGTAAAAAGGATGAGCATTTTTCATGGTACCTGCTCTTTCTTCGTTTAATTCACCTTCCGTTTTATTGATGGCAAAATCAAACGGTGCCAGCAGATTATCAAAAGCCCAGGGTTTACCTTTTTGGAAAGTATAATTAAATTGCGTTTCCTTAGGAAGAGAAAGTACGATAATGAAAATAGTAATAAAAATTAATATAAATTTCGAAATGATTTCGTGCTGATTCGAAAGACGAATAAAGTAACTCTTCATATTGCGACGAAATTACTAAAAAATGTCAGTTGTTTGTGCTTATTAGGAATTGGTTATTTGTTACTTGTTAATGGTAAATCGTAAATAATTTAATATTTGTTTTAAGAAAATGGTAATTGCCATTTTCATATTCGTAATAACACCAATTTTATTAACCTTTTTGAGAAGTTAAAACTCAAAACATATTACTAACTTTGCGGCACAAATATAAATTTATGAAAGAAGTAGTAATAGTATCAGCCATACGCACACCGATTGGTAGTTTTGGTGGCGTTTTATCAACATTAACTGCTACACAACTTGGGGCAATGGCTATAAAGGCCGCATTGGAAAAAATAAATCTTGATCCTAAAGAAGTTCAGGAAGTTTATATGGGAAATGTGCTTTCAGCAGGTGTTGGACAAGCTCCCGTTACACAAGCTTCTAAATTTGCAGGTATACCTGATACCGTACCCGGAACTACAATAAATAAGGTTTGTGCTTCTGGTATGAAAGCCATTATGCTTGGAGCAGAATCCATTATGATTGGTGACAATGATTGTATTGTCGCAGGCGGCATGGAAAGCATGAGTAATGTTCCTTATTATCTCGATAAAGCAAGGAACGGTTATAAACTTGGTAATGGTTCTATTACGGATGGATTAGTAAAAGATGGTTTATGGGATGTGTATAAAGATTATCACATGGGAAATGCGGCAGAACTTTGTGCGGCAGAATGTAAAATAAGCAGGGAAGATCAGGATGCTTATGCATTGGAATCGTATCGCCGTTCAAAAGAAGCTTATGCTCAAGGATTATTTATGGATGAGATAATTCCGGTTCATGTTCCTGTTAAAGGAAAGGATCCAATCGTTGTAAGTGAAGATGAAGAATATAAAAATCTGAAAGCTGATAAAGTTCCCGGATTAAAACCCGCTTTTTTAAAAGACGGAACTGTTACTGCTGCCAATGCTTCTAAATTAAACGATGGCGCTGCAGTTGTTATTTTGATGAGTAAAGAAAAAGCACAACAATTAGGCATAAAACCGATAGCAAAAATATTAAGTTTTGCCGATGCACAGCAAGCTCCTGAATGGTTTACTACCACTCCTGCCAAAGCAATTCCACGCGCTGTTGAAAAAGCAGGGTTGAAAATGAATCAGATTGAATATTTTGAAATCAATGAAGCTTTTTCTGTTGTTTCAATTGCTAATAACCAACTAATGAAACTTGATCCCAATACTGTTAATGTAAATGGTGGTGCCGTTTCTCTCGGACATCCACTGGGTGCATCCGGAGCAAGAATTATAGTTACACTTTTAAATGTTCTTAAACAGAAAAAAGCAAAAATTGGCGCAGCAGGAATCTGTAATGGCGGTGGTGGTGCAAGTGCAATGGTTGTTGAGTTAATGGCGGGGTGATTAGTTTTTAGATATTAGTCATTAGAAATTAGATACTAGTCATTAGATATTAATTAATAGTTATTTTTTTAAAAAACTATAAATATTATCACAGATTTAAGTTCCACAAGTTGGTGGATCTTTTGGGGTTGAAGTATTAGATTTAATTTTGAGATAGTTTCAAATAACAATAGCAAATAAAGTAATTATTCCATGTTCGCAGTTTGTAATTTAAGTTTAGTGCCGGTTCGAAAGGAACCTGCTGATAGGAGCGAAATGGTTTCGCAGCTTTTATTCGGTGAGATGGTCGAAATTATTAACAAGCAGGATAATTGGAGAAAAGTAAAAATGCTTTTCGATGGATATATCGGATGGCTCGACAAAAAACAAATTGTTCCGGTAACAGATAATGAAATTCAAAAAATAAAAAATGGAAAACAAGTAATCTCCGGAGATTTAGTTCAGATTACTATTTGGAATGGCAATCAAATTTGTCCTGTTGTTTTAGGAAGTTCTTTGCCAATGTACAATGACCATAAATTTTTTATAGGAACTACTGAATTTATTTTTGATGGTAATGTTGTTACCGCAAGCCTGCCTGATATTTCCCGATTGGTTGAAAATGCTTACATGTATTTAAATTCTCCTTATTTATGGGGCGGCCGCTCCCCTTTCGGAATTGATTGTTCCGGATTAACACAAATGATATTTAAACTTTGTGGTATTTCATTACTTCGTGACACCGGTCAACAAGTTGAACAAGGAGCCACAATTAATCTGATCGAAGAATCTAAAACCGGTGACCTCGCTTTTTTCGATAATGCAGAAGGTAAAATTTCTCATGTAGGTATGATCATTCCCGGAAATCAAATTATCCATGCCAGTGGCAAAGTGCGAGTCGATCGTATCGACCATCAAGGGATTTATAATGAAGAGTCAAAAAGTTATTCTCATAATTTAAGGGTTATCAAAAGGTACTTTTAGAAAATATTATTTGTATCAGGAAATAAGTATAGAAGTGTTTCATTAATTTTGATAATTTTTGCTCTAACATACTTTCTATTCATTGCTCCAATGATGTTTTAACCACCATCGTTAATCTAATTTTGCATTAATAAATTTCATTGCTTTTGTATCGTTATCATAGAAAATAATCAGACAACCCTTATGAAACGAAAATGAACTTGAATGTTTCATTGCAGGTAAAAATTTATTCCCAAATTTGCCTAATTCATTTACTTTGGATCCACCAACATTTTTCATAATTATTTTATTTGAATCCGGAATCTCATATTCGCCATAAACAAAGTTATACTCTGTCCGACCTGTTAATTTCCCTATTTTTCCGTTGTCTTTAAATTCAATAGTAATTGGAATTTCTGAATCTGTCATGGAAGTACATTCTTCTTCTTTCAAAATAATGTCTTTGTAACATTTCAAAATCCATTTACCGCTTAAACTGGAATTATTTTGAGGAGTAGCAAATCCAATAGCTAAACTAATCCAAAATAAATTAATTATATTCATTCCTATGTATTGACTTTATTATAAACATTCTATTAAAAAAATGAATTCGAATATTTAAGAAATATATTAAATGTAAACAAAATGCAATTTATAATTTTATAATTTTGCTTGTTATAGAAATATCATTTTTTGAAAAATAAAGAATGTAAACTCCCGAAGTAAAATTATTTATATTTGCATTAATTATTTATTTACCTGATATGAAAAGCTTTTTTTCCATTAAATTCATAACAATATTTCCAAATATATCGTAAATTATAATGGAAACATAAGATTTATCTGATGTTACAAAACTAACCTGTACGTCATTTACAACTGGATTTGGATTAATATTAACACTTTGAACTACTGAGTTATTAATTTTCGTAGTTTGTAAATTTGAATTTGAAATAACTCTGCTCGGCGTAGTCTAGCGCAAGTAAAACAATTAATAATTATTATCGATTTATCTTTGCGTGACTACGTCGTAATACCCCGCTGTGCAGGATTTACAATTCTGCACAGCCTGGAAAAGAACACAGAATAAAATGGAGAATCAATTAGAAATAAATAACTAAATTTGTTAACGTGAAACAGCAAGCAAAACCTTCGTTTAGAAAATCAATTTTAGTGGGTCAGTTTACCGCGGAATAGGTGGACCTCATTGCGCGGAATATCCAATATATACCATTTTCATTTAATTAATCGTCAGTTTATTTCTATTTGATCCCAATACCATTTATTATTTTCTAATTTATTTATTTCTTTAAAATAATTGGACCAATATTTTGAAAGAGAGTTAAAATCCTTAATATAAAAACACCTCACTTTTTTTCCTAAAGTATTTAAACTAAAAATTATAAACCTACCTAACCTTGGATTTCCCATAGTCGCAACATTTTTGTAACTATACCATTTTGGAGTTTCTATTTGATTATATTGAACAATAACTTTATTTAAATATTTAAAATATGAATCAAATAAATCCATTTCAGAAGTCGCACCAAACTTATCAAACAAAAATATTTCAGTTTGATTATCTAAATTCTTAAAAATGGAGTCTTTCGTTTCGTTAGTAGTATCAATAAAAAAGGGGATAGTAATATATCCATCTGATTTTATATCGTATAAAGCTATTGTTTTAAAAAATATTTCGTATTGATTTAATGAATCAATGTATACACTATTTATTCTGCCACCTCCAATTGATACATCGAATAATTCATCAAAATTTTTATCTTTATTCAATTCATAAAATTCATTACCTAATTTAGCAGAGTCAATTTTCGATTGGTTACAATTATAATTTAAAATAAATATAATAAAAATTAAAAGTGCATTCATCCAATCTTTAAATTTCATGTTCATTTAGGAAATTAGCATATAGATTTCTATTTCTTTGAATCGTCCAATCCCGCTGTACAGGATTTACAATCCTGCACTTACTAACTGCGGATTTTTAATCCGCTTTTTATTACTCGTCTCTTCCAATTTACATACAGCTTTTTTGATACTCGTACGCTGTATTTTATATTAGTGATATTACGAATTTGAAAGATACGGATTATTTTATCTTCTACTTTTGCATTTAAAAAGTAATTCAAATTGTTATGAATGGACTAAACTACAGCATTCACCCTGATAAATCGTATTTCATGACACTCACAGTTGTTGATTGGATTGATGTCTTTACTCGACTCAACCATAAAATGCTTCTTATCGATTCGTTAAAATATTGCCAACGCGAAAAAGGGTTGAACATTTTCACCTGGTGCCTGATTCCAAGTCACCTTCATCTGATTGCCAATACAAAAGTTACTTTCGAACTTGCTAATGTTATCGGGGATTTTAAAAAATTTACTTCGAAAAAAATAATTCAACAAATTAAACAGGAACCTGAAAGCCGTCGAGAATGCCTGCCAGCCGCAGTGCAAAACAGGTAGGCTGGGATGTTAAATCGCTTTGAATTTGCAGGAAAGAATAACAACAAAATAAAGAATTATAAATTCTGGCAGGACGGTAATCATGCTATAGAAGTATATAGTGAAAAAGTAACCTGGCAGAAAATCAGTTACATTCATCAAAACCCGGTAGTAGATAAAATAGTATTTAAAGAAGAAGATTATTTTTTTAGTTCGGCAAGAAATTATTATGACTTACCTGCAGTTCTTGATGTAGATTGCATCACACCACCCGTGCTGACTGCAGGAATGCAAGGTTTTTACAAAGTTCAATTTGACGAGCCTTGATTGGCGGATTAAAAATCCGCAGTTAGTATGTGCAGGATTGCAAATCCTGCAAAGCTTTGGCGTGTATCATCTATCCAATCAGGAGTTCCAAATGCAAAATCACATACATGACAAGAGTATCCGTCCGACCAACAGCATATAGCAAGCTAGAAAAAAATAGTTTATAAATCGCGGTTGATTAATTTGGAGGTAGCAGTTCTTTCAGTCGGTTAAACTTCCAATCCGGTAAAACTTCAAAAATATTTTTCAACCA
>JANOVV010000113.1:0-24045 GCA_031417555.1 Bacteroidota bacterium
GTCACCTGCATAAAAATCCGGAGCTTTCATTTCATGAATTCAAAACTCAGCAATTTGTTGAAGCGAAGTTGAATGAATATGGATTAATGAATGTTCAAAGAATGGCTAATACCGGTGTTGTTGCTTTGGTTGAGGGAAAGAATCCTTCGAAAAAAATAATTGCACTTCGTGGTGATATGGATGCATTACCAATAACGGAAACAAATAATGTGGAATACAAATCGGTTAATGAAGGAGTCATGCATGCCTGCGGACACGATGTTCATACATCTTCATTACTCGGTGTAGCACGAATATTAAATGAAGTAAAAGAAGATTTTGAAGGCACGATAAAATTCATTTTTCAACCGGGAGAAGAAAAACTTCCCGGCGGCGCCAGCTTAATGATTAAAGAAGGCGTATTGGAAAATCCGAAACCGTCTTCTGTAATCGGTCAACATGTAATGCCTCAGATTAATGCCGGCAAAGTTGGTTTCCGAAAGGGTTTATACATGGCAAGCACAGATGAACTTTATGTTACCGTTAAAGGAAAAGGCGGACATGGTGCTATGCCTCACCTTGTCATTGATCCGGTATTGATTACTTCACATTTGATAATAGCACTGCAACAAATTGTAAGCAGAAATGCCAAGCCGACAATTCCTTCTGTTTTATCTTTCGGTAAAGTGATTGCCAATGGAGCAACCAATGTAATTCCCGATGAAGTTTACCTCGAAGGAACTTTTCGCACATTGAACGAAGAATGGCGCGACGAAGCTCATCGTAAAATGAAACACTTAGCTGAAACACTTGTTGAAAGCATGGGAGGGAAGTGCATCTTCGATATCCATCGTGGTTATCCATTTTTAATTAACGACGATGCCGTTACCGATCGTGCCAGAAAAGCAGCTGAAGAATTTTTAGGAAAAGAAAATGTAGAAGACCTCGAGATTTGGATGGCTGCCGAAGATTTTAGTTTTTACTCACAAAAAGCACCGGCCTGCTTTTATCGTTTAGGCGTTCGCAATGAATCCCGCGGAATAATTTCTTCCGTTCACACGTCAACATTTGACATCGATGAATCAGCACTGGAGACAGGAATGGGATTGATGGCTTGGATGGCGGTGAGGGAGTTGGGGGGGTAGTATCGGGTATCGGGTATCAGGTATCAAGTTGAGGGTATCAAGAGTCAAGAATCAATAAATGCCAATAGAGAAACAGATATGGGATTGATGACGGTTAGGGATTTGCAAGGGTTGTATCAGGTATCAAGATTTAATAAATGGTAAAATCTTAATTTGATAAAATGGCTTTTAATAAAAAAATTTTCTTTTTTTATTTTATTTTGACTAGCTTTTTTTCTAAAGGACAAAATGTTTTCCCATTATTTTCTGAAAGTCCAAAGTGGAATGTTTTGGAATGTGTTTGGAACGATTGTGTTACAAAAAGTTATTATTACGATTTTGACACATTATTATGCGGAATGTCTTATTCTAAGATGACATTTGCAACTAATATAAATGGGTATTTTAGATCTGATAGTTTAAAAACATATTTCAGAAAATCAATTAATTGTTCGGATAAGGAATATTTGATTTATGATTTCTCAATTAATGTTGGAGATACGGTTTATGTTGGATATGTTTTATGTTGCAATACTGGTAAAGATACTACTCAGTTCGTTTTAGGAAGTATTGATTCGGTAAATTATTTTGGATTTAAAAGAAGGAGATTCAAAATGTTTTATGACCCGGCTAATTCAGGCGGCCCTTTTTTTCGACAAATTAATTGGATTCAAAATATTGGTTCCGATACACATCCGTTCTATTCATTCAAATGTTTATGGGATGGCTGTGAAGAAAGAAATTTTTTGTTATGTTATGATAGTGCAGGCACTCAATTATTTCAAGAACCAAATCTAAATACATGTGATACTACTATAACCGGATTAAATGTTAAATTTAATGAAAATGAAATGAAAATTTTTCCAAGTCCATTTCAAAATATAGTTAATATTGAAATGAAAAATATTCAAGTATACAAAGTCGAATTATTTTCATATACGGGTGAATTAATTTGTGATTTTCATATTGAAACAAAAAGTAATTTTAGTATTGTTTTGGAAAATTTAAATCAGGGAATTTATTTTATCAGAATTCAAACTGAAAGGGGCCTTTTTTATAAAAGAGTTGTAAAAGAATAGATTTGTAATTGTCTTTTATAGTTGATTAAATTTCACCTGAAAAATTTTATAATAATAAAAATTTAATGGATCATTGATATCTCAACTTGCATTTTACTTCTATTTTCGTAATATTGAAAAAAAATAAAGTAATATTTTTTGTGTTAACTATATTTAAGAATCAAAATTAATGGAAGTACATCATCATCCGGACCTTCATCATAACAGAAAAAAATTCAGAGAATACTTTCTTGAATTCTTAATGATTTTCCTCGCTGTTACTATGGGCTTTTTAGCTGAAAGTTATCATGAGTATTTGAATGATCGATCAAAAGAAAAAATATATATAAAGTCCTTAATTGAAGACCTGAAAACTGATTCGTCATTTTTAGAATTAAGTCTCAACAAACTTATACCATATCATTTAACATGGCTGGATTCAACCGTTCATTTATTGCAATTAAAAGACATTAGAGGAAAAGAAAGGCAGATTTATCAGGCTTTTATGATTGGTACTGGGTGGTCTTATAATTTTCACCCTACGGAGCGTACACTAACCCAATTACATAGCGAAGGATTTCATGTAATTAAAAATAAAGAAGCAGTTTCCAGCATTAGCAAACTGGAAACACAATATAAAAACCAAGCTCAGATTACAACCTATGTTGAAAATATGCAGAACGACATTGACTTGTCTGCCTATTCGTTTGCCGACAGGTCTGTTACTGATAAAATCGCTACTACAGCATTTAAATATTTTTCCGATTCTTCTTCTGTTAATCTTCAGTTGTCAGATATACCTGAATCAGCAACTATTGATACCTCAGATAAAGAAGCTATAAAATTATATGTAGAAAAGTTGAAGAAATACAGTTTTTATCTTCAATACCAAATTAAGCTTTCTACCATGATTACGATAAAAGAAATAACCACATCGATTTCTGTATTAAATAAAGAATATAATATTGAATAATAAATATGATAAAATCAATCTACCCATGCTTGTGGTTCGACGGTCAATCGCAAACTGCTGCTGATTTTTACTGTTCTGTTTTTCCTGATTCAAAAATAATTTCATCTAATCCTATGGTGGTGATTTTTGAATTGAAAGGTCAAAAATTTATGGCACTCAATGGTGGTCCCGAATATAAATTCAATGAAGCTGTTTCTTTTGTCGTAAACTGCGAGACACAGGAGGAAATCGATTACTATTGGGAAAAGCTAACTGATGGCGGACAAGAAGGTAAATGCGGTTGGCTTAAAGATAAATTCGGCATGTCATGGCAAATAGTTCCGGCAATCCTTGGACAACTAATGAACGATCCTGAAAAAGCTCCAAGAGTAATGTATGCTTTTATGCAAATGAAAAAATTTGATATTCAAAAATTGAAAGATGCATAGCATTGAATAGCTAATAATTAATTTAAAAAATTCCAATATCAGAATACAACTAACTCTATTCATTTCTAACCAAAATGAATTGATTGAAAAAATCAGAGCTGAATTTAATCCAATTCAGTTTAACCTGATTCCGGCCCATGTTACATTATGCCGGGAAAATGAAATTGAGCACATTGAAAAAGTAATTGAAAATATTAAGGCTTTATCAATCGACAATCCGCTTCGGATTGAATTTGACAAAGTAGAAAGATTTGACAATGGCAAAGGTTTATTTATTCCTGCGAAAAAGGGGAACGATGAATTTATTGAATTGAGGAAATCTATTTTGAAAGGATTGATTGAATTTCCCGTAGATCATCAACCACACATAACTTTAATGCATCCGCGAAATTCAACATGTACCGATGAAATATTCAATAAAATATTAAATTACAATTTGCCAACCGAATTAAGTTTCGATACAATCAGTCTCATTGAACAAAGTAACGGTGGACCGTGGAAAATTAAAAATCAATTTCCAATTACAAAAAGTAACAAACGCTAAAGAAATAAACTGAATATCTAAAACTCACAAAAAAGCCCATGAACTAATCCACAGACATTTTAGTCATGATACTTGATACTTGATACATGATTCTTGATACCCTTCTAAGCATCTATCTTCGCAAAAAAAAGCCCATGAACTAACTCACAGGCATTTTTAGTCTTGATACTTGATACACGATACTTGATACTCTTTTAAGCATCTATCTTCGCATACTTCGAATTCTTCTCGATAAAATCTCTGCGTGGAGGAACATCATCACCCATTAACATTGAAAAGACTCTGTCAGCTTCAACGGCACTGTCAATGGTAACCTGACGGAACGTACGAGTAGAAGGATTCATTGTCGTTTGCCAAAGCTGTTCGGCATTCATTTCTCCCAAACCTTTGTAACGCTGTATACCAACACTCTCTTCTTTACCTTCGCCGGCCAATTGCTTAACAGCTGCCATTCTTTGTTCGTCTGTCCAGGCATAGATTTGTTCTTTACCTTTTTTTACGAGATAGAGTGGAGGAGTGGCAATGTATAAATATCCGCCATCGACTAATTCTTTCAGGTGACGGAAGAAAAATGTTAGAATCAATGTTGTAATGTGAGAGCCGTCAACATCGGCATCGGTCATAATTACAATTTTGTGATAACGAAGCTTGTCCATGTTCAACGGACGACCTTCTTTATTTTCATCTTTGAATACACCGAGTGCCGTATAAATATTCCGTATCTCTTCGTTTTCGTAAATTCTGTATTCCATTGCTTTCTCAACATTCAGAATTTTTCCTCTCAATGGTAAGATTGCCTGAAATCTACGGTCACGTCCTTGCTTGGCAGTACCGCCGGCAGAATCTCCCTCGACTAAATACAATTCGCATGCTTCCGGGTCTGAATCACTGCAATCAGAAAGTTTGCCGGGAAGTCCGGAACCTGTAAGTACATTTTTTCTTTGAACAAGTTCCCTTGCTTTACGTGCGGCATGACGAGCTGTGGCTGCTAAAATTACTTTATCGACAATCATCCGTGCTTCGCGCGGATTTTCTTCGAGGTAATTGGCAAGCATTTCACTTACTGCCTGATCCACCGCACCCATTACTTCATTATTTCCAAGCTTCGTTTTTGTTTGTCCTTCAAATTGTGGTTCTGCAACTTTTACAGAAATAATTGCTGTAATACCTTCACGGAAATCGTCACCGCTAATTTCTAATTTGAGTTTCTCAAACAATCCTGATTTATCTGCATACGATTTTAACGTTCTTGTAAGAGCGCGTCGAAAACCTGCAAGGTGAGTTCCACCTTCGTGAGTATTGATATTATTTACGTAAGAATAAATATTTTCATTGAAACCTGTATTGTATTGCATGGCAACTTCAACAGGAACACCGGAACGTTCGCCTTCCATATAAATAGGATTGGCTGTAAGTTTTTCCCTGTTCTCATCAAGATACAATACGAATTCTCTGAGACCACCTTCACTGTAAAAAGAATTGGAAGCAAAATTTCCTTCGGCATCCGGCTGCCGTTTGTCGGTAATATTTAAACGAACACCTTTATTTAAAAATGAAAGTTCTCTCAAACGAGTTGCAAGAACATCAAAATGATAATCTGAAGTAATGAAAATTGTATTATCAGGTATAAAAGTTACTTCTGTACCTGTACGTGTCGATTCTCCGATTTCTTTAACAGGATATAAAGGAATTCCTTTTTCGTATTCCTGTACAAATATTTTCCCTTCCCTATGAACTTCTACTTTAAGATGAGTTGACAATGCATTTACACAAGAAACACCAACACCATGTAGTCCACCTGAAACTTTATACGAATCTTTATCAAATTTACCTCCGGCATGAAGCACCGTCATTACCACTTCAAGAGCGCTCTTTTTTTCCTTAGGCATCATGTCCGTCGGTATTCCACGACCATCATCTCTGACATGAATAGCGTTTCCCGGAAGAATGGTTACGTCAATTGTTTTGCAATAGCCAGCCATTGCTTCATCGATGGAGTTATCCACCACTTCGTAAACAAGATGATGCAGTCCCTTAAAACCAATATCGCCAATATACATGGCTGGTCTTTTACGAACGGCTTCGAGTCCTTCCAGCACCTGAATGCTATCGGCTGAATATTCCTGATTCTTCTTTTTTGTTGCTGGGTCTGTAATTGGTCCGGTTTCTTTCACCTGTGTGTTAATCAATTCACTCATTATATTTATAAACTTTTTCCCCCCTGATGCCGGAATATTTTAAATAAATCAGGCATTAAAAAGGCTGATTTTCCTCAGCCTTTGATAAGTTTCAAATATAGAAAATTTCGATCATTTTATCAAGCTTTTCACCTGCAATTTCACAAAGATTTAAACACGATATTTAATTGATAATCAATAAGATAGACGTAACATTTTTAAATAGTCCCAATACCCAATTTTCAAAATATTTTAGTACTCAATTTCGAGGTCGAATTTCTTTTTCAGATCGTTGATCAAGGGGTTTTTTTCAGCGAGTTTTTTGAATTTTTCCGAAGGAGTATAAGGGTTATCGGTATTGATGGAGTTAATATTTACCTCTACAGTTAAATTGATTTTATAATTAGAAAGATTTTTTCTTAGAAAAGAAAGAAGAGAAGTTTTATTTTCATTTAAATCTTTTTCTACTGCAGCGCTGTCGACTACAAAAGTGATTGAATAATTTTCATTTAATACCGGCATTCTTTTAAGCATGGCAGTATGCAATGCCATTCTTCCTTCTTTTAAAAGTAATTCTGCATATTTTAACCAGCAGTTTTCTAAAGCTTTTAATTCAAAGGGCTGTGAGTCGTAAGGTAAAACTTCTTCTGAAACGATTTCAGTTTTTTTTTCTGATTCGCCTTTATTTTTTCCGCTGATGGAAATTGATTTTTTTCCTGTCGATGTATAAGCAGGTTTTTCTTTTGCGATAACAGCGATAACAGGAGGAATAATTTTCTCTTCTTCTATGATTTTTTCAGCTACAACAGAAGGAGCAGGATTTTGAATCGGAGCAACTTTATTAATGACTAAATCAACTTTTTTTTTAACAGGTTCAGGAGATGTAACGGTCAGACCATTACACATCTTAAGAAGTGTTAGTTCAATATGTAATCGTTGATTTTTAGATGCTTTAAAATTAATATCGGCTTTATTGGCAACATCAAGCTGACTGAGAAGCCAGGCTGATTCACAGAAACGTGATTGAACCTTGTATTTTTCTCGGATGTTTTGACTTACTTCAAGAAGTACCAGCGTTGCTTCGTCTTTGCAAACAAGCAAGTCCCGAAAATGAGATGAAAGCCCATTTATAAAATTATGTGCATCGAAACCGTTGTTTAATATTTCATTGAAAGCCAGAAGAACATTTGAAAAATTTCCGGCAAGAAGATCATCGGTAATTTTAAAATAATAATCGTAATCGAGTATATTCAGATTTTCAATTACATCTTTATAAGTAAGTTTTTTTCCTGCAAAACTTACCAGCTGGTCGAAGAGACTGAGTGAGTCACGCAAAGCACCGTCTGCTTTTTGTGCAATAATATGGAGAGCATCTTCTTCTGCATCTACCCCTTCTTTTTCAGCAATTCCCTGAAGATGCTTTACAATATTGTCTACACTTATCCTGTGAAAATCAAAAATCTGACAACGCGATAATATTGTAGGAATGATTTTATGTTTTTCAGTTGTGGCAAGAATAAAAATGGCATACGATGGTGGTTCTTCAAGCGTTTTTAAAAAAGCATTGAAAGCTGATGCGCTGAGCATATGAACCTCATCAATAATATAGATCTTGTATTTGCCAATTTGAGGCGGATAACGAACCTGCTCCACCAAAGCCCTGATATCTTCCACTGAATTATTCGATGCAGCATCAAGTTCATAAATGTTTAATGAATGACCTTCGTTAAAAGAAAGACAAGAAGGACATTCATTACAGGCCTCAACATTTTTAGATATAGCATCACAATTTATTGTCTTTGCTAATATGCGGGCAGTAGTCGTTTTACCAACTCCTCTTGGACCGGTAAACAAAAATGCTTGTGCAAGATGATTACTCTTAATAGCATTTTTAAGAGTCTGCGTAATTCCGGGCTGACCAACAACTGTATCAAAAGTGACAGGCCTGTATTTACGAGCGCTGACGATAAATTTTTCCATTACTTAAAACAAGAATTTGAATATTAGCAAAGATAAGATCTCTTTGCCGATTTGCTAATTATCATTAAGTCCCTGTAAAATATTAAATCC
The DNA here is from genome assembly GCA_031417555.1 of Bacteroidota bacterium. Classification (GTDB taxonomy): domain Bacteria; phylum Bacteroidota; class Bacteroidia; order AKYH767-A; family 2013-40CM-41-45; genus JADKIH01. The sequence continues at coordinate 8,354 of JANOVV010000113.1, forward strand.
AATTAAAGAAACATCAGAAATGCATAAACTAATTGTCATAAACCTATAAATGTATAATTTAACTTCGCAATTTTCTAAACGCTATCTTTTGGCCTTACTTTCTATTAAAGTTTTCAACAAACAACACTATTTATTAACATTTGTAGTTCAAAACTTTGTTCATTCCTAAATGGCTGCATACTTTTAGCCTCATCTTTATTATTTATAATCACTAAAAACAAACAACAATGAACAAAGCTGAATTGGTTGATGCTATCTCATCAGAAGCAAAGATTACAAAAGCAGACGCTTCACGCGCTTTGCAAGCATTCATGAATGTTACTTCCAAGACTCTGAAAAAAGGAGAGCGTGTTGCTCTTATCGGTTTCGGTACATTCACTGTCGCTAAGCGTTCTGCACGTAATGGTCGCAACCCGCAAACTGGCAAGCCGATTAAAATCGCTGCTAAACGTGTTGCTAAATTTAAAGCAGGTGCTGAATTATCTGCAAAAGTTAGATAGTAATTCAAATTCAAAAAAAGAACCCTGTGCGTAGCAGGGTTTTTTTTTGTTTAAAAAATTAAAGAATTATTTTCCTGTAAATACAGCTTTTCGTTTTTCTAAAAATGACTTTATTCCTTCCTGAAAATCTGCTGTTTCTCCTGCCAGTGTCTGTAATTTTCCTTCTTCCTTCAATTGTTCTTCCAATGAATTTAGAAAAGATTTATTAAGAAGTTTTTTTGTTAGCGCTAATCCTCGTGTCGGCATTTCTGAAAGTGTAACTGCAATCTTCCATGATTCTTTTTCAAGTTCTGCATCATCGAAGACTTTATATATCATTCCCATTTGCTGTGCTTCTTCGCCCGAAATTTTATCTCCTAACATCATCAACGCTGTTGCACGCTGGAAACCAATCATTCGCGGCAGAAAAAAAGTTCCTCCGCTGTCAGGCACCAAACCGATCTTGCTGAAAGCCTGAATAAAAGCAGAAGACTTACCTGCAACTACAATATCACAAGCAAGTGCAATATTCGCCCCTGCACCGGCAGCGATTCCATTCACAGAACATACCACCGGTTTTTCCATTTGTCTGATTCCAAGTATAATTGGATTGTAATGTTCTTCAACAATTTTTTCAATACCTGGCCCATCGGGAGACATTGCCTCTGATAAATCCTGCCCCGATGAAAATGCTTTTCCTTCTCCACTAATATGAACAGCACGAACGTTATCATCAGCACTGCATTCCTTTATTGCTTTTTGAAACAACAAGGACATTTCCCTATTAAATGCATTGAATTTTTCCGGCCGGTTTAGAATTATCTTACCTATTTTACCTTCAACTGTATATTTTATCATAGAAGTTTGGTGATTATTCCCGATAGCTGTCAGGAAAATATTTATAATGAATTAGTTTTTATTTTTTTTAAAGTATTAATTAAAATGGTTTAATGATATTCTTAAATATCCAATCTCTAAGATTCCAGTATCATTCTTCAATTTTCAATTATCATTCGTCAATAAACTCAATGGCATTTAAACTGATCAAACGGTTCCAAACAAATATTGCATTTATATAACGCTTTACAAGCTGTCGAGCCAAATAAGCTTACCAGCTTAACATCGGTAGATTTACATCGAGGGCAAGCGACAGCTCGGTCACCGGAAATATGATTCTTTGAATTTAATTTACCGGGAGGAGAAATTCCATACACTCGAAGTTTTTCTTTCGCAGCATCATTCAACCAATCAGTCGTCCATGCAGGAGAAAAAATTGTTTTCACCTCAACATCTTCAATTCCTTTATCATGCAACAATTTTTTTATTTCATCTTCAATTACTCTCATGGCAGGACAACCGCTATAGGTAGGAGTAATTTTTACAACGACTTTTTCACCTTCAATATCAACCGAACGTAATATTCCTAAATCTGCAATATTTATCACAGGAATTTCCGGATCAGGAATTTCTGATAGGAGGGAGAAGATATTTTCTGTACTTAGTAACAAGTCTTTATTTTAATTTAGAATAATTAATAATTACCATTTACGATTAACTATTAACCAAAACCTACCACTCCGCTCCGGGAAAAGACCGTGGCAAAATCTGCATTTCAGCAAGTAAATGTCCGAGATATTCTGTGTGTTTACCTTGAATGCCTCCGGTAATCATAAAAGCATTGGCCGGAACAGTTAATGTTGCCTTCGTAAAAACTTCTTTTATTTTTTTATCCCAATCCTTGTTGACTTCTGCTAAATCAACAGCAATGCCTAAGCGTAAAAGTTCTATATCGGTTTCATCCGAAGAAAATAAATCTCCGGTATAACGCCATAATTCATTAATGGCTTTCATAATTTTTTCTTTACTCTCTGCAGTGCCATCTCCAAGTCTGTACGTCCATTCGCTGCTATGCCGCAGGTGATAGGCAGTTTCTTTATGTGATTTTTCTGCAAGTGCGGCAAAAGTTTCGTCTTTACTTAATTTTAATCGTTCAAAAAAATAAAACTGAAATGTGCTGATGAAAAGCTGGCGAAGAATTGTTTGTGCAAAATCTCCATTGGGTTGCTCTGCAAGTATTGAGTTTCTATATTCCGTGGCATCTCTGAAAAAAGCTAAATCATCTTCGCTTTTTTTTATTTCCATTAATTCTCCCGCATACGTCAGAAAAGCCCTGGCTTGTCCGATTAGATCGAGAGAAATATTTGTCAGTGCAATATCTTCTTCTATTATTGGCCCATGTCCGCACCATTCACCCAGTCTTTGTCCTACAATAAGGCTCGTATCTCCAATCCTAAGAGAATATTCTGAAATAAGTTTGTTCAATGATTTTTCCATTCTTAATTATTCTCTATTCAAAAACAGCTCCCGGGGTTTTATAAAAATTAGGATTCCTGTATATTTTATCATTGGCCGGATCGAAAAATGAACCCATATCTTCCGGTGTACTTGAAACAATATTTTCGGAGAGAACAACCCAAAGACACATTGCTTCTTTTCTCCTTGAATAAACATCCCTTGCATTTTGTAAAGCCATTTCTTTGTCCGGTGCATGTACACTTCCTGCATGTTCAAATGGTAAGCCGGCTTTTTTTTGTGTAAATACTTCCCATAAAGGCCATTGAGAGGAACTCATATGATTGGTTTTAGTTTTGACGAGAGGACGAGAACACGAGAAGACGATTTTACGCGTACACGTCCACTCGTGTTCTCGTGTTCTCGTCCACAGTCCAAGCGATTTAACGTTTTCTCATTTTAATTAAGTAGTAACTATATTAAATATTTTTTTTCTTGATACTTGATACTTGATACTTGATACTTGATACTTGATACTTGATTCACGCCGCCACTTCTTTCTGTGAATATTTGTTTGCATAAGCTTCTGCAGCTTCTCTTACCCACGCACCTTCTTCATGAGCTTTACGACGCGCTTCCATTCGTTCATGATTACAAATACCGTTTCCTTTGATAACATTAAAAAATTCTTCCCAATCTATTTCTCCATGATCATAATGTTTCGTTTGTTCATTCCATTTTAATTGTGGATCAGGAATTTTAATACCGATATTTTCTGCCTGTGGTATTGTTCTATCAATAAATCGTTGTCTTAATTCGTCATTGGAATATCTTTTCACTTTCCATCGTAAAAGTTCGGCACTGTTTGGGGAATCCTTATCCGACGGACCAAACATCATCAATGAAGGCCACCAGAAACGATTAATTGAATCCTGCGCCATTGCTCTTTGCTCAGGTGTTCCTTTCATCAGCGTCACTAAAATTTCATAACCTTGTTTGTGATGAAAATTTTCTTCTTTACAAATTCGAACCATGGCTCTTGCATAAGGACCATACGAACCTTTGGCAAGAACTGTTTGGTTTACTATTGCTGCACCATCAACCAGCCAGCCAATAGCACCAATATCTCCCCACGTTAATGTCGGATAATTAAATATGCTCGAATACTTTGCTTTACCGGATAGAAAATCATTATAAATTTCTTCCCTGCTGATATTTAATGTTTCTGTTCCACTATAAATATATAGTCCATGCCCCGCTTCATCCTGCACTTTTGCAAGCAAAACAACTTTACGGCGGAGGCTGGGAGCGCGAGTAATCCAGTTTCCTTCCGGCAGCATACCCACAATTTCAGAATGTGCATGCTGGCTCATCATTCGAATAAGTTGTTTGCGATATCGCTCCGGCATCCAATCCTTCGGTTCGATGATTTCTCCACGTGCAATTCTTTCTTCGAAATGTTTTTCTCTTTCTAAATCTGTCATTGAGAATTTTATTTTAAGTTACCCCAATTCTTATGGCGAAAACAGCTTATTTTTCTGATAAAATGTCTATCGGCAAAGATCGTTAAATTCGTCGATTAGTGAAAAAATTGAGGAATAATAATTTTAATCTTTAGCTAAATTTCAATACAACCCCATTCTTTTTGATAACCCTTAAAATTAACCCTTTCCGCCCGAATTAAAAAGATTTTTTTCAGTTAAATTTAAGTATTTAATACAATTTTCTAACTCTTTTCTTGATTCTTGTCTCTTGACTCTCAATCCCCCCTTCCCAAGTTGCATTACCTAAAAATAGTTGTGCTCCTTACCGTTTTTTTCTTTTACTTGCCATTGTTCTAATGCATTCTTCATCCCCGAAAAAAGTAATTATCTCTGTTGTTAGCGACTTAGTCACTGATCAACGTGTAAATCGTGCCGCTTTAACGCTGCATAATCAAGGAATGGATGTAATTCTTATCGGAAGAATGCTGAAAAAATCTTTACCATTGGAAGAACGGCCTTATAAAATGGTAAGATTTAAACTTTGGTTTGAAAAAGGTCCTTTGTTTTATGCTTGTTACAATATCAGACTTTTCCTTTTTCTGTTATTTAATAAAGCGGATATATATCTCGCCAATGATCTCGATACACTTCCTGCTAATTTTGTGGCTTCAAGATTAAAAAAGATCAAACTCGTGTATGATAGTCATGAGTATTTTACAGAGGTTCCCGAACTTGTTAATCGTCCATTCATTCGTTTTATCTGGTTGAAATTGGAGCAATGGATTTTTCCTCGTCTTACGGATGTAATGACAGTAAACGATTCAATTGCCGGATTCTATATTGCCAAATACAATGTCCCTGTTAAAACTATAAGAAATCTTCCTTTTGCTGCTGATATTTCTTTGCCAATTGTAAATAGGGCAGAGTGGGGGATTCCTGAAAAAGTTAAAATATTTTTATTCCAGGGTGCGGGAATTAATATCGATCGCGGAGCGGAAGAATCAATTGATGCAATTTCTTTGGTGCCCGGTGCAGTTTTAGTTTTCATCGGCGGTGGAGATGTAATAGAAAAATTAAAAGACAGAGTTGCATTTAAAGGCCTTACAGAAAAAGTTTTTTTTATTCCAAAGCAACCGTTAAAAGAATTAATCCGTTTTACCCGAATGGCGGATATTGGCCTTACCCTGGATAAAGACAACAATCTCAATTACAAATATTCTCTTCCGAATAAATTATTTGATTACATACAAGCTCAATTGCCCATTCTTGCAACTGATTTACCGGAAGTTAAAAAAGTAATTGAAAAATACGACATTGGACTTATCACATCTTCTTTTGATTCTAAAAATGTTTCTGAAAAAATGATTGAAATCATTTCCGATGAAAATCGCCTTGTACGTTGGAAGAAAAATTTAAACCTTGCAGCCGCTGAATTGTGCTGGGAAAAAGAACAATTCAAATTTTTAGAATTATTTTCAGATGGCGGCAAAACTTAAATTACACTTAATTGCTTTTGATATTCCTTATCCGCCGGATTATGGCGGTGTTATAGATGTTTTCTATAAATTAAAAGCATTAAATGAAGAAGGTGTTTCTGTTTACCTCCATTGTTATGAATATGGTAGACTGCCTGCGTTGGAATTGAACAACATTGCCGAAAAAGTTTTTTATTATCCACGGAAGACTTCGAAATCATTATTATTCAATACCTATCCATTTATTGTTCTAACACGTAATTCTCCTGAATTAAAAACAAATCTTCTCAAAGACAATTATCCGATTATTATGGAAGGACTTCATTCTACATTTTTAATGAATGATCCGCTTTTCAAAAACAGAAAAATGGTAGTGCGAACGCATAATGTAGAGCATGAATATTACAACAGCCTTGCACGGATAGAAAAAAATGTTTTCAAAAGATATTATTTTTACAATGAAGCCGGAAAGTTATATAAGTATGAATCAAATCTGCAAAAAGCTACAGCCATTGCAGCCATTTCACCATCTGATACGGCGCATTTTCTTCACTCATTTAAAGGTGTACATTATATACCCGCTTTTCATCAGTATGATAAAGTAAAAATTGAACCCGGGAAAGGGGACTTTGCTTTTTATCACGGAAATTTATCTATCGGAGAAAATAATGAAGCGGCAATTTATCTTGTTGAAAAGATATTTAACGATCTACCCTATAATCTTTTGATTGCAGGTAATAAGCCTTCACCCGAATTAAGAAAAGCTGTTAAGCTTTCCGGAAATGTTGTTTTGAAAGACGATTTATCACACAATGAAATTCAAAAACTGATATCAGAAGCACAATGCAACATACTTCCGACTTTTCAGGCGACAGGAATAAAACTTAAATTGCTCTCTGCATTATTCAGCGGTAGAAGTTGTATAGTAAATACACCCATGGTCATCAATACCGGTCTCGAATCATTATGTACTATCGCCGATTCTCCAAACGAAATGAAAGAGGCACTTAAAGTAGTTATGGAAAGGCATTTCCCTATGGATGAAATTAAAAGGAGAGAAGAAATTTTGCTTAAAGATTTTTCAAATTCGGAAAACGCTAAAAAACTAATTCGGCTTTTTGAGTAGTTTTTTTTAAACAAAAGCAATTGCTAATTCCCGCAATGGAACACGGATTAAACGGATCGTACGGATTAGTGCGGATTTAATCCGTGTGAACCAGTTCAATCCGTGTCATCCGTGTTCTATTATTAGAGTTTGTAAAACTGTCTGAACCTTGAAAGGAAGGATTAAAGGATTTACTTGATGGTGCAGGACAAATGCAATCACTCATTTCCACAATGGAACACGGATTAAACGGATCGTACGGATTAGTGCGGATTAAATCCGTGTGAATCTGTTTAATCCGTGTCATCCGTGTTCTATTAATTGAGTTTGTAAAACTGCCTGAACCTTGAAAAGAAAGATTTTATGGTTCCTTTTATAGAGAAAAATTTTCAGAGAATATTTTTATAATCCTTGAACTTCACAACCACTCAACTAACTCATTCCAACCATTTCTTTCGAATCAATAAGCTTACCGCCTTCGCAGCGGATAATTCTTGCGGGAAATTTTTCAATCAATGGATAGTTATGTGTGGCCATTAAAACGGCTCGTGCATTGTTGCTTATATCAAATAGAAGTTTCATAATTCCTTCCGATGTTTCCGGATCAAGATTTCCTGTCGGCTCGTCTGCAAGTATTATTTCCGGGTCATTCAACAATGCTCTTGCAATTACAATTCTCTGCTGTTCGCCGCCGCTTAATTCATGCGGCATTTTAAAACCTTTCGTTGCCAGTCCTACTTTTTCCAAAACTTCAGCAATGCGATCTTTAATTTTTACCTTATCTTTCCAACCTGTCGCTTGTAAAACGAATAAAAGATTTGCATTAACCGAACGATCTGTCAGAAGCTGAAAATCCTGAAAAACAATACCAAGCTTTCTTCTTAAGAAAGGAATCTGTTTTTCTTTCATAGGGCTTAGTTGAAATCCGGCTATAGTCGCTGTTCCTTCCATTAATTCAACATCGCCATAAATTGTCTTCAACAAACTACTTTTGCCGCTTCCTGTTTTACCGATGAGGTATACAAATTCTCCTTTTTCAATTTCCAGATTTATATTCGATAATACCGGATTATAAGATTGGAAAATACTGGCATTGTGTATTTGTATGATGGCTTCAGACATATTTTATTGAAGATTGATTATTTTATTTTACCGGTAATTGTTATCAATAAATTTAAATCAGCTTTTGAATTTTACCGAAAGGCATTTCGTTGATTATTTTTATTATTTCTGCTTCTCGCTCTACCAATCCAGCTTTTAAAAGTGCTTTTTCCGGTTTGTCAACTCGAAAATAAGCAAGCAATGTAAAGTTGTCGTCACGCAATTGTACATAATCCGGAATTTTTTCTGTCCCTTTGACTTTCAAAATATACATACAGCAAATTTATAAAAAGAAAATCCTAATTGTACATTAAATAAAACATGTTACAACCAACATTATGGTTAAAAAAATAAGGCTTTTTGAAAGTTTTTATATTGTACTGAAAACAGTGTAGCAATAAAATGTAATCGGAATTTATTCTAATATATTAAGAATAATAATTCCATGCATTTTATTCTAAATAGTATGAAAAGAAGAATTACGTAAGCCGTTAGCGCAATGTGATATTAAATGTCCTTCCATTTACCGTCAATGTAGCAAGTGCATCGCATGTTCCATCGCCATAATCAAAAGTTCGTGTAGGTTTTCCTGATGGAGTTAATTCAAAAGTTCCTTCAGTAATATAAGCACAATATTCAATATGCAAACCATGAGTGATAGTTACCAGAAAAGAATTTCCTTCAAAATTAGTTCCGCTTGCTGTGCCGGTTATTATATATTCATCATCCTGCCAGTTAAGTGGTGTGTTTGATCCGCTAATCCATTCTCTATTTCTTACTGATGACCATGTCATTTCAGATCCCTGGGAATTTATCATATGACCATCCACGGAAATTGAATAATTAAGATTGCCTGCTGCATTTCGGCCATTATTATTTACCGTTTTCGATCCTGTTACCTGAAACATTCGTGTACTGTCTCTGCCAACAAAATAATTTTCAAAAGTAGTTACAATGACTGTCCCGGAATCACGGTACGATCCTGTATAATTTATATTTATAATTCCTCTGCGATAACGTAAATCGCGGCATTTACAATTGGATGGACCAAAATTTACAATTATAGTTCCTCCACCCGAGCCATTGGGTGTTTTAGTAACCGTAGCACAGGCGCTAAAAAGTGTGTTTTGAGGACTTTCTAATCGGTAAGTACTTAAAGAATCGTTCTCCATTGCCTGCCCTGTAATATTATTTACATCATTAAAAGTTCCTTCAGCTAGTGAATTGTCTTCGGATGTTTGAGTATCATATTCCAGTTGTTCTACTAATTTATCCTTTTTACAGGCATTTATCAGTATAATACCATTCAAAACAATTACAATCAGGAACATTATCTTCCTCATGATGGTTTATTTTTAATGTGAATTTTCGTTTGTTTTCATTTATACTATGGTTCTTTTAAAAGTGTTTCCATGTTTAAAACTATGTTGGTAAAAACAAGAGTATTTTATGGGTAAAGGCTGTGTTTAGAATAATTTTGAGAGATTTCCCGTTTCAATCCAAATTTCTCTTTAATAATTATGATGACCAGAATAATTTTGTTGGTATTGCTCTTTATTGATTTCAATGTTTTTTCACAACAAACAGCCATTTTTAATGACCCTGAGCGTCACTATCAAAATGGACTTGACTTATTATCAAATCAAAAATACGGGGCAGCTCAAAAAGAGTTTCTGCTTGTATTGGCTTCAAAAGAAAATATTTCTTACACATCACTAGGCAATTCTTCATTTTACGTTGCTAAATGTGCTTCTGAATTATTTAATAAAGACGCAGAATATCTCCTGTTATCTTTTATCAATCAATATCCCGGAAATGTAAATTACCAATCTGCTTTGATGGAGCTTGGTTACTATTATTATCGCCTCAAGCGGTATAAAAATACAATCGAATGGTTGGCAAAAGTTGATCAATCGGAACTTGCCGTTGACAAGAAAGATGAAATCAATTTTAAAATCGGTTATAGTAATTACATGATCAATGATTATGAAAAAGCGAGCAATGCTTTTTATGCCATGAAAGATGGAAATTCAAAATATGCAACCGCTGCTCAATATTACTATGCACATATCGCTTATGTTAATGGAAATTATGAAACTGCTTTAAAGAGTTTTTTAAAACTAAAAGATTCCGAAGCCTTTGCTCCCGTTGCTCCTTACTATTTAGCTCAGATCTATTACAGACAAGGTAAGTATGATGAAGTATTAAAATTTGCACCGGATTTAGAAGATTCTGTCAGCACTAAAAACGGTCTCGAGATTTCCAGAATGGTGGCGGAATCTTATTACAGAAAAGAAATGTATAAAGAGGCTATACCTTATTTAATTGACTATGAAAAAAATTCGCCTTCATCCGGGCGAATAGACCTATATGCCATTGCTTTTTCCTATTACCGTATCGGCGAATACGAGAAAGGAGCTTCTTATTTTCAAAAAGTAATTGCGGGAGACGACAGCCTTTCACAAAACGCTTATTATCATCTGGCCGATTGTTTTTTGCATACATCTAATAAAAGATCTGCACGCACCGCTTTTCAGGCTGCAGGGAAATTAAATTTCAATCGCACCATTCAGGAAGAATCACAATTTAACTACGCTAAGCTTTCTTATGAATTGTCATTTCAATCCGTTGCTCTCGAATCATTCAGGAATTTTATTAAAACCTTTCCTGAAAGTTCTTACGCCGCACAGGCCAATGAAATGCTTATTAATATTTATACCAACACTCACAATTATAAAGATGCTATTACTGCACTCGAAGGGATAAGCAGTAAAAATCAGAACCTGAAAACGGCTTATCAAAAAGCCGCTTATTATCGAGGCGTTGAATTGTTCATGGACAATAAACCAAACGATGCATTAAAATTATTTTCCCTTTCCCTTTCTTATCCGATGGATCAAAATTTTGTTGCTGAAGCAAATTATTGGCTTGGAGAAACAAATTATAAGTTGAATGATTATGAAAATGCAATAAAATCATACAGCGAATTTCTAGTTACTCCGGCAGCTTTGAGAAATAAAAAATATAATACGGCCAATTATAATATCGGCTATGCCTGTTTTAAAAAAGGTGATTACAGTAATTCCCAAATGTCGTTTAGAAAATATATTCAGGAAAAACAACAAACAGATCCGTTAAGGTTTAACGATGCTCTTATACGTATTGGTGATTGTTTCTTCATGATGAAAAATCAAAGCAGTGCAATGGATTATTATAATCAGGCAATTGCTTCCGATGCTAAAGCCGGAGATTATGCAATTTATCAAAGGGCAATAATTTTAGGTGTTCAAGGAAGGATGGTTGAAAAGGCAAACACACTTCAGAAATTATTAGATAAATATCCAAAGTCGGTTTATTACGACGATGCTTTGTACGAAGCAGGACAAGCATCGATGATTGCCGGTAATAATGAACAAGCGGTTAAATATTTCAGAAAGGTCATGAGCGATTATCCGACCGGAATTTTTGCACGTAAAGCGGAATTGGGAGAAGCTCTCGTTTTCTACAATACAAAACAAGACGATCGGGCATTGTCAGCGTATAAAAAAATTATTCAGAAATATCCAAACACAGATGAATCAGGACAAGCACTTGTTCAGATAAAAAATATCAGCGTTTCACAGAATAAGGTGGATGAATACTTTGCTTTTATTAAAACAATTCCTAATTCTGATTTATCTAAAGCAGCAGAAGATTCTTTGACCTATGAAGCTGCCGAGCTGCGTTATACACAGGGAGATTGTGAAGGTGCAGTTAAAGATTTAACAAATTACCTCGAACATTTCCCTGAAGCCATATTCCGGGTAAATGCTTCTTATCTTAAATCAGATTGTCTTTACAGAGATAAAAAATATGATGTTGCTTTGCCGGGTTTTGAATATGTTGTTAACCAGCCGGCAAATAATTTCACTGAGAAGTCACTTCTGAATGCAGGATTGATAAATTATGATCAGAAGAATTATGATAAAGCATTTTCTTTTTTTGAGAGACTGGAAAGCATAGCTAAATCCAAGGACAATATTCTTGCTTCACTTGCCGGTCAGTTGCGGAGTTGTGATAAATTAAATGATTGTAATAAAACACTTACTGTAACTCAAAAAGTATTGAATTCCACAGTAGCAGATAAAGATCTTTTAAACGAAGCTCATCTTATTGCCGGAAGGTGTCATATGAAGAATGAAAATTTTTCTGATGCAAAAACAGAGTTGTCAATTGTTGCAAAGCGAACTAACAGCGAGATGACAGCTGAAAGTAAATACTTGTTGGCAGTGATTGAATTTAAACAAACAAATTATAAAGAATCACAAAAACTAATCTTTGAAATTCAAAAACAGAATCCTTCATACGATTATTGGATTGCAAAAGGTTTTATACTTCTTGGCGATAATTACCTTGCACAGCGTGATACTTTTCAGGCAAAAGAAACTTACAAAAGTATCGTAGAAAATTTCGAACAACAACCATCTTATCAGGATGATTTAAAAGAAATCGCAAGACAAAAGCTATCATCGATTGTTATTGCTGAAGAAAATAATAAGGAAAATGAAAAAAATCAAAAGCCGGTAATTTTGCCGCAGGATTCATTGGAAATAAAGACGGGGAAATAATTAAAATTAAAGAGCACAGTTTTCTTTTTACCATAAAAGTTTTATGAAAAACAAATCAATGAAAATATTATTTAGTTTGATAATTCTTATGTCATTTTCATCTTTCCTTTTTGCTCAGGATGATAAAGATAAATTGGGTGATAAAGAATATATCATTATTAAAGACTATAAACCGGTGCTTGGAGAATCATTTAAAATATCCGATTCTCCCGAAGGAGATACTTCATCAACTAATCCGCCTGTGATGGATTATATTATCAGGGCAAAAAAAATTACTTCTGATTATGAATTGGCGACGATAAAAGCAGTAAAAATAAAAGATGAACAGCTGGTTAAACTATATCACTCTTACCTTAAACTGGGAATTGGAAATTACACAACCTATGCAGGTGATCTATATGTAAATGCTTTAAGGTCAAAAAAAGGAGCGTTAGGACTTGCTTTAAATCATTTTTCAGGAAACCCCGGATTAAAAAATGCCGGTCCTGCAGGGTTTAGCAAAAGTCATGGTGGAATTTATGGAAAATACTTTCTTGACAACAGTACTTTTTCAGGAAACATGGATTATAATCGCGATGTAGTTCATTATTACGGTTACAATGGCGATACTATAATCAGTAAAAATGATTTAAAGCAACGCTTCAATAAATTTGGAATGCAATTAGCCTTAGGCAGCAATTATCTTTCTCAGGATAAATTCAATTATTATGGAACATTTGGTTTTTCCACGCTCAGCGATCTGTATGAAGTTTCAGAAAGCGATTTTGTAATTTCAGGAAAAATAGGAAAGAAAGTAGATGAGTATTACCTGAATGGAGATGTGTCATTTAATTATTTTAGGAAATCGTTGGCGAAGAATGAACCTATATCTCTTTACAACGATTTGAGCAGAAGTATTGTCACTTTTATTCCAACTATTTCTTTTAATAAAGATAAAGTTATTTTAGTCCTTGGATTGAATTTGGGAATCGAAAAAAATCTCGATTCGAAAATTCATATTTTTCCGAAAATTGATATCAGCCTTCCAATTGCCGATAATATACTTTATACATTCATTGGTGTAAACGGAAATATTATTAAAAACAGTTACCAAACTATTGTGGATGAGAATGCTTTCGTTACTTCAGCAATTATTCCTTATAACACAATAAATAAACTTGAACTCAAAGCAGGACTTAACGGCAATTTTTCTTCATTGTTTTCATTTATGACCATGGTGAAATATACAACGGTGGATCGCATGTTGCTTTATGTAAATGATTCGGTATATTTTAATAAATTCAATACGCTTTATGTAGATGGAAAGGTTTTAAATCTCCATGCTGAACTTTCTTATCTCTCCAATGAAAAATTTACGGCGACATTGAGGTTTGATCAGAATAGCTATAATATGGATCTAAATGAAAAGGCATGGCATAAACCTAATACGGAAGTATCTTTAAATTTCAAATATAATTTTTGGGATAAACTTATTGTCAATTCTTCCTTTAATGCTATCGGAAAATATAATGTGAGAATTCAGGAAAAACTTGGTTATGTTTCTCAAAAAGTAAATGGCTATTTTGATGCTAACCTTGGCATTGAATACCGATATTCAAAAATATTATCGCTTTATGTTGATTTCAACAATTTGGGATTTGCCCGACAATATCGATGGTATGATTATCCTTCCGAGAGATTAAATGTTTTGGGCGGAATAAAATATTCCTTCTGATTTATTTCGATTTAAATTTCTCGATTGCTTTCCTGGTAAATTCCGATAGCACTAATTTTCCGCTCATCGCTGCCCTTTCTTCAAGCAATGTATCCCAATGTTCTGTTCCTTCCCAGAATATTTTTTTCAGCATAGACATTGCTTCCGGATTACTTAGTATTAATTTCCCGGTTAATTCTTCTATTGCTTTATCCATTTCATCAACAGTAGAAAATATTTCAGCAAACATTCCTTTTTCTTTAGCCCATGAAGCCGGTCTCCATTCAGTTGCATTAATTGTAAGTTCTGCAAATGCAGATTTACCGATTTTTCTTTCTACGGCAGGACCAACAACAAAAGGTCCGATACCGACGGCCAGTTCACTTAATTTAACCGAAGCACTTTCATGTGCAAAAGTAATATCAGCAGCAGAGGCAAGTCCGACACCGCCGCCTACCGCTTTTCCCTGAACACGTGCAATTACAAATTTGGGAGATTTACGAATTGAATTAATCACAGCTGCAAATCCCGAGAAAAAAACTTTTCCCTGCTCGAAATTTTTAATTGAAATAAGTTCATCGAAAGAAGCACCTGAACAAAATGTCTTTTCACCTTCGCTTCTGAGTATGATTACCATTACCTCTTTATCTTTTCCCGCAGTATCAATTTCATAGGATAACTTCCTCAGCAATTCACCGGGAAGAGAATTACTTTGCGGGTGAGAAAAAGTAATTTCGGAAATTCCATTTTTGTTATTAATATTTATGCTACCGTTCATGAAAATTATTTGTTCAAAAGTAATGAAAGAATTTAGATTCAGGAATCCGGAAGGAGGAGCAACAAAATATTTTGATATAAAATAAAAAAACCACCTTTGATGAGGTGGTTTTTTATTGAAATGTTATTTATTTAATTTTTGGATTAAATAATTGCTTGGCAAATTAATTTGTACTGTAACCAGGAAGTTTTCCTTCTTTCACCAACTGATCTGTCTTTTCTTTATGAGCTACATAATCACCGAAACATAAAGCCGAAAGCATTTCGTCGCGGGTCATATTTAAATTCCCGAGTTGTTTTTTTATTTCCGTAGAACAGCGGTCAACAAAATGTTCAAATCGTTCCGGAGCCCATATATATTCCTTTTTCTGCCAATCAGGAATAGTACGGTCGATTTTAAATTCCGTAGGAAGATCGCCATGAATAATAGTCTTTACATCTAAACCTTCAAAAGATTTAGGAAGCAGGCGGTTGTCAAAAATAAGAGGACGGCTTACATCGATCACATGTTTTTTTCTTTTAGGATCAATCATCTTCAATCCGTTAATACGAAGACCTTTTTTCTTAAGGTGTCCAAATTTTTTCTCGAATCGTTCAAGTGTGTCATAAAGTAACATGGTCTGTGGTTTTAAAATATTATCAATATTATCAATCTATTCTTTAGAAGCAACTAATGTTA
>JANOVV010000114.1:0-6980 GCA_031417555.1 Bacteroidota bacterium
CATAAATGATTATATTGAACTTGAAAAATTAAGGTACGGTGATCGTTTAAATATTAATTTTAAAATTGATATCGATAATCAGAATCAAATGATCGCTCCACTGATTTTATTATCATTTATCGAAAATAGTTTTAAACACGGTGCCAGCGAATCACGATTTAATTCTATTATTAATATCTCATTATTGTTAAAGAATGGATATCTTACATTTTCTGTAATCAATAGCAAAGAAGGTGGGAGCTATAACGATAATGGAATCGGTTTAAAAAATATCCGCAGGCAATTAGAATTGATCTATGAAAGCCGACACAGTATAAATATTCAAAATTCGAACGATTTATTTGAGTTGAAATTAACAATTAATTTATTGGAACATGCAAATATTAAATTGCCTGATCGTTGAAGACGAACCTCTCGCAGCTGAAATTGTTCAATCTTACATCGGACAGGTTTCTTTTTTAAAATTAGAAGGCATTTGTACAGATGCTATTTCTGCTTTTGAATTATTAAAACAAAAAAAAATTGATGTAATTTTTCTTGATATACATTTGCCGAAATTGAAAGGAATTGATTTTTTAAAAACTCTAAAAATTCGTCCAAAAATTATTATTACCAGCGCTTTCAAACAATATGCCCTCGAAGGCTTTGAATTGGAAATTACGGATTATCTTTTAAAACCATTTTCTTTTGTTCGTTTTTTAAAAGCGGTAGACCGTTTAAATATAAATGAAAGAATGATCACTTCAACTTCAACCGAAATTCAGGAAAGACCATTTCGTTTTTTTAATGTAAATAAGAAACAAATAAAAGTATTTTTGGATGATATTCTTTATATTGAAAGTCTGAAAGATTATGTTAAAATATTTACCAAAGAAAAATATTTGGTTACAAAATTTCAATTAGGAGAAATTGAAAAATATTTAAATGATAAAAATTTTCTGCGCGTTCATCGCTCTTTTATTGTTTCGAAAAGCGCTATTGTATCCATATCATCTCATGAAATTGATATCGGAGAGAAATTAATTCCTATCGGAAGAAATTATTTATTACTTGTTAAAAAAGAACTAGGAAATAAAGCTTAAATTTTATCTTTTAAAGATTTTTCTTTATATTAGTTTCCTTAAAGAAAATGATCAAAAGGACTGCTAATTGGGCCGTTTTAGACAATTAATCCGTATGAAGAAAATATTATTATTGGTAATGCTCGCATTTCCGTTCCTTGTATTCGCTCAATCCAAAGAAATCGTTGAAGAATTTAATGAACTAGTTAACATGGAGGGTAAAGCGCATCGCTATATAGAACTTCCTCTTGCACTATCCATTCCTGATAATTACGATTTAAAATACCACCGATTTAATTGGAGAGTTGATCCGGCTGTTCGTTATATTCAGGGATCAGTAACATCTTATTTTGTTCCTAAAGCATCCGGTTTCATTGAAGTGAATTTTGATCTGTCTATTTCTCTAACAACTGATTCAGTCAAATACCATGGCTCAACCAGGCCGTTTACTCATTCTGCCAGTGATGTTTTGAAAATTACATTGCCTTCTATCATTCCTGCAAATACACTGGATTCAATAATTGTTTATTATCACGGAGTGCCACCTAATAATGGATTTGGTTCTTTTACCACTTCAACGCACAGCGGCACTCCTGTTATGTGGACACTTTCTGAACCATTTGGAGCAAAAGAATGGTGGCCCTGTAAGCAAAACCTGAATGATAAAGTAGATTCAATTGATGTTTATGTTACAACTCCACAAGCATATCGTGTAGCAAGTATTGGTAAATTAATTTCCGAAACTCAGAGTGGAAGCGATAAAATTTATCGTTGGCAAAGCCATTATCCCATCGAAGCATATCTAATGGCTTTTGCTGTCACTAATTTTTCAGTTTATTCACATTATTTACCAATGGGCGCCGGTGAAACTCTTGAAGTACTCAATTATGTTTACCCTGAAAACTTAGCAACCGCTCAATCGCAAACACCGGGTATTTTAAATGTAATTTCATTATACGATAGCCTTATAATTCCTTATCCTTTTGCAAAAGAAAAATACGGGCATTGCCAGTTTGGCTGGGGAGGTGGTATGGAACATCAAACAATGAGTTTCGTCACAAACTTTAGTCATTCTTTAATTGCACATGAATGTGCGCATCAATGGTTTGGTGATATGGTAACTTGTGGAAGCTGGCAGGACATATGGCTGAATGAAGGATTTGCAACTTATTTGGAAGGACTCTCACAAGAATTTCTTTTTCCCGCTAATTGGTATAATTGGAAATTATCTAAAAAGAATAATATTACAAGTGTTTCAAGTGGTTCTGTTTTGTGTGATGATACATTAAATATTAACCGGATTTTCAGTTCCAGACTTACTTATAATAAAGGAGCGTACCTGTTACATATGTTGCGTTGGAAACTTGGTAATGCTGCTTTTTATCAAGCTCTAAGAAATTATCTGAATGATCCTGCATTGTCATTTAACTATGCAAAAACACCTAACTTAATCAGTCATCTAGAAGCTGCAAGCGGGCAAAGCCTTACAACTTTTTTTAATCAGTGGTATTATAAACAAGGGTATCCAACCTATCAGGTATCCTGGCATAGAAACGGTAACGATGTCGTTGTAAAGTTAAATCAAACAACTTCACATTCATCAGTAACATTTTATGAAATGCCTGTACCGATACGTTTTACTGCTGCAGGATTTGATACGACATTAGTTTTTAATCACACCTTTTCCGGACAGGTATTTACAAGAACTATAAATTTCCCTGCAACTACGGCAACGTTTGACCCGGAATTATGGTTGCTGTCCGGAAATAATACTGTTACCTATGACGCTGTGAATTTAAATCTAAAAGCATTTATTGAAGGTTTTTATAGAGGTAGCGGACTGCAGGAAGCCGTTTTGTTTAAACAAGGATTAAATGCTGATCCTACGGCTTGTGATTCCATTACCGTAGAAATTCACAACTCGGTTTCTCCCTATTCAGTTTTCTCTACAGTTAAATCCATGCTTCATGTTAATGGAACTGCAGATGTTGTTTTTCCGGTTTCTGCATTAAATCAATCATTTTATATTACTGTCAAACATAGAAACACATTAGAAACCTGGAGTAAGAATACTGTTTTGTTTAATTCAACAACGATGAATTACGATTTTACTACTGCTTCAACTCAGGCATTTGGAAATAAACTGAAAGATTTGTCCGATGGAAAATTTGCTGTTTACAGCGGCGATCCAAATCAGGATGGGAATATTAATTCCGTTGATTTTTCTAATATAGAAAACAGTGCAGAAATATTCGGTACCGGATATTTATTATTTGATTTAACAGGGGACGGCTTTACAGAATCGTCGGATTATAGTTTGGTTGAAAATAATATTGGAAAAACATTATCGAGACCTTAAGAAGATTACAGATTTATTTATAATCAGAATATAAGCTGAGTTAATTAACCAAAAAAAATCCCGGCTACAATTGTAGCCGGGATTTTTTTTGGTTAATTAACTCAGCTTATATTCTGATTATAAATAAATCTGTAATCTTCTTAAGGTCTCGATAATGTTTTTCCAATATTATTTTCAACCAAACTATAATCCGACGATTCTGTAAAGCCGTCCCCTGTTAAATCAAATAATAAATATCCGGTACCGAATATTTCTGCACTGTTTTCTATATTAGAAAAATCAACGGAATTAATATTCCCATCCTGATTTGGATCGCCGCTGTAAACAGCAAATTTTCCATCGGACAAATCTTTCAGTTTATTTCCAAATGCCTGAGTTGAAGCAGTAGTAAAATCGTAATT
This sequence comes from Bacteroidota bacterium, assembly GCA_031417555.1. Classification (GTDB taxonomy): domain Bacteria; phylum Bacteroidota; class Bacteroidia; order AKYH767-A; family 2013-40CM-41-45; genus JADKIH01. The sequence goes on from JANOVV010000114.1 coordinate 3,822, forward strand.
CATCGTTGTTGAATTAAACAAAACAGTATTCTTACTCCAGGTTTCTAATGTGTTTCTATGTTTGACAGTAATATAAAATGATTGATTTAATGCAGAAACCGGAAAAACAACATCTGCAGTTCCATTAACATGAAGCATGGATTTAACTGTAGAGAAAACTGAATAGGGAGAAACCGAGTTGTGAATTTCTACGGTAATGGAATCACAAGCCGTAGGATCAGCATTTAATCCTTGTTTAAACAAAACGGCTTCCTGCAGTCCGCTACCTCTATAAAAACCTTCAATAAATGCTTTTAGATTTAAATTCACAGCGTCATAGGTAACAGTATTATTTCCGGACAGCAACCATAATTCCGGGTCAAACGTTGCCGTAGTTGCAGGGAAATTTATAGTTCTTGTAAATACCTGTCCGGAAAAGGTGTGATTAAAAACTAATGTCGTATCAAATCCTGCAGCAGTAAAACGTATCGGTACAGGCATTTCATAAAATGTTACTGATGAATGTGAAGTTGTTTGATTTAACTTTACAACGACATCGTTACCGTTTCTATGCCAGGATACCTGATAGGTTGGATACCCTTGTTTATAATACCACTGATTAAAAAAAGTTGTAAGGCTTTGCCCGCTTGCAGCTTCTAGATGACTGATTAAGTTAGGTGTTTTTGCATAGTTAAATGACAATGCAGGATCATTCAGATAATTTCTTAGAGCTTGATAAAAAGCAGCATTACCAAGTTTCCAACGCAACATATGTAACAGGTACGCTCCTTTATTATAAGTAAGTCTGGAACTGAAAATCCGGTTAATATTTAATGTATCATCACACAAAACAGAACCACTTGAAACACTTGTAATATTATTCTTTTTAGATAATTTCCAATTATACCAATTAGCGGGAAAAAGAAATTCTTGTGAGAGTCCTTCCAAATAAGTTGCAAATCCTTCATTCAGCCATATGTCCTGCCAGCTTCCACAAGTTACCATATCACCAAACCATTGATGCGCACATTCATGTGCAATTAAAGAATGACTAAAGTTTGTGACGAAACTCATTGTTTGATGTTCCATACCACCTCCCCAGCCAAACTGGCAATGCCCGTATTTTTCTTTTGCAAAAGGATAAGGAATTATAAGGCTATCGTATAATGAAATTACATTTAAAATACCCGGTGTTTGCGATTGAGCGGTTGCTAAGTTTTCAGGGTAAACATAATTGAGTACTTCAAGAGTTTCACCGGCGCCCATTGGTAAATAATGTGAATAAACTGAAAAATTAGTGACAGCAAAAGCCATTAGATATGCTTCGATGGGATAATGGCTTTGCCAACGATAAATTTTATCGCTTCCACTCTGAGTTTCGGAAATTAATTTACCAATACTTGCTACACGATATGCTTGTGGAGTTGTAACATAAACATCAATTGAATCTACTTTATCATTCAGGTTTTGCTTACAGGGCCACCATTCTTTTGCTCCAAATGGTTCAGAAAGTGTCCACATAACAGGAGTGCCGCTGTGCGTTGAAGTGGTAAAAGAACCAAATCCATTATTAGGTGGCACTCCGTGATAATAAACAATTATTGAATCCAGTGTATTTGCAGGAATGATAGAAGGCAATGTAATTTTCAAAACATCACTGGCAGAATGAGTAAACGGCCTGGTTGAGCCATGGTATTTGACTGAATCAGTTGTTAGAGAAATAGACAGATCAAAATTCACTTCAATGAAACCGGATGCTTTAGGAACAAAATAAGATGTTACTGATCCCTGAATATAACGAACAGCCGGATCAACTCTCCAATTAAATCGGTGGTATTTTAAATCGTAATTATCAGGAATGGATAGTGCAAGAGGAAGTTCTATATAGCGATGCGCTTTACCCTCCATGTTAACTAGTTCATTAAATTCTTCAACGATTTCTTTGGATTGAGCGAATACAAGGAACGGAAATGCGAGCATTACCAATAATAATATTTTCTTCATACGGATTAATTGTCTAAAACGGCCCAATTAGCAGTCCTTTTGATCATTTTCTTTAAGGAAACTAATATAAAGAAAAATCTTTAAAAGATAAAATTTAAGCTTTATTTCCTAGTTCTTTTTTAACAAGTAATAAATAATTTCTTCCGATAGGAATTAATTTCTCTCCGATATCAATTTCATGAGATGATATGGATACAATAGCGCTTTTCGAAACAATAAAAGAGCGATGAACGCGCAGAAAATTTTTATCATTTAAATATTTTTCAATTTCTCCTAATTGAAATTTTGTAACCAAATATTTTTCTTTGGTAAATATTTTAACATAATCTTTCAGACTTTCAATATAAAGAATATCATCCAAAAATACTTTTATTTGTTTCTTATTTACATTAAAAAAACGAAATGGTCTTTCCTGAATTTCGGTTGAAGTTGAAGTGATCATTCTTTCATTTATATTTAAACGGTCTACCGCTTTTAAAAAACGAACAAAAGAAAATGGTTTTAAAAGATAATCCGTAATTTCCAATTCAAAGCCTTCGAGGGCATATTGTTTGAAAGCGCTGGTAATAATAATTTTTGGACGAATTTTTAGAGTTTTTAAAAAATCAATTCCTTTCAATTTCGGCAAATGTATATCAAGAAAAATTACATCAATTTTTTTTTGTTTTAATAATTCAAAAGCAGAAATAGCATCTGTACAAATGCCTTCTAATTTTAAAAAAGAAACCTGTCCGATGTAAGATTGAACAATTTCAGCTGCGAGAGGTTCGTCTTCAACGATCAGGCAATTTAATATTTGCATGTTCCAATAAATTAATTGTTAATTTCAACTCAAATAAATCGTTCGAATTTTGAATATTTATACTGTGTCGGCTTTCATAGATCAATTCTAATTGCCTGCGGATATTTTTTAAACCGATTCCATTATCGTTATAGCTCCCACCTTCTTTGCTATTGATTACAGAAAATGTAAGATATCCATTCTTTAACAATAATGAGATATTAATAATAGAATTAAATCGTGATTCGCTGGCACCGTGTTTAAAACTATTTTCGATAAATGATAATAAAATCAGTGGAGCGATCATTTGATTCTGATTATCGATATCAATTTTAAAATTAATATTTAAACGATCACCGTACCTTAATTTTTCAAGTTCAATATAATCATTTATG
>JANOVV010000115.1:0-64759 GCA_031417555.1 Bacteroidota bacterium
TTGTACCACTGATGGATGTAATTCTATTAATGGAATCTTCCATACTCCTGTTGCTACAAATGATCTCAATGCTTGTACGTTTGATGGTTGCGATCCGGTAACAGGTGTCTTCCATAATCCAATCAGTCCGGATGATAACAACCCATGTACGGTAGATGGTTGCAATACATCAACAGGAGCAACACATACTTCGGTTAACACAGATGATGGAAATGCTTGTACCATTGATGCTTGTGATACTCAAACGGGAGTTTCTCATACACCGAAAATTACAGATGATGGAAATGTTTGTACGACGGATGCTTGTAATACAGCGACAGGTGTTGTTTCTCATACTGCACTTGGAACTGATGACAATAATGTTTGTACAGATGACGGATGTAATTCAATTACCGGAATTTTCCATAATCCGGTTAATACGGAAGACAATAACGTTTGTACGTTTGATGGTTGTAATCCTACACTTGGTGTCTACCACTTCCCAATCAGTCCGGATGACAACAATCCTTGTACTATAGATGCTTGTAATTCTAACACCGGTCCGTTTTATACTCAGGTTAATACTAATGACAATAATCTTTGTACTGCAGATGGTTGTAATACAATTACAGGAGTATTCCACAACACGATCAATGTGGATGATAAAAATCCATGTACAATAGATGGTTGTGATCCTTTACAAGGTCCATTCCATACTCCGGTAAATACTAATGATGGAAATGAATGTACCATTGATGCTTGTAATTCAATCACGGGCGCTATGACACATGTACCGGTTAATACCGACGATAATAATGCATGTACTATAGATGTTTGTTATCCAACCACAGGATTAATTACACATACAGCGATTATTACAAACGACGGCAATGAATGTACAATGGATGGTTGTAATACTTTAACGGGAGAATTCCATAATCCGGTACAAACAAACGATAACAATGCATGTACTTATGATGGTTGTGATCCTGTACTGGGTGTATTCCATATTATGCTAAATACAAACGACAATAATCTTTGTACGTTTGATGGTTGCAACCCGTCTACCGGAATTTTCCATAATCCAATCAATGTCGATGACAATAATGGATGTACTGTAGATGGTTGTAATAGCTTAACAGGCGTTTATCATAACAGGATTAGTCCAAGCGACAATAATGCTTGTACTATCGATGCTTGTAATGAGTTCGATGGAGGTATTACACATACACCGGTAAATACAGATGATAATAATGTATGTACAACAGATGGTTGTAATAGTATTACAGGAGTGTACCATAATCAGATTAATTCGGGTGATGGCAATGCTTGTACTACCGATGGTTGTGATCCGGTTAATGGATCCTATCATATTCCTGTTAATATAAATGATGACAATGTTTGTACAACTGACGCATGTAATACATCGACTGGAGTAATTTCTCATTCACTTATCAATGTAAATGATGGCAATGCATGCACAATGGATGGATGCAACAGTGTAACCGGTCCATACCATGATCCGATTTCAATTACAGATTTGAATGCATGTACAATTGATGGTTGTGATGTGATTACCGGTGTTTACCACAATCCGGTAAATGTAAATGATGGTAATCCATGTACAATAGATGCTTGTAATTCTGTTACAGGAGTTATAACTAATACAAATGCATCTCCGACTGTAATTGCTACAGCAGGAACTATTTCTTGTTATGGAGAAACTGCGTGTGTAACTGTAACAGCAACCGGCGGATTACCACCATACAATGGAACAGGAATATTGTGCGGTTACGGCGGAGGTACATTTAATTTTGAAGTTGCTGATGCAAAAGGATGTATTGCTTCTTCATCATCAATTACAATTAATGAACCTTCCAAATTAACTGTTACTACAACTTCTACTCCGGCAGGTTGTAATGCAACGGATGGCACTGCTACTGCGACAGCAGGAGGTGGAACACCGGGATATTCTTATCTATGGTCTCCTGGCGGTCAAACTACCAATCCTGCAACAGGTCTGGCTCCTGGATTGTATAGTGTAAAAGTTACAGATTCGAAAGGATGTACCGCTACTAATAATTTCTTAGTTGGCAACTCAGGAATTGCTCCTGCAACACCTGGACCTATAAGCGGACCAATCGGAGCTTGTAAAAAACAAACGGGTGTAGTCTATTGTGTGCCGGCTGTTCCGGGTGCTACTTCTTATATGTGGTCATTGCCGGCAGGAGTATCAGCAGTTGGTGCGAATAATGGATCATGCATTACTGTTAAATTCAGTACTAAATTTAATGGTGGATTTATTTGCGTTAAAGCTTCGAACCCTTGCGGAAATAGTCAGCCAATTTGCAAGAACATAATTTTAATCACTGCTTCACCTGCCATGCCAACTAGCATAGCCGGTCCTGCAACATTATGTCCATTGACAAACGGAAACTATACTGCAAGCAACGTTGTTAATGCAACAAGCTATATCTGGTCAGCAACGGGAGGCTTGTCTGTAATTTCCGGACAAGGATCTTCTTCGGTGGTTGTAAGTGCACCGACTGGATTTACAGGTGGAACATTATCTGTTAAAACTTCAAACTGTAAAGGCACGAGCGGATTAAGAACAGTTAATATTGGTTTAGGTGCAGTTTGCCGAGTGGCAACTTCTTCCAATGCCAGTGTGAATACTGTTGAAACTACAGAAGCACTTACTGCTCTGAACGCTTATCCGAATCCTACTTCCGGTAAATTGATGTTAACCTTTAATTCTGACAGAAATGTTAAATACTCTTTAAAGGTTGTAAATGTAATCGGCAGCCTCATGATTGATGACAGCATTTCAGCGAAGGAAGGTTATAATGAAAAGGAAATCAATCTTGAAAACGTAGCCAAAGGCTTATACTTTATCTCCGTACAAACGGAAGGTTCAGAAGCCAAAACACTACGCATCATCGTTGAGTAAATCCTAAATTCTAATTAATAAAAAACCTCCGAAGAAATCTTCGGAGGTTTTTTTTTGTAAAAATTTTAAACTTTTTATTTTCAAAAAAATAAATTTACCCCTTCTAAACCTACTGGATTCAGGCATTTTCATTTTATTCATTCATTATAATTCAGACCGGATTCTTAATAATATATAATTTAAACGCTGAATTATAACTTATTTCCATCATTAGACTTGAAATAAGCTGGTTTTTACGCCTAATTTTATATATTTGAAAAGAAGAAATTATTTATAATTATTAAATTACTCTACTATAAAGATTTAAAACAGCATTTAATTTTGAATAAAGGAATTAATACGAAGTTGGATTTAAAATTATTAAATCAATCTGCATGGAAAATAATTTTCACCATTGCGCTTTGTTTCATTTTCAATACATCTTTTTCTCAAAATAATTATTGCATTCCTACCCCCGCTAATGGAGTAAACGGTCATTCAATTGATCATATTAAACTTGAATCTCTGGATACCGCTTTCTCCGGAGCAACCTATCAATATTTCAGTAGCCGGTTTCATCATGAAACATGCTTCTTGATTCCCGGGCGATCCTATAAAATTTACATGACCAGCGGAACCCACGCCGTAAGTACTCTTGCAGCATGGATCGACTGGAACAATGATATAGCATTCGGTACTTCCGAAAAACTCGGCGAATTTATTACAACTACTGCAAACCAGATAGACTCTATCTCCTTTACGGTTCCATTAAATGCTGCCACTGGAAAAAATTGGCTTAGGATTCGCAGTTCTAATTCTACTTCAATAAATTCATGTAATTCCTATAGCTCAGGAGAAACTGTTGATTTTAATATCACCATCCTAAATCCGTTTTATGAATATAACTTTTTCCCTAATTGGGAATATTCAGGGAATAAAAATTATTTTCTTGATGGTGTAATTGTAAACAGTATCGATAATCAAGGCTCAGGTGGCACAAACGGACCGGTTTACTCTGACTATACTAACCTTATAACCTTTATCAATGAATGTAGTTTTAATTATATCTACATCCTGGGAAATTTTTCTTCTTCCAATGATTCGGTTTTTGCTTTTTTAGATTACAATAACAATGGTATTTTTGAAGACAATGAACTTCTGGGAAATACATCTGTTCCATCTGGATATAATCTTGATTCAATTTATTTTAGCCCTCCTTCAATTGCGGGTGATTTCAGATTGAGAGTTCTTTATCATTCCAATTCTAAAATTTCAGAAGTAGAAGATTATTCAATCAGTATAATAAATTCAATTGCTTCATATGCCCCTACATCGCATATTGGATCTGATTTATTTTATAGTTGCGGCAATAACTGCTTTTACTATGGTTGTGTAGGTTCAGGAACCTTTTATGATTATTCATGTGGTATACCCTCTTACAGGCGATGGTCCGTACCGGGTGCTATTCCCTCCTCTTCGACTTCTAAAAATCCAACATTTAATTTCCCTAACACAGGAATTTATAATATAACACTCATTGATACTAATGTTTATGGTTCTGATACAATAACTGTCAAAGTAAATATTTCCTCAAGTGTTACAAATATAAATCTGGGTTCCAATAAAACAATTTGCTCCGGAGACTCTATTCTTCTTTCAGCACCAGCCGGTAATCCTTTAACTGATTGTTATTCTTATTTATGGTCAACCGGTGCAACAACAAGAGAAATTTATGTTCGTCAGTCAGGAACTTACTCTGTTAAATTAAGTTCTTGCTATCATAAAGATTGCCCTGCATATGATACAATTGTTATTAATTTATCGCCTTCAAAATACAATGTAACAGGCGGCGGAAGTTATTGTATAGGCGGAAGCGCACCAAATGTTGGCTTAAATGATTCTGAACTAGGAATAATTTATCGCTTGTATAAAAATGGAACCTTCATCGGTTCTCCGGTTACCGGAACTGGCAATGCTATTTCATTTGGCACACAATCCTCCACCGGAACATATACGGTCATTGCCACAAATACGACACTATCCTGCACTCTCTCAATGAATGGCAATGTAACTGTAAATCTTATTCAACCACCAACCACCTTTCATGTTTCCGGCGGTGGAAATTATTGTGCCGGAGGAAATGGCGTTTCTGTAATAGTTGACTCATCAGAAATTAATGTAAACTATCAGTTATATAGAAACGGTAATACAACCGGAACTCCCAAAGCCGGCACAGGTAATTCAATTTCATTTCTTAATAATACTACAGTAGGAAATTATACTGTCGTTGCTACTGCTAATAATTCAACATGCATTACTCCGATGTTAGATACTGCAAAAATTAATACTACACCGGGCCCGGCCATCTTTAATGTTAGCGGCGGCGGCACTTTTTGCGGTGGCAGCCCTTCTGCTTTTGTACGACTCAACGACTCAAAGAGTAGCTTGAATTACGAACTATACAAAAATGGAACTCCAACCGGAATTGTTATTTCAGGAACTGATACAATAATTATTTTTTCTCAATTAACCTCTTCGGGAAATTATACAATCGTAGCCACTGATTCATTAACTTGTAAATCGACCATGTCAGGAAGTGCCAACCTTACAATAATTCCTGCACCCATCGCTTTTACACTTTCAGGTGGAGGGAATTACTGCTCAGGACAACCAATCGATAGCATAAAATTAAGTGGTTCAGAAGTCTGGGTTCGTTATCAATTATATGTTGATGGCACCCCTGTAGGAAACAGTCTAAATGGAAATGGCAATATCTTAAACTATGGTGTACAATCTAAACCGGGTACTTATTATGTTATTGGTTCGAATACAATTACTGCATGCTACGATACAATGGCCGGAATACCTGTTATTACTTTTGGTTCTGTTGCTGCTAAATATAATTTAACCGGTGGAGGACATTATTGCAACGGAGAATTAGGAGTACCTGTTGGTCTTAGTAATTCTGAAACAAATTTCAAATATCAATTAATTCGAGACAATGTTCCTGTAAATACACCGATTCAAGGAACAGGTAGTCCTCTAAATTTCGGAATACAAAACATCCCTGGAATTTATACTGTTAATGCAATCAGCGCGGATACTTCTTGCACATCTTCAATGAATGATTCTGTAACAATATTTTTAGACCAACTTCCTTCTCCAAACGTAATTACTCTTTTACCTGACACTATTTGCAATACACACTCGCCAATTAGTTTAGCCGGCTCTCCCCCCGGTGGAATTTTAAGCGGGGATGGTGTTGTAAACGATACGCTATTTCCCTTAACAACAGGAGTAGAAAATGTTATTATTTATTACGATTATACTGATCCTGTAACAGGTTGTTCGGCATATACAACGAAAAATGTTTATGTTGATATCTGCAATTCAATTGAGGAGTATTTTTCACAAGAAACAATTTCTTTGTTTCCAAATCCCGCAGATAATGAACTAACTATTAGTTTTTATTTAAAATATGGAAACAATTTTTCTATAGATGTTTACAACAGCATAGGACAAATAATTTATTCAGACTTAATAAATAAATTAAAAGGACTACAATCCTATAAGATAAATACAACTGCATTTTCAGATGGCTTTTACATTATAAAATTTAATTTCAAAAATAAAATTTTCACAAATAAAATAATAATTCATCATTCATACTGAAAGATTAGTTTAACATTTTTATTTACAATCCTGAAATATTTTCTTACTCGATAAACAGTTTATGACTAAAGATCTTTTCTGTTTCAGAATACATTTCTACAAAATAAATTCCAGTTCCGATATTGACTAAATCAATTTCCTTATTTAAAAAATCCTGATCTAATATTTCTAAATTAAAATAAACTTCTCTGCCATAAATATCTAACACTTTTATAATTAACTTCTCTCCCGCTTTTCCATTATATATAATTTTAAAATTTCCTTTGTTTGGGTTAGGAGAAATATCAATAAAATGATTTCTTGTAAATGATTTTATCGAAATAGTTTCGGAATATTTAAAGTTCCCATTAAAATCAACTTGCTTGAGTTTGTAAAAACTTTCAGGATAGGGATTCTCATCTGCAAAAGAATAATACCTCCGGATAGTACTGTTACCGGCTCCCCGAATAGTTCCAAGATTAAAAAAATCAATACCATTCAATGATTTTTCAATAATAAAATAACTGTTATTTATCTCACTGGCAGTTATCCAATCAAGATTGTTTTTTCTATTTTCATTTTTACCCGTAAAAGAAACAAGTGAAACCGGAAGTGTATTTGGTGCCTGACCCGTTGCAAAATGCCCAAAACCATTTAGTGCTCTCCGGTATGAAACTGCAACAGTACTTGTTGAGTCACAATTTCCTGCCAAGGACCATGGCCCCGCAGGATTATTTGCCTGCATAACCGTCCAATACGATGCCGGTGCCTGATTAGAATAATTATTATTATTAACCGTAACATCATAGTTACCCGAATTTGGATTCGCAGATGGAGTTAATGTCCAGTAACCATTATTCAATGAAGGTAACAAACTGTAATCTGCATTGTAACTGCAATCGCTCGATACAGGACCTACAGGAACAGATGGCCAAAAATCAAATGATGCGACTATATCCGGAATTGCCGTAGCAGTTGTGAAAGCAATATTGATATTCTGAAATCCTTTTGCCAGATTTCCAACCGGAAAATCATATGAAGCAGGACTCCCCGAAATAAATCTTCTTAAATAACCTTGAACAAAATTAGAATTGTTATATCCGGTGATTGAAGAAATTGAAACATTTTGTACAACTGTTTCATTGACACCCGTAATAATTTTTCCGGACGTCAAAGTTAAAACTCCTGATGATCCTAAAATTAAATTATTACCTACTAATGTGAGATCACCTGCAGCTTTATTTACAATAACATTATTTAATGTAAGCAATCCACCCGGTGAAAAATTTTGAGCCGTACTTCCCGTAAATTCAATCGTTCCTCCTGCTGTATTCGTAAAAGTAGTTGAACCGGAAGCATTAATAAAATCACCGTAAACTTTTAAATTTTTTCCTGATGAATTAAAAATACTTAAATTATCTGATGTTACTAATGATCCGCCAATATCCATATCGCTCCCTAAAATAACGCTTCCTCCGGTTTTGCTAATTACAATATTACCTATCCTATTTGCCGCTGTAATTGATCCGCTAATATTTTGCACAACTGATGCATTATTAAATAATAGTGTCGATGTGTTTGATAATACAATTGATCCATTATTAGTAAAATCACCGCAGACACTTAATGTAACTCCCGGATCTATAGTGAGAGTCGCTCCTAAATCTATTGTTATGTTTTTTACATTTGTATTTACAGAAATCCTTGGATTATTTGCTGTTGGAGGAATTAATGCATTGACAGGACATGAAGGCGATGTACAATTGTTTGCCCAATTACTTATTTGAGTCCAAACAGTATTGTTTGCTCCTGTCCATGTTGTAGTTCCTACACTTCCCGTGCAAAGTACATTGGCTGCCCAACCGATATTCTGCACCGATCCATTTGAAGTAAATCTAACGGTTAATGCTCCTGTTGCATGTGTTGATGTAACAGTACCAGGGCTAACAGCTCCTGAATATGTTCCAATCAATGGAGAAGCAATACTTGGTCCATCATAAATATATAGAAAATCTGTTGCTGCCTGAGTTAGAAATGATGTGAACACCAGTTGAACATATTGACCGGAGGTTGGATAAAAAGTTGTCGTCGAATTTTCATTGGTAGTGTAGTTAGATAAACTTCCACCGGAATCATAAAATATTCCCCCGCAAGCACGAGTTACTCCATTATTTGTCATTGAATAGCAACCTGAATTAGCACAAGCTGAAGCTACACAGCTCAATGTCGCTACCCATCCCGTATTAACCGTTGCCCCATTCGAGGTAAACTTAAATGTAAGCGCTCCGGCAGAATTTGTTGCTGTCATCGAACACGGACTGCTGCTCCCTGAATACCTTCCCAATAAAGGTGCTGATGCGGAAGTACCATCGTAGATATAAAGAAAATCTACAAAGCCTTCTGTCAGCATTCCCGAAAAATTAACCATAAGATATTGCCCGGCAGTTGCAGGGAAAAATGTCATCGTTTCATTTTCACTATTCCTATAATTTCCAGCCGATCCGCCTATGTCATAAAATATTCCTCCGCAAATTGTATCTACAGCATTATTGGAAATTGGAAAAACTCCGGTTGATGTTCCCGGTGTTGCAGAACATGAAATTGTAGCGGCCCAACCCAAAAATTGTGTCGAAGCATTTGAAACAAATACAATCGTAATACATCCCAAAGGATTTCTGGCAACAATGGACACCGGTGATGTCAATCCCGAATATATGGCTAACAACGGTGCAGAAACACTTGATCCATCAAAAACATAAAACTGATCATTAAATGATTCTGTTTGAAAAGCTGTAAAATCTAATTGTAAATACTGTCCAATCGTTGCCGGATAAAATGTAGTTGTATCTCGGATATTTGCAATATAATTCGCTGCTGAACCTTGTCCATCATAAAAAAATCCTCCACATGTGGTAACAACAGCGCCATTACTCAATGGGTAAACACCATTACTTGTTCCAGGCGTTGGCGAACAAGCCAATGTTGCAGTCCAACCCGTACTACCCGTTGCTCCATTAGACGTAAATACAAAAGTTAAACATCCCAAAGCATTTCTGGCAGCTATATTAACCGGAGAAACTGCTCCTGAATAAATTCCAATCAATGGAGATGTAGTAGATGGTCCGTCATAAATATAAAATAAATCAGTATTTGCCTGCGTTAAAAAGGCACTAAAAGTTATTTGCAAATAAGTACCCGGAGTCTCCGGATAAATTGTTGTGGTTATATTTTCATTGGCCGAATAATTTGAAGGCCCGTTTGAATCATAAAAAGTACCACTGCATAATGTCAGGTTCGCTCCGTTAGTCATAGGATATACACCTGTACTCGATCCCGGTGTTGGCGAACAATTTATTGAAGCTATCCAACCAATATTTTGTGTCGAACCATTCGAAGTATATTTAAATGTTAAACATCCCAAAGCATTTCTGGCACCAATGTTTACAGGGTTTGTAAGTCCGGAATAAATTCCTATTATCGGAGAAGCTATTGATGGACCATCATAAATATATAAATAATCCCGCGCCGATTCTGTTTGAAAGGATGAAAATGATACTGAAATATATTGTCCTGGTGTACTCGGATAAAATGTCATTACATTGTTTTCGCTAGCATTGTAATTATTTCCTGAACCGCCGGTATCGTAAAACTTTCCTCCACATATGGTATCAACAGCATTATTCGTCATCGGATAACTACCTGAATTGGATCCCGGAGTAGCAGAACATGATAAACTCGCTATCCATCCGGTTGTTTGCCCGGTTGCATTGGAAGTAAATACAAATGTCAAACATCCGGATGGATTGCGGGCTACAATCGTATCCGGAGAAGTGCTTCCTGAATATTTTCCAACTAAAGGCGAAGAGTTATTAGGACCATCATAGATGTAAAAAAAATCTGAATTATTGGAGGTAGCGAATAAGGAAAAAATAACACTCATAAATGTTCCTGCCGTCGATGGATAAAAGGTCATTGTACTGTTTTCATTGGCAGTATAATTATTTCCCGATCCTCCTGAATCATAAAAATTAGCCGTACAAATAGTATCAACTGCATTATTAGTCATAAGATAATTTCCTGTCGTACCGGGTGTTGAACAGGAAATTGTTGCGCTCCAGCCGGCTAGTTGAGTACCTCCATTAGAAATAAATTTAAAAGTAAGCGCACCGCTTGGGTTCCTTGCCCCTATCGTTCCAGGACTATACGTTCCGGTATATATACCCATCAAAGGTGCAGAAGTATTTGTACCATCGTAGATATATAAAAAATCTGCTGCATTCTGTAAAGCAAAAGAAGAAAAATTTACATTTATATATTGGCCGGGAGTCGCAGGATTTATCGTCATTGTTAAATTCTGATTCGCTCCATAATTTGCTGCACTTCCACCATTATCATAAAAATTTGCACTGCACGTAGAAATAGTTGAATTAGACATATTATAATTTACTGCCATCGCCTTGTTAAAAAACAAGAGGCAAATAATGACAATATTTCTAATATATTTAAAAAGATTGCTCAATTCAGAATTTTTATTATCTAAATAATTTTTTAACTAATAATCACATTTATTGTCCCCGAAACCTCAACAAATCGGCCGAATACCTACAATTCAATTAATTACATTATACAGTAAAATTCAAGAATTAAATATCATAATCCCTTATAGAGATTACTTATGTAGAAAAAATATGAATTTACTTACGATTATTAATAATTGAATCCTTAAATAAGTATTTAAATAAAAAAACTAATTCAATAGAATCGTTTCAAATAAAAAAACAAATAATTATAATACCATTTCCTTAATTTATAATCAAATAATAATAAAAACAACAACTTTTCTTACACTTTAACAATTGAATATTTTAAACTAGTAACAATGTTTTTTATAATGAAAAAGATCAACTGAATTAATTTAAAGCTATTATTTAATGTTTCTGAATGATTTTAATACAATTTTTGCAATCGCTATATTTCAAAAATAAAAAAAAACATTTCAGGCATTAATAAACGAAAATTCATATCTTTCTTTATTAAAATTATTAACCATGAATTCAACGGATAATCAACAGAATCCAATTAATAATTCGAGAAGAATTGAAGCATTATCCGACGGTATATTTGCAATTGCTTCTACATTACTCGTTCTTGAAATTCGTGTACCTGAAATACATGAAAGTTCTGCACCACAAATGATGAATGCACTCTCCGGCGTATTACCTTCATTAGTAGCATTTATATTTAGCTTTCTCAACATACTTATATTCTGGGTAAATCATGACAACATTGGGAAAACATTGAATTATTTTGATTCAAAACTTATCTATTTGAATGTTATTTTTCTTTTATTTATTTCCCTGGTTCCTTTTACTACGGCATTTGTCAGCCGATATCCCTTTAACCTGGTTTCAATATCTGTCTATGGTTTTGTCTTTTTTCTCACTGCTTTAACTGCTGCTATCATGTATAATTACATTGCTTTTAAAAGCAATTTAATGCATAAAAATATTTCACTTAAATCGAAAAAGAAAATATGGAACCGCGTTATTACCGGACCAATTCTTTTTATTATCGCCATTCCTTTGGGATTAATACATGTATATATTCCAATAATAATTTATCTCATGGTTCCTATTCTATTTCTTGTTTTTCCGAAAATCGAATTTGAAGAATAGTTACTATTTACATTCAATTAAAATAATAAATAATTTCTTGTTTAGAAAAATAACTCTATTTTCACGAAATATATATCTCACATGAACAAACTTTGTTTATTAATAATTCTTGCTTTTCTAATTGCATGTAATAGTTCAAATAATTACAATATACCTAAGAATAATTCTTCGACAATAAAACTTTTTGAAGATGCCAATGAGATTCAAAGAGACTGGTCAAACAAAAACTCAATAATCACCCATGTTATTTCCGAACCAGATAATCTTCATCCAACAAATGGGAATTCTTCACCACGTTCAGATATTCTGCAATATACCCAACGAACAATTTTATATATCGATTACTCAAATCAAACTCTTGTTCCCGGACTTGTAAAAACACTACCGGAAATATCCGATGATGGACTTAAATATTCCTACACATTAAAAGAAAATATTAAATGGGATGATGGAAGTTTGTTAACTCCAAAAGATATTGCTTTTACTGCAAGAGCTTTTTTATGTCCATTGACAAACGACCCTTCCGTAAGATTTTACTGGGAAAATATTGAAAACATTTTATTGGATTCAACACAAAGCGGTAAATTCACTATCGTGATGAAAAAAAAACACATTCAAAACATTACCTTTCTAACAGGCTTTCCCATTTTACAACAATCCTTTCACGATCCTGAAAACATACTTTCAACTTTCACTTTCAATCAATTCAACGATACTTCATTTCGAGCCTCAGGAAATCCCGGCCTCGTTAAATGGGCCAATGAATTTAACGACGATTCATATGGCCGTGACCCTAAAAAACTTAACGGCTTAGGAATGTACTCGGTATCAGAATGGAAAAACGGACAATACATCACACTTACAAGAAAAAATAATCATTGGTCTCAACATTCATCCGACTATCATGAATTATCATTCCCCGAAAAAATAATTTTTAAATTAAACAAAGACGAAGCCTCTCAGTTGCTTGAATTTAAATCACAGGTAATGGATGTATCCACAAATATTTCTGTCACTAATTTTTTGCAATTGTATATAGATGATCTGATTCGCAAAAATTACAATCAGGCCATGATGCCTACTTACAATTACACCTACCTTTGTTTTAATGAAAAACCGGATGGTGAAAATCGTAAAAAACTTTTTGACGACGTCAATGTGAGGCGGGCATTTGCTATGCTTACTCCTGTTCAAAACATCATCCAACTTGTTTACAAACAATACAGCGATCAATGCTATCAGGTGACTAGTAATGTTTCACCGTTAAAAAAAGAATTGAATCATGACTTGAAAGTAATCCCATTCAATTTAAAAGAGGCAGAAAAAATATTATTAAAAGCAGGTTGGATAGATTCAGACAACGATGGAATTCTAGATAAAATAATTAACGGTAAAAAAATTAGTTTGATTGCGGATCTTAATTACCTGTCATCTGCACAGGAATGGAAAAATATAGCAATGCTTATTGCAGAAGAAATGGCGAAAGCAGGCATTCAAATAAACCCGGTCGGAATGGAGATTAAACTTTTTCTTGAAAAAGCAAAAAGCCACGATTTTGATCTTATGCTTGGAAGTTGGGGAGGTTCGAGCTTACCCGAAGATTATACACAATTATGGCATTCAACTTCCTGGACTAATCATGGTTCCAATTATTCGGGTTTTGGAAATGCTTACTCCGATGCACTTATCGATTCCATAAAGCATGAACTTAACGACACTCTTAGGTTTAAATTAAGTCGTAAACTTCAAAAAGAAATTTATAATGACCAGCCCTATGTTTTTCTTTATTCGAGCTTACGTCGTAATATTATTCACAAACGATTTGCCAATCAAATGGTTTTTTCCGAAAAACCGGGTATTCTAATAAATATGCTCCGGTTATTGTCAATAAACAAAGGAATAACTATCACAGACGAGACTACACCGTAACACACATTAATTTATATTTGCTTCATGCGCATATATATTTTAAAACGGATACTTTTTTTCTTTCCGGCTTTACTATGTGTGATACTATTTTCTTTCATTCTTTTACATTATGCACCCGGTGATCCTGTTGAACGACTGCTCAATGCCAAAGGAATTTATGAATCTGAATTAACACCCGGAAATTCAAATACTCATCTTAAAACTGAACTTAAACATCGTTTGGGTCTTGACCTGCCACTATTTTACTTCTCAGTCATAAGTCTTAACGACAATTCTCAGTTTCAGAAAACATCAAATACCGAATGGAAAAAATATATTCCTGTTATTTTATTTCATAAAAAAAATCAGTTTCACATTTGGATGTTCGGTAATGAATTTTATTCCAAAGGAATTATTCGGGGAGATTTTGGGATTTCCTGGATCACACAACAGCCGGTATCCGCAATAATTTTATCCCACCTTCATTGGTCATTATTTTTTACCCTCCTGTCAGTGATCATAGCTTATCTGATAAGCGTTCCTGCCGGTCTTAAAGCCGCTGCAAACCCCGGATCTAATTTCGACAAATCGCTAACCATTGCTACCACCATTTTTTTTTCTCTTCCTGTTTTTTGGATAGCTATACTACTAATGCTGCTTTTTTGCAATACCAGCGTCCTGAATATATTTCCATCTTCTGGAATCGGCCCGGCCGGAGGTTTTCCTGAAGATAAATCAATATTTTATAAAATAGTAAATACCATTCCTTACCTCATCCTTCCAACAATTTGTTATACCTACAGTGCTTTGGCATTTCTTACCAGAATAATAAAAACTTCCGTTACAGAAATTTTAAAAGAAGACTACATACGAACCGCACGCGCAAAAGGACTTACCGAAAAAATCGTAATAGGAAAACATGCCTATAGAAATGCATTGTTACCAATGATTACTATTTTTTCGCAGGTATTTCCTGCAGCCATTGGCGGATCCGTCATACTTGAAACAATTTTTACAATACCCGGAATGGGATTGACTATTTTTCAGAGTATTGGATCACAAGATTATCCTGTGGTGGTTGCAATATTTATGATTACAGGATTTATTACAATGACTGCATTTTTACTTAGCGATATTCTTTACGCCATTGTTGATCCCCGAATTTCATATTCTACCCGTTAAAGTATGAAACAAATAAAATTATCCGAAAAAAAAAGACATCAATTCTATCTTGGGATAATTATTTTTTATTTTTTCATAGCTTTATTTGCCCCTATTCTCGCTAATGAAAAACCACTCTTCTTTTCTATAAATGGAAAATATTATTTCCCGGCAATTAACAACAATTCTTATATCGAGCTTCCTGATAGTTCAGGAATTCTTGTTAAAATCAGAACAAATACCATTGATTGGAAAAATTTGAAAACAGATGAAATTATATTTGCACCTGTTTGCTGGTCACCCTCTCATTCCGATTTATTAAACACGTATTCATCTCCTTTCGCCAGACAACACTATTACAAAGATGAAAAAATTACAGACCTTCCTTTTCGTTTCAGACATTTTATGGGTACCGGAAAAACCGGTAACGATGTTTTAGCCGGTTTAATTTATGGTAGCCGAACTTCTGTCTCTATTGGATTTTTTTCAATGTCAATTGCTATAATTATTGGAATATTTCTTGGAGGAATTGCAGGATATTTAGGCGATGATAAATTGAAAATGAGGCGGGGGAGTTTAATACTCTCTTTGTTAATGTTAATACCTGCATGGTTTTATTCATTTCAAATTCGTTTTGAAATAATTAAAGAATCTTTTTCGAACTCAACAATCCTTGGATTAATTCAGGTTGCATTTAGCTTTTTAATTTTCACCGTAATAATTTTCTGGCCAATCCTTTTTAGTTTTAAAACATTGACTGTATTAGAAAAAAAAATAAACATTCCAGTCGATTTAATTGTATCACGATTTATTGAGATATTCCTTTCATTGCCACGACTTATTCTTATTCTTACAATTGCAGCTATCAGCCGGCCATCCGTAATCACTATTATTTTAATTATCGGTTTCACCGCCTGGACTGACATAGCAAGAATAATGCGTGCTCAAATACTTCAATTGAGAGAAATGAATTACATAGCAGCTGCAAAATCGTTTGGAACAAGCACAACGAAAATATTATTGCATCATCTTTTACCAAATGCTCTTCCACAAATCGTTGTCATTTGGACCCTGGGAATAGCTACCGCCATACTTACTGAAACAGGCCTGTCTTTTCTTGGAATCGGCGTCCCTCCGGAAACTGCTACCTGGGGTAGTTTGATGTTTGAAGCAAAAGAAAATTATCAGGCATGGTGGCTTGTAATATTTACAGGAGCTGCAATTTTTTCATTGCTCTCTGCTTTATACCTTTTAGGTAATAAACTCAAGTCACAAAATGCAAAATCCACTATTTTATCTTAACAAATTTTTAACCCAAGAGTTCATTTACTCTTAACTGAATTTTTAATAAAATTGCATTCGAAATTTAAAATTACCTTACCGATAATTTAATAAAAATTCATTTCAATTAAAATATACTAATCACATTATCAACTATTTATTTAATTAACTGCATTAAATAATAATTATGGACATAAGAGAAATCAATGAACGAATTCAACAGGAGTCAGCATTTGTAGATATGCTAACCATGGAATTGGGCAAAGTCATCGTAGGACAAAAATACATGACTGAACGATTGCTAATAGGATTGCTTGCAAACGGGCATATTTTACTTGAAGGAGTACCCGGATTGGCTAAAACACTGGCTATTAATTCTCTTGCCTCAGCAATTAATGCAAAATTCAGTAGAATACAGTTTACACCTGATCTATTGCCGGCAGATTTAATTGGAACAATGATTTATAATCAAAAACAAGAATCATTTACTGTTCGTAAGGGGCCTATTTTCGCCAATTTAATTCTCGCCGATGAGATAAACCGCGCTCCGGCAAAAGTTCAAAGTGCTCTTTTAGAATCTATGCAAGAAAGGCAAGTTACCATTGGTGATTCAACATTTAAGCTTGAAGAACCATTCCTTGTTCTAGCTACTCAAAACCCAATTGAACAGGAAGGAACATATCCTCTTCCCGAAGCTCAGGTTGATCGTTTTATGCTTAAAATAGTAATTGGATATCCTTCGAAAGAAGAAGAAAAATTAATCATACGCCAAAATATCGGTAGTGCTATTCCAAAAATATCACCTGTTATTCAAACAAGCGATATACTAAAGGCAAGAGCCATGGTCAGGGAAGTTTACATGGATGAAAAAATAGAAAAATATATTATTGATATTGTTTTTGCAAGCAGGACTCCAAAAGAGTATAATCTGGCTAAACTTGAACAATTGATCAGTTATGGAGGTTCGCCGCGTGCTAGTATTAATCTTGCCCTTGCAGCAAAAGCATATGCATTTATCAAACGCAGAGGCTATGTAATTCCAGAAGATGTTCGTGCTATCTGTCACGATGTAATGCGTCATAGAATTGGAATTACCTATGAAGCTGAAGCTGAAAATGTAACAAGTGAAACAATTGTGAATGAAATTTTAAATGCAGTAGAAGTTCCTTAATTTTTTTTTGCTTTATGTTACCAGCATCTAAATCCAAAGTCAAACATTAAACTCAAACGCGAATAGTATTTAATGGAAACCCAAGAACTGATAAAGAAAGTAAGAAAGATAGAAATTAAGACCAGGGGACTTTCTTCTCATATATTTTCCGGAGAATATCATAGTGCCTTTAAAGGAAGAGGTATGGCTTTCAGTGAAGTGAGGGAATATATGGCAGGCGATGATATAAGAGCTATCGACTGGAATGTTACAGCACGATTCGGACATCCTTATATTAAAGTCTTTGAAGAAGAACGCGAACTTACAGTTATGTTGTTAGTAGATGTCAGCGCTTCCGGTTCTTTTGGAACACAAAAGCAATTTAAAAAAGATTTGATGACAGAACTTTGTGCTGTTCTTTCATTCTCTGCCATTCAGAATAATGATAAAATAGGATTGATTTTCTTTAGTGATAAAATTGAAAAATTTATTCCGCCTAAAAAAGGGAAATCGCATATTCTTCGAATCATTCGCGAACTTATCGAATTTGAACCAACCAGTAAAAAAACAGATATCAGCGAAGGATTGCGCTATGTAACAAATGTAATTAAAAAGCGATCCATTTGTTTCGTCATTTCAGATTTTATGGATGATCGTTTTGAAGATGCTTTGAAACTTGCTAATAAAAAACACGACATCGTCGCTCTTCAAATTTATGATAAACGTGAAACCGAACTTCCGGATGTGGGATTAATCAGATTTGAAGATGCGGAAACAGGTGAAATAAAACTTATTGATAGCAGTAATAAAAATACAAGAGATCAATACAAGAAGAATTGGCTTAAACATGAGCGTAAAATATTTGAAGTATTTACCAGAAGCGGTGTTGACAAAGCTAAAATTCATACCGACGAATCATACATAAGTCCTTTGATGCTGCTTTTCAAAAGACGTGGTAGTAAAAAATAATATAAGAGTTGCGAATTAAAAATGAATTTGAGTATTAAAGATATAAATAGAACTACCCGTTTTAAAAAGCTGAAGAACTTAATGATTTTCGTTGAAAGAAAATCGTCAGGAGTTTTTATGCTTCAAACAATGAAAGCAATCCTTCCGGTTTTGCTTTTGCTTGCTTTTTCTTTTAACTCAAAAGCTCAATTGCCGGTTGTTAAGACAACAACAGATACTACCCAGATTCGTATCGGTGAACAATTTAAACTAAATTTTTCCGCAACAGTTTCTAAAGGAACAAATATTTCTTTTCCTCTTTTAACCGACACATTTAATCACTTTGAAATAGTTAGTAAAAGTCTGATCGATACAGTTACAACCGATGACAAGAAATCACTTACCCTTCGTCAACAGCTGACACTTACAAGTTTCGACTCAGGTTACTTTGTAATTCCTCCAATGCCTTTTGTAATTTCCCGAAGTAAAGAAAAATCAGATACTGTTTTATCTGAAGCAATGCTGATGACTGTTATCACAGTTCCTGTTGACACTACAAAAGATATAAGAGCAATTAAAAATATTATCGATGTACCTTTTCCCTGGCTGGAATATTTAATATATGTATTAATCGGCTGGGTGTTTATTGCGCTTATAATTTATCTTTATAATAAATTTAAAAAGAAGAAGGTTCCAATTTTTGTCCCCAAAATTCCTGAAAGACCGGCACATGAAATCGCTTTGGAAGGTCTCAAAAGAATTGAAGAAGAAAAACTCTGGCAACAGGGTTATACAAAAAAGTATTACAGTGAAGTTACAGACGTAGTCAGGCAATATATCGAAAGACGATTTTCAATCAATGCTATGGAGCAAACTACCGATGAAACTTTAAAATACTTCACAAACAGCTTGATCCGCGAAGAAGAAAAAGAAAAACTTCAATATATACTTAAACTTGCCGATATGGTCAAATTCGCAAAAGCGCTTTCGATTCCTTCAGAGAATGAAAGCACAATGCAATTTGCGTATGCTTTTATCAATAATACTAGGCCGGTAATAAAAGAAGATTTAGAAATAAAGGAGGAGTTGAAATGATTAACGGAATAACATTTGCCAATCCCGATTTTTTCTGGTTAATGGGAATTATTCCTTTAATGATAATTTTCTATTTCATTTATATCAGAAAAAAAACATCACAACTTACTTTTTCAGGATTTGATATTTTTAAAGGAATTAAAAAAACTACCAAACAAAAAACACAATGGTTGCCGTTGGTTTTAAGGTTGCTTGCATTTTCTCTTGGTGTTGTCGCTTTGGCGAGGCCGCAGTCTACATCGAGTGGACAAAATATAACTACAGAAGGAATTGACATTATATTGGCATTGGATATTTCCAGCAGTATGCTTGCTGAAGATCTTAAACCGAATCGGATTGAAGCCGCAAAGAAAGTTGCAGAAGACTTCATAGATAGCCGGCCGAACGACAGAATAGGATTAGTCGTTTTTGGAGGTGAAAGTTTTACTCAATGTCCTCTTACAACTGATCATTCCGTTTTAAAAAATCTCTTCGGAGGAATTCAATCGGGAATGTTGGCCGACGGAACAGCTATCGGAGAAGGACTTGCCACTGCTGTAAACAGGATCAGAAAAAGTACTGCCAAAAGCAAAGTCATTATACTACTTACAGATGGAGTAAATAATATTGGTGCAATTGCTCCGGAAACTGCAGGTGAAATTGCTAAAACTTTTGGCATTCGCGTTTATACCATTGGTGTTGGTACAAGAGGAATGGCACCTTATCCCTTTAAAACACCTTTCGGAATTCAATACCAGAATATGGAAGTACAAATCGATGAAAATGTACTGCAGCAAATCGCCAATGAAACAGATGGAAAATATTTCCGTGCTACAAATACTTCAAAACTAAAAGAAATCTATAATTCAATTGATAAACTGGAAAAAACAAAAATTGATGTAACTGAGTTTAGGAAACATACTGAAGAATTTTACCCTCTAGTAATTGCTGCTCTTTTATTATTAATTTTAGACTTATCATTAAGATTTACTGTGTTTAAAAGCATACCCTGATGTTTAGATTCGCTCATCCGGAATATTTATATGCGCTGGCAGCTTTGCCGGTTATATTTATTCTTTTCCTTTTAATGGTACAATGGAAAAAACGTGCTCGTCGTCAGTTGGGTGAACAGATATTAATTGACCGTCTTTCTTCCGCACACTCCCGAAGTAAACAGGTTCTAAAACTTATCCTTTCATTAACGGCTCTGGCTCTAATTATTATTGCTTGTGCAAATCCACAAATCGGAACCCGTTTGGAAGAAGTAAAACGTGAAGGTGTTGATATAATAATTGCGCTCGATGTTTCCAATAGCATGAAAGCGGAAGACATTAAGCCAAACAGATTGGAACGATCCAAGCAAGCCATAAGCAGATTACTCGACGGACTCGAAAATGACAGGATAGGAATGATAGTATTCGCCGGACAAGCCTATGTTCAATTGCCGATAACATCTGATTATGCTGCGGCAAAATTATTTTTACAGTCTATAGAAACAGACATTATTCCAACACAAGGAACATGTATTGGTTGCGCTATAGATTTAGCAGAAACATCATTTACGGGAAATGACAACAAACACAAAGCCCTCATTATAATAACCGATGGTGAAAATCATGAAGAAGATGCAGTAGAAGCGGCAAAAAAAGCAAATGAAAAAGGTATTGTTATCCATACCATAGGAATGGGATCTGTTGATGGTGCTCCTATTCCAATTTTCAGAAATGGTATACAGGTAGATTTCCAGAAAGACAATGAAGGAAAAACAGTCATCACTAAATTAGAAACATTAACTTTAGAAAGAATTGCGGCGGAAGGTAAAGGAATATTTATTCAAGCATCCAATAGTGATGACGGATTAGCTTCCATCTTCAACCAAATAAGTAAAATGGAGAAAAAATCTTTCGGCACAAAACAATTCACCGGTTTCGAAGATAGGTTTCAATATTTTTTAGCGGCCGGATTGCTTTTGCTGCTAATAGAGTTTGTCATATCAGATAGAAAAAGTAAGCTCATTCAAAAACTGGATTTGTTTGATGAAGGAAAGAAAAAAGTTGGTAGTTATTAGATGTTGGATGTTAGTCTTTAGATGTTAGAAATTAGTCTTTAGATATTAGATTTGGAAATAAAATGAAAAAGATAATTATAAACTTATTTTTAATTATTTGTGTTGTAAAATTAAGCAACACAAATTATACTTTTGCTCAAACTTCTAAAAAACTTATTCATGAGGGTAATCAAAAATATGAGCAAAAAAAATTCGGTGATGCTGAGATTGATTACAAAAAATCTATTAACACAAAAGAAAATGAATTTATAGGAAATTACAATCTTGGCAATGCCTATTATCAACAGGGAAAATTTGATGAAGCAAAGCAGCAATATGAAACTGCTTCAGGATTAAAATCAGTCAATAAAGAAAATTTATCAAAAACATATCACAACCTCGGAAATACATTATTAAAAAATAAAAAATTCGAAGAAAGTGTTCAGGCTTTTAAACAATCGTTAAAACTAAATCCGAAAGATAACGACACCAGGTACAATCTTGCTTATGCACAATCCATGCTTCAGCAGCAACAGCAACAGCAAAAACAGGATGGTGATAAAAACCAGGATAAAAAAAATCAACAAAAAGAAAATAAAAATCAGGAACAACAAAAAGAACAGGAGCAAAAACAGGAACAGAATAAAGAAGAACAAGCGAAAAAAGAATCCCAGCCGCGAAAAGATAAAATTTCTAAGGAAGATGCAGAGAAAATTTTACAAGCATTGAACAATGACGAAAAGAAAACTCAGAAAAAACTCAATGTCAAAGAAGGAACAAAGATTCAAATCGAAAAAGAATGGTAACGAATGATTAGTCATACAAAGAAGTATAAATCAACATTAATGAAGCGTTTTAATAAAACGGTAAAGATTCCACTGTTTATATTTTTATTTATTGCATCTTCTATAAAGATTGCTTTTGCCCAGGAGTTAACAGCTTCTGTTTCTTCCTCTGCAGTTGATGTTGGTGAACAGTTTGAAATCTCATTTAGTTTAAATACAACAGGTAAAAATTTTCGCCCTCCTACTTTTATAGATTTCAACGTACTTATGGGGCCTAATCAAAGTACGCAAATGCAAATCATCAATGGCTCTGTTTCACAAACATCATCATACACCTATGTTCTGCAAGCTGTAAAAGAAGGAACTTTTAAAATCGGTAGCGCAGAAATAATTGCGGGAAATGCCAAAGTTGTCTCTAACCCTGTTACCATCATTGTAAGTAAAAACACAAATAAATCACAGGCAGGAGGTTCGCAAAAGCAAAATGGCGATAATTCAAATGTTGTTGCCGGCGGGAAAAATGTTTTTATACGTGCTCGTGTAGATAAAAACAATCCTTTTCAGGGAGAGGGAATTTCAGTAATTTATCGCATATATACAAAAGTTACTCTCCTTAACTATTCGGTTAACAAACTTCCTTCGTTCAATGGCTTCTGGAGCCAGGAGATTTCTATGCCGCAGCAATTGGAGTTTCATAGTGAAAATGTAGAAGGTGTTGCTTATAAAGTTGCCGATATAAAAAAAGTAATATTATTTCCTCAGCGTTCTGGAACTCTCAGTATCGATCCTATGGAAGGAGAAGTAATAGCAAGGGTTCAGCTTCGCCGCCAGCAACAACAAAGTAACGATCCGTTTAGTCAGTTTTTCAACGACCCTTTTTTCAATAATAATTTACAGGATATCAAAGTCCCTTTAAAAAGTGAATCATTAAAAATAAATGTACGTGATTTGCCCGGCGGTGCACCACAAAGTTTTACCGGCGCTGTTGGAAAATTCGCCTATGAAGTTTCCCTCGATAAGAAAGAAACAAAAGCGCATGATGCTGTCAATTTAAAAATAAAAATTACAGGAAAAGGCAATATACGACTGATTGATTCTCCTAAAATAGAATTTCCACCCGACTTTGAAACATACGATCCGAAAGAAAATGTATCGGTAAATGTTACCACGAATGGAGTTACCGGAAGTAAAACGTTTGAATATCTAATTATTCCGAGAAATCCCGGAAATTTTAAAATCTCCGTAGCACCATTTTCTTTCTTTGATCTGGAAAAAAAACAATACATCACTCAGCAATCTCCGTCTTTAACATTGAATGTTGGCAGAGGTACTGAAACAACAACTACTGTTGTTTCTGGCGTTAACAAAACGGATGTTCAGATTTTAGGGAAAGATATTTTATTCATAAAAACAAAAGATCCGGCATTTATTACCGGCAGTGGGACATTGTATAAATCACCTGTGTTTTATTCTTTGATACTAACTCCTGCCCTGTTATTTGCAGGCTTACTTTTTTTACGGAAAAGAAAAGAAACAATGGCCGAAAATGTAAAACTCATTCGAAGCCAGCGTGCCAATAAAGTTGCCATGAAAAGATTAAGTGCAGCTAAAAAATACCTGACAACAAATGATAGAGAAAAATTTTTAGATGAAATGTTTCGGGCATTGTGGGGTTTTATAAGTGATAAGCTCCAGATACCTGTTTCGGATCTTTCAAAAGATACTGCTGCACAGGCTTTATTAAGTAAAAAGGTTCCGGATGGACTTGTTTTGCAATTTACCGATACAGTTGACAGCTGTGAATTTGCACGATTCGCCGGAGGTATGGCTGATAATAATGAAACAATTTATAAAAAAGGTCTGGAAACAATTACTCAACTCGAAAATGCTCTTGGATAATTTAATAATACGATGAAGGTTCGATTAAAATATTTTATTATTCTGTTTTTACTTTTTAGTTTGCAAAATGTAAAAGGTGCAAATGAAGAAGCATTAAAAATTTATCATCAGGCAAATATTGCTTATCAAAAGCTTGATTATGAAACCAGCATTCGTTTGTATGAACAATTAATAAAAAATAAATCCATTTCTGAAGAAGTATATTTTAATCTAGGTAATTCTTATTTCAAAGCGGGTAATTTTGCTAAAGCCATACTAAACTATGAACGAGCAAAAAAACTTGATCCTGATGATGAAGATGCCAATTTCAATTTAAAAATTGCCTCACTGAAAGTCGTTGATAAAATAGAATACATTCCACAGATTTTTTATAAAAAATGGATCAATCAATTTTCAGTTTTATTTCCGGCTGATACTTTCACTATTGTATTAATTATTTTGATCTGGCTGCTTTTTGCATCGGCTGCTTTTTATATAACTGCAAATTCTGTTGCCGGAAAAAAATTCTCCTTTATATTAATAATATGTTTTCTTTTTCTTTCCGGCATAGGAGTAGTAATGGCCAGCCGGAGTTATGCTATTGCAAGAATTGATAAACAATCTATAATAATGTCAACTTCGGTTTATGTAAAAAGTTCACCGGATGAAAAAGGTAACGATCTGTTTATTCTGCATGAAGGTACAAAGGTAGACTTACTTGATGAATTTAATAACTGGAGAAAAATTCGAATAGCAAACGGCAGCATCGGCTGGATGAAAGTTGATGAAATGGAAATAATCTGATGACAAGGATTGGATTATTAAGTGATACACATGGCTTTCTGGATCCAAAAATTTTAGAACATTTTAATTCGTGTGATGAAATATGGCATGCCGGTGATTTTGGAGGCGCAGTTATTTCTGATCAATTAAGTTCTTTTCAAAAACTTCGCGGAGTGTTTGGAAATATTGACGGTCAGGAAATCAGGCTTATTCATCCCGAAGAACAATTTTTTAAATGTGAAGATGTTTTAGTTTACATGACACATATCGGTGGTTATCCCGGGAATTACTTTCCACAAGCAAAGAAAAAAATTGAATTAAAAAGACCATCCCTTTTTATTTGTGGTCATTCACATATTTTGAAAGTTATTCCTGATAAAAAATACAATCTACTTCATATGAATCCGGGCGCAGCAGGAAAACATGGATTTCATAAGTTTCGCACAATACTGCGGTTTGCAATAGATAAAGAAAAAATTAAAGATCTTGAAGCTATTGAACTCGGACTACGATCAAGTTTGGAATAATTAACGCAAACGGTCAGCGGATCGAACCAGTTTCTCATCCTGCTTAATAAAAAGAGCCGCGAGAAAAATTATCAATATTTGAATAATTGGAAGATAACTTCCATATACATAATGAATTTTTTGATTCATTCCCGACGACATGGTATCAGCCAGAAAAAATACGAGTCCAATTAAAACACAAGTGAGCAATAAAGCAAGGTTGCAGATTCTGACCTGAATGTTCCTGTTTTTAAACAAAAAAATAGCAATAAAAGAAAGTAAACCAACAGCCCCATTTATTATTAATAAGAGAGCGTTTATTGATATGGTAAACCGCTTTACAGGCATAGTTTCGGAATCAGGAAGTAATTCAAATAAGGGTAAATAAAGCAATAGGACACTTAATAATGTCGATCCAAGTAAAAAAAGCGTCTGTTTTCTTTGTATCATAATAAGTATTTCAAGGGGCAAATAACGATGATTTTTAGAAAGGAAACAATATTCAATCGAATGTAGTATAGAAGAATAAAAAGTATATATTTAAAAAATATTTTCATGATTTTTTGTTGGAATCATTAAAATAAAGTATTATTGCAATGAAATTCAAATCCGTTCTGGATTTTTTAGTTATCCGTTGAGGAATTTCTCCCGTCGGCTTATAGTATTCAAACCAGTTTCTTAATATTCATTTCTCTTATACAATTACGGCTTTTACAATAAGAGCCACGATGAAAATAAACTCTGATTTTTCGGAATTTTTAAAAACCAAATAATTATTCATGTACGATATACTTGAATTAAACGATAAACTCGTTAATGAGATTAAAGAAATTGCACGTCTAATGGAGATTCCAAATTATGACGAATTACGCAAACAGGAATTAATCTATAAAATTCTCGATCAGCAGGCCTTGAATCCAACCGCCAGCAATTCTATTCGCGAATCTCTCGTTTCAAAATTTTCTAACAACTCTGCAAAAATGGAATTACAGGAAGCCCCTATGAAGGAAGAAAAAAACCAAGAAGGTGATTCTTCTTCAAGACCTAAACGGAAACGGGTAAGTCCGGGTGAAGAAACGGAAATGAAAAAAGCTCCGGTGGTTCTCGAACCAAGCGTGAAAATTCCTGCCAGCCGACCGGCTCCTGCCCCTGTTTCTCATCCTCCGGCAAGATCACATGCACCGGTTACTGAAAATATAGAAAGAACTGCCGAACCAACTTTAAAACCATTTATCCGCCCGGAAACTGAACGGATAAATAATCAAAATCAGCCAAATCCAAACCTTAGGCAACGACGTGATATTGTAATCACTGAACCGGTTATCGATCCGGATACATTAATTCCCGCCGAAGGTGTTTTAGAAATTATGCCTGATGGTTTTGGTTTTTTAAGATCCAGCGATTTTAATTATCTCACTTCTCCAGATGATATTCATGTATCACTTTCACAGATAAAATTATATGGACTAAAAACCGGTGATACAGTTTTAGGTACTGTTCGCCCCCCTAGAGACGGAGAAAAATATTTTCCTCTTGTAAAAGTTGATTATATCAATGGATTAGATCCATCTATTTCCAGAGACAGAATTCATTTTGATTATCTCACTCCACTATTCCCTTATGAAAAATTAAATCTAAGTGGTGAAAAAGCTAATTATTCTTCACGCTTAATGGATTTGTTTACTCCTATCGGTAAAGGGCAACGTGGACTTATCGTTGCTCAGCCTAAAACAGGAAAAACAATTCTTTTAAAAGATGTGGCAAATGCCATTGCAGCCAATCATCCGGAAGTTTATATGATTATTCTTCTTATCGATGAACGTCCGGAAGAAGTTACAGACATGGCTCGTAGCGTAAAAGCAGAAGTAGTCGCATCAACATTCGATGAACCCGCAGAACGGCATGTGAAAATTGCAAATATCGTTCTCGAAAAAGCAAAACGCATGGTCGAATGCGGACACGATGTTGTTATATTACTTGATTCAATTACACGTCTTGCCCGTGCCTATAATACAGTTGCTCCTGCCAGTGGAAAAGTACTTTCCGGTGGTGTTGAAGCCAATGCTCTTCATAAACCAAAACGTTTTTTCGGTTCAGCCAGAAAAATTGAAAACGGTGGTAGCCTTACAATTATTGCTACTGCTCTTACCGATACAGGATCCAGAATGGACGAAGTTATCTTCGAGGAATTTAAAGGAACTGGAAATATGGAATTACAACTCGATCGTAAACTCGCCAATAAACGTTTATTCCCTGCCATTGACCTCGTAGCTTCCAGTACTAGACGCGAAGATATGTTGCTCGATAAAGAAATGTTGCAACGTATGTGGATTCTCAGAAATCACCTTGCCGACATGAATCCCCTCGAAGCTATGGAATTTATGCTCGAGAGAATGCGAGGAACTAAATCTAATGAAGAGTTTTTAGTTTCGATGAACGGATAATAGGGAGAAACAAGAATCAAGATTTTATATTTTTATTAATGATTCCAGGCTCTATTTTTCCGGCGTGATCCGTAAAACGATTAAAATGGTATTTTCATACACCGCGCATTTACCGCTCTGATGGCGGTTTTTAGGGGCTTTAATTCATTTTCAAAATTTATATTTTGGTAAAAATAGATTTTTTGTTGGCCAACTGATTTTTTTAAAAAATTATTGATCCTTTTCGCTCTCATTTTTCATAAATCATGGTAAAACCAGTATTTATAGGCTATCTTAGTTATTCTGTTCCGTTTAGGGATAAGAAATCATCTTCAAATGAAATTCATAAATACATTTTTAATTAACGGAATTGTACTGTTTATAATTTCTATTACCCCAGCTTTTGCCCAGAATCAAAGCATTGCAGCTTGTGGTACTCCCATTAATCTTCATATTAATAATCTTACATCAACCAGCGGACAATTAGTTTGGAATAGCGTCTCTAATGCAACAAATTATATTGTAAGTTTCAGGCCGGTCGGTTCAACAAGCTGGCGACGTCAGCCATCTCAAAATACAATTGAAGTAATCACCTCTCTGATTCCTAGTACCCTTTATGAAGCAAAAGTTAAAAGTGTTTGCTCAGGAACAGAAGGTGTTTATTGCAGCCTTTATAATTTCAGAACCCCTTCAAATATTTCTTGCGCTGTTCCAAATGTCTATTACTTTGCCTCCGACAGCATCACTTCAAACACTGCAAAGGTTAGTTGGAGAAAAATTCCCGAAGCCTTACGTTATAATGTTCACTACAGAATCCGATATTCCAATTCAGAATGGCTTTCACGAGCTGCCGGTAAAAATTCTCTACTTCTATCTGAATTAAATCCATTAACACAATATGAATTTAAAGTTCAGACGGTTTGTTCGAATGGAACAAGTTCTTTTTCTTTAGCCGGAATATTTACCACACTCAGAAATATCTGTGATACACCTGAAAATTTATCGGCAACAGATATTACAACTTCAACCGCAACACTCTTATGGAATTCCCTTAATTGTGCCACTTCATATAATTTAAAATACAGGCAAGTTGGTATGTTATGGAATAGCGTAAATTTAAATTCACCAACTTATTATCTCTCCAATCTGGAAGAAGGAACATCGTACGAATTTATTGTTCAGGGTATCAACCAAAATGGTTTCACATCAATTTTTTCACATCCATTTGTATTTTCAACTGCTTCTCCAACTTGTGGAATTCCGACTAATATTACTTTAGGATCAATTGCTATTAACCAGGCTACTTTATCATGGAATGCAGTTCCAGGTGCTTCTAAATATGTTGTGAGATATAAACTTGTCGGTTCCCTCAATTGGCAAACATTTACCACTGATGTAAATAATGCAATTTTAACCGGACTAAGTCCTGATAATGCCTATCAGTACGAAGTGCAAACTATGTGTGCCAATTCGCCCGGAGGATTTTCTTCTACTTCAATTTTTTCAACACTACCACAATACAGTAATATAATTCCTGTTCCGGATCATATTGTAATTTGTATTATGGAGAATAAAGCCTACACTCAGATCTTTGAAAGCATATTTACTCCCAACATCAGTAATTTAGCTAAAGATCCTAAAAGTGCTTTATTCCTTAATTCATATGGGATAACTCATCCGAGTCAGCCAAATTATCTTCATTTATTTTCCGGTAGCAATCAGGGTATTACAAACAATGAATTACCCTCTCAACATTTTACAACTCCCAATCTTGCTAAAGAATTAATCAATGCAGGTAAAACATTTATCGAATACAGCGAAGGGCTCCCTGAAGTAGGTTTTGATGGAGCATCGTATGGCAGATATGTACGAAGACATAATCCTGTTGCCAATTGGATGGGTACAGATGCTAACCAGGTTTCTTCGACACTCAATCAGCCTTATTCAAACTTCCCGACGAATTATAACAATTTACCAACTGTATCTATTGTAGTACCCGATTTAACAAACGGCATGCACGATGGATATTTAGGTACTGCATTAGCTAATGGTGACAACTGGTTTAAAAATAATATGATTCCTTATATTGATTGGGCCAAGTCTAATAACAGCTTGTTTATTTTAACTGCTGATGAAGATGATGGTTCACACAATAACCATATTCTTACCATTTTTACAGGATCAATGGTCATGCATGGCTCCTACACACAACCCATTACTCACTACAATATTCTACGAACCATTGAAGAAATGTATGGACTGAATTTTATTGGTGCTACAGCCAATGTAACTTCAATTCATGGCTGCTGGACAAACGGTTTTAGAATGAGTGCAAAACCAACGACCAATGAGTCGTCTGTAATAAATGAAAATTATTCCGGGTGGAATATTTTTCCAAATCCTGTTTATAATGAATTGCATGCAACTTATTATTTAACCGAATCAGCAGATGTTTCTATAAATATTTTTAACAGTACGGGAAGTCTGATTTTTGAAGAAAAGTTGGGTAAAATCGAAAATGGAAATCACACCTATACAATCGATGTAAAAGAAAAAAAATTCCCTCAGGGTATTTACCTGATGGACATTGTTTATGGCAATAAAAAATACACACAAAGGTTTTTAATTTCGCAAAGGTAGCTTACCAATCATGAAAAAAAACAGCCCGGGTTTCCAACGAAAACCGGGCTGTTTTTTTTATTATTGTAGTTTCTTATTCTACTTCGCGATTATTTTTTTTCTTTTCATCAACATAATTTACATCTAAAGGTTTTTTAACTTTATCTTTCAATAACGCCAGCTGAACTACTTCAATCATTTCTTTTACGTAATGAAAATTAAGATCTTTTATATAATCTTTTTTTATTTCAGCAATGTCTTTTTGGTTTTCCTCAGATAGAATTATATTTTTTATTCCCGCCCGTTTAGCAGCAAGAATTTTTTCTTTAATTCCTCCTACAGGTAATACTTTTCCCCTTAATGTAATTTCTCCGGTCATTGCCATATGAGGCCTAACTTTTCTTTGAGTAAATATCGAAGCCAGCGAAGTAAGCATTGTAATTCCAGCACTCGGTCCGTCTTTAGGTGTAGCTCCTTCAGGAACGTGAATATGAATATCCCACTGATCGAAAACTCGCGGATCTATATTAAGAGCATCTGCATGAGCTTTAAGATATGCCAATGCTATTACGGCAGATTCTTTCATTACATCACCAAGATTTCCTGTTATCGCCAATTTACCTTTGCCTTTACTTATACTCGATTCAACAAATAATATATCGCCGCCGACTGATGTCCATGCAAGACCGGTTACAACTCCTGCCACTTCATTTCCCTGGTATTTATCTTTTTGATAAAGAGAAGCACCAAGGATACGAACAACATCTTCCTGCGTTAATACAGGATTGTATTTTTCTTCCATGGCAACAGACTTAGCAATTCCGCGAACCAATGAAGCAATTTTCTTTTCAAGACCTCTAACGCCGGATTCACGGGAATAATACTCTATCAAATACTCAATAAGCTTGGGAGATAATTTTAGATGTTCTTTTTTCAATCCATGTGCTTCGAGCTGCTTTGGTATTAAATGCTTTTGTGCAATTTGTATTTTTTCTTCTATCGTATAGCCGTTGATTTCGATTATCTCCATCCGATCAAGTAAAGCAGGTTGAACTTTACTGAGTGAATTAGCTGTAGCTATAAAAAGTACATTGGAAAGATCATAATCGATTTCAACATAATTATCATAGAAAGTATTGTTTTGTTCCGGATCAAGAACTTCCAACAATGCAGATGATGGATCTCCGTGAAAATCGTTTCCTAGTTTATCAATTTCATCCAGCACAAAAACAGGGTTGGATGATTTTGCTTTTTTAATGTTTTGAATTATCCTTCCGGGCATGGCACCGATATACGTTTTACGGTGACCGCGAATTTCTGCTTCATCGCGTAAACCTCCTAACGACATCCGTACATACTTTCTTCCAAGCGCTTTTGCGATTGATTTACCAAGAGACGTTTTACCAACACCAGGAGGTCCATAAAGACACATGATAGGAGATTTCATATCACGCTTTAATTTTAAAACTGCCAGATATTCCAGAATCCGGGATTTTACTTTTTCGAGGCCGTAATGATCTTTATCAAGAACTTTTTGTGCGTGTCTTAAATCAAAATTATCGTTTGAATATTCTTTCCAGGGAAGGTCTAAAAGAAGTTCCAGGTAGTTTAATATAACTGAATACTCAGCAGCAGCCGGATTCATTCGTGACAATCGATCCGATTCTTTCTTAAATGTATCTGCAACTTCTTTACTCCATTTTTTTGTTGATGCTCTTTCTTTCAACTCGCTCACTTCACGATCCGGTGAATTGCCTCCTAACTCTTCCTGAATTGTTCGCAACTGTTGATTCAAAAAATATTCACGTTGTTGTTTATCAATATCAATTCTAACTTTGCTCTGAATCTGATTTTTCAATTCGAGCATTTGTAATTCTTTATCAAGATATTCAAGCACCCGCGTTGCTCTTTCTTTATGATCGATGATTTCAAGAAGTTGTTGCTTCTTGGGAACATCAAGATTCATATTGGAACAAATGAAATTAATTAAGAATGTATGGCTTTCAATATTCCGAATTGCAAAAGCAGCATCGGAAGGAATGTTCGGTGAATGCTGAATAATCTGAAGAGCCAAATCTTTTAAAGAAGCAACAAGCGCAACAAATTCTTTATCGGTTATATTAGCAGCAAGCTCCGGAAATGGCTTAACCTTACAACGAATATAAGGCTCCGTTTCGAGGCATTCTTCAAGCCTGAATCGACGCTTTCCCTGTATGATAATGGTCGTATTTCCATCCGGCATACGGAGCAATTTTAAAACCTGTGCAACGGTACCAACTTTGTTTAAATCTTCAAAGACAGGATCTTCTATGCTTACATCTTTCTGAGAAACAACACCTATAATTTTATCCCCTTTATTTGCATCTTTAATGAGGTTTATTGATTTATCCCTTCCTACCGTTATTGGAATAACAACACCGGGAAAAAGAACAGTATTCCTAAGCGGTAGAATTGATAAAACAGCAGGAACATCCTGCTGATTCATCTGATCCTCGTCTTCCTGGGAGAGGAGAGGAATAAATTCTGTATCATCATCGATAATATTAGCTAAATCGAATGAATTCGGACTTTTTGGATAGTTTGAAGACATATGTGTACGAAGATAGTGAACGCCAGTATGACGTAAAAATAATTCTTCGCTTAAAAACGAATTCCATGCCATTGAGGGATGTACTGACACATTGTTCCGGGAGGTATTTATTTTTGTATCAGGTATCAAGTATCAGGTATTAAGAATCAAATATAAAGTATGGGCGGGTTAAGCAATAACTTGTTAAAATTCGATTTAAAAACCTAACTATCAATTTATAATAACATCTATAATCATGATACTTGATACATGATACATGATACTTGATACATGACACTTGATACCATTAAAAATTCCCCTCTCCAACAAGTACTTCATTAACAACAGTTAAGAAAATCACCCGTTGTTCAAACATTTTCTAAATCCTAAATTTTCAAATTGTCTAATTGAATTGAATCTCCTACGTTTGCACCCATAAATTATGGAATCAACTCCACTTTCGAAACGCGTAATTTCACTGGCAGAGAGCCAAACCATTGGCATGTCAAAGCTTAGTCGCGAACTTACCTCACAAGGTATTGACATTGTAAACCTTAGTCTGGGCGAACCCGATTTTGTCACTCCTCTTCATATTCGTGAAGCTGCCAAAAAAGCAATTGACGACGGATTTACCTTTTACCCTCCGATTGCCGGCTTTGCAGAATTAAGAAAAGCTATTTCAGAAAAATTTAAACGGGAAAACAACCTTGACTTTTCTCCTCAACAAGTAATTATTTCTACCGGCGCCAAGCAAAGTATAGCTAATGTTGTATTAAGTATTATCGATCCCGGTGATGAAGTTATAATTCCGTTGCCTTATTGGGTGAGCTATATTGAAATTGTTAAACTGGCTGAAGGTAAAACAGTGGCAGTTAATACAAGTATAGAATCAGATTTCAAAATTACTCCTGCACAATTAGAAGCTGCCATTACTCCGTTAACTAAACTGTTTATTTTTTCATCTCCTTGCAATCCAACCGGCACTGTTTATACAAAAGATGAACTCCAGGGATTGGCTGAGGTTTTTAAAAAACATCCAAATGTTTATATTCTTTCCGATGAAATATATGAACACATTAATTTTATGGGTAAGCACGAAAGTATTGCGCAGTTTGAATATTTAAAAGACCGAATGATCGTCGTGAACGGAGTTTCAAAAAGTTTTGCAATGACCGGATGGAGAATTGGTTATATCGGTGCTCCTAAATTAATTGCTGATGCTTGTGAAAAAATACAAGGACAATTTACATCCGGTGCTAGCTCCATTTCACAAAAAGCGGCAGAGGCGGCACTGAATTTGGATTTGCAACCAACATTAGAAATGAAATCCGCCTTCCGGAGAAGACGTGATCTGGTAATTAGTCTGATGAAAACAATACCTCACTTAAAAGTAAACAAACCGGAAGGAGCCTTTTATGTTTTTCCTGATGTCAGCGCTTACTATTCAAAATCATTTGAAGGAAAAAAAATTAATAATTCAACCGATCTGTGTATGTATTTACTTCATCATGGCAATGTAAGCCTCGTTCCCGGCGATGCCTTTGGAGATAAAAATTGTCTGCGGTTTTCTTATGCAGCCTCTGATGAAAAACTTATCGAAGCAATTAAAAGAATTAAAGCTGCACTATTGTTATTGAAGAGTGAAGATTGATTCCGATTGCTATCGGAATGAAGAAAATAATTATTTCCATACTTCTTTTTATTGCATATCATTTCGAATAAAAAATGTCAAAGACCAAAACAATAATTGAACTTTTCGCATCCTTCAATAAACTCAATGTGCTTATTATCGGAGATGTAATGATTGATAATTATTTATGGGGAAAAGTGGATCGTATTTCTCCGGAAGCTCCTGTTCCAATTGTTTCTGTTCAGAAAAAAGAATCCCGTCTCGGCGGCGCTGCTAATGTCGCTATCAACGTGCAAGCACTTGGTGCAACTCCCATACTTTGTGCAGTAATCGGAGGCGATGCCAATGGAAGAGCATTTCTCGATTTGCTTCAGCAAATGAACATGAGTTCCGAAGGACTTTTTCAAAGCAATGATCGTCCAACGACTGTTAAAACAAGAGTTATCGGCAACAATCATCAAATGCTGAGAGTGGATGAAGAAAAAGAAGAGGACATAAATGCTTCAGAAAAAAAGCAGCTGATTAACAGGGTTACAGCAATCATTAACCGCAAAAAAATCGATGTTATCATTTTTGAAGATTACGACAAAGGATTAATAAACAAATCGCTGATTGATCAGGTCATCAAACTTGCACGACAAAAAAATATTCCTGTTGCAGCTGATCCTAAAAAAAGAAATTTCAACCTGTATCGTCATATTGATCTTTTCAAACCTAATCTGAAAGAACTAAGAGATGGAATGAAAATCGATCTGGAAAAAAATAATATCGATGAATTAAAATTGGCGGTAAAAAAACTATCCGCTGAACACGACATTAAAAATACATTGGTGACTCTTTCAGATTTGGGAGTATTAATATCAAACGATTCAGTTGAAAAAATTATTCCGGCACATTTTAGAAATATTACAGATGTATCAGGAGCCGGAGATACGGTAATAAGTGTTGCTGCTTTGTGTCTTGCATCCGGTGCAGATGCTGTAACGATGGCTTCGCTTGCCAATCTGGCCGGCGGATTGGTTTGTGAAAAAGTTGGTGTAGTGCCTGTAGAGAAAAAAATATTCCTGGAAGAAGCTAAGCGATTGAAATTAAAATGAGTCTCGAAAACATAACACCGTATAAAAATTCTTCGCAGGATAAAAAACGTCAGATTGCCAGCATGTTTAACAACATTGCAGGAAGATATGATTTTTTAAATCATTTTCTTTCACTGGGCATCGACAGATATTGGAGAAGAAAAGCAATTGCTCAATTAAGAAAAAAAAAACCTCAATTAATTTTAGATATTGCAACAGGTACAGCTGATCTGGCTATTGAAGCCATGAAATTAAATCCGGCTAAAATTTTTGGTGTTGATATTTCTGTTGACATGCTTGAATTAGGCAGAAAAAAAATAAAAAAGAAAAACCTTGACAATAAAATTGAATTATTGGAAGGTGATTCAGAACAACTTTTTTTTGAAGACAATAAATTCGATGCAGTTACCGTTGCTTTTGGAGTTCGCAACTTCCAGGATCTTAATAAAGGATTAAAGGAGATTCATCGTGTTCTTAAACCGGATGGTAAAGTTGTAATACTTGAATTCTCTCAGCCCACAAATCCTGTAATGAAAAAATTATATAACTTCTACTCTTCTCATATAACTCCCAAAATTGGTCAATTTGTATCAAAAGATGAAGCGGCCTATTCTTACCTGAATGAATCTGTAAAAGCATTTCCTTATGGAAATCAGTTTTGCAGTATTTTAAAAGAAACAGGTTTCAGGGATATTCACTTTAAAGCGTTGACATTCGGTGTAGCAACTATTTATACGGCCGAAAAATAGTTTGTATTTTAACGCTGTCGAATTGATTTATTAAATTGAACTATTATTACAATTCAATTGCTGATACCGGTTGAAAAAAATCAAAGTCTATTGTCTGACCCAATGAAAAAAATAAATCTTCTTAAATATTTATTATTTCTTTTTGCATTTTTCCCTTTTATGGTGAGTGCACAGATGAATAGCGAGCCACAGAATTTACCGAAGTACGATCAACAACCTATACATTTCGGATTTACTCTTGGAATTAATTCATCAAAATTTGTCATTGACCGAGTTGGCGATTTGAAAATCCGCGATACGATTTATAGTGTAGAATCAGAACCAGTATCCGGGCTTAATCTTGGCATTCTAAGTAATTTGAGAATAGGAAATAATTTAGATTTAAGATTCATTCCAACACTATCTTTTTGTCAGAGAAATCTTAACTATAATTTTATTTACAACGATACAACACGATCTTTTTCAACAAAGACAATAGAATCAACCTATCTTGAATTCCCCTTTGATTTAAAGTTTAAATCAAACAGAGTTAATAACTACAGAATATATGTTCTTGCAGGATGGAAATATCAGATTGATATGGTATCGCAAGCAAAGGTTAAGAAAACCGATAAGGATATTCTGAAATTGAAGAGAGCTGATTATGGCTATGAAATCGGACTGGGCTTCGATTTTTATCTCACTTATTTTAAATTTTCACCTGAAATTAAAATGTATAACGGACTTACCAATCTGATAGTAAATGAAAACACACCTTTTTCAAGTCCGATAGATGCCTTGTATGCGAAGACGTTTGTGGTGTCGTTGTTTTTTGAATAGCAATTTTCTTTTCGTTGCGCATTTTTGCGTGCTTTGCGTGCTCTGCGTTAAAAAACCGGCATTGAAATATTTACGCAAAGTACGCAACGGTTCGAAACGGTTCGCAACGAAAATTATATCATATATAAGTTAATACTTTTTCATGTCTGATATATAATTGCCAACGACGTCTATAACAATAAAAATAATATTAACAAAAGATAAAGTATTTGATATAAGTTATTTTAACCTTATTTTGTCGAACAATAATATTTTTTATTTTCAATTTCCGGTTGTTTCCGGGATTCAATTATAGAATGATTCACAAAATAGAATTGGTATTGCTTCCAGAAGATGTTGCAGATGAAAGCAAGCAAATATCTTATGCTTCTCAGTTGCTTAACATCGATCAGAAAAGAATAATGGCTTTACGTATACTGAAACGTTCCATTGATGCACGTGCGAAGCAAGTGAAATACCGTTTAACTGTTGAAGTTTTTGTGGATGAAAGTGCACCCCCTATAAAAAATATCAAAGAAACTTTTTTATTTTCCAATGACATTTCAAAAGCAGAGCCGGTTTTAATAGTTGGATTTGGTCCGGCCGGAATGTTTGCAGCCTTACGATTAATTGAATTAGGCCGTAAGCCAATTATAATAGAACGCGGGAAAAATGTGCAGCAACGCCGACGAGATCTTGCCGCTATCAATAAAGAAGGAATGTTAAATTCTGATTCCAATTATTGTTTTGGCGAGGGAGGCGCAGGCACCTACAGTGACGGCAAACTATACACACGATCGAACAAACGTGGCGACATACATCGAATACTAGATATTTTTATACTTCATGGCGCGGATGAAGACATCCGTATAAATGCTCATCCGCATATTGGAACGAATAAGCTTCCAAAGATTGTTGAATCCATGCGTGAAACTATTTTATCGGCGGGTGGAGAAATACATTTTAATACACGTATGTCTGACATCATCATAGAAAAAAATAGTTTGAAAGGAATTCTTACCGTTGATGTAATTAGCGGAGAAGAAAAAGAATTTAGAGGGAATTCACTCTTGCTGGCCACAGGACATTCGGCAAGAGACATCTATGAGTTGCTTGACAAAAAAAATATTCTAATAGAAGCCAAACCATTTGCCCTTGGAGTTCGCATCGAGCATCCGCAGGAAATAATTGATACTATACAATATCACTGTTCAGATCGCGGTGAATTTTTACCTCCTGCCTCCTACTCACTCACTCATCAATACAAAAGTCGTGGTGTGTATTCCTTTTGTATGTGTCCGGGTGGTATTATTGCACCGGCGGCAACAGGGCCTGAAGAAATTGTTGTCAATGGCTGGTCGCCATCCAAGCGAAATAATCCGTTTGCTAATTCAGGCATTGTTGTATCGGTAAATGAACAGGATTATTTACATTATAAATCTTCCGGACCACTGGCAGCATTAAAATATCAGCAACAAGCAGAGCGCAAAGCATACCTGGCAGGAAAAGGAAAACTTCGTGCGCCGGCACAGCGAATGATTGATTTTGTGAATGGGAAATTATCGAAAGATTTACCTGCATGTTCTTATTTGCCCGGGGTTACTTCAGCAGATATCAGCGAATTATTTACCGGAGAAATCAGTGCAGCGTTGAAAGATGCATTTAAATCATTCGGAAAAAAAATGAAAGCCTATTATTCAAATGAAGCATTGATAGTTGCTGCAGAGTCACGCACATCATCCCCCGTTCGCATTCCCCGTGATGTGGAAACATTGCAGCATCCACAGATCAAAGGTTTATTTCCCTGCGGTGAAGGAGCAGGATACGCCGGAGGAATTGTTTCGGCGGCTATGGATGGTGAGAGATGCGCGGAGAGAATTTGTCAATTAGATTAATACCTTTATTACCTACACCGCTCGGCGTAGTCTTGCGCAAGTAAAAAAATTATTAATTATTATCGAATTATCTTTGCGTGACTACGTCGTAATAACCCGCTCGGCGATTTCTTAAACGCTACACTCGTTCTTAATTCAAAGACGCAAACCAACTTTGAGCACGTGACTTCGTCCAAGACGCGACATGGAAAGATTCACTCTGTAATCTTAAGAAATTAAACAAGTTTTTTATTGTTTAATAAACTTAATTGATTTCTGAGAATTTCCGCTATGCTGGGTTTGCTTACCTCATAGTCAAAATCCCTAATTCGCTTAGACGCGTGCCTAACTTGCAGAACGTGGGCTGGGATATTTAACCGTTGTTTTTAATTGGTAGAAGTACACCAAGACAACTAGTCTTGATTAGTGGATGAATATTACACAACTCAAATACAGCAGACGAATGACCCTGCAAAACCGCTGCAACGCAGAGAGGCTCGAAGCATCGAAAATATATTTATATTTATAGAAGAACTAAAATAATTTTTATTAAAAGACCAACGCAGCTGGGTTACCTTTAATAGCAGAACAAATAATTGCAAGTACGATAAAACAGGAAATCATACTCAGTACAGATCAGAAAAAATTGCGTACATTAAAAGCTTGCCATTTCTATGTAGTGCAGAATAGAAAATATGTTTAAATTACTATTAAAAATATTTAAATGAGGAATTACTTTAAATATTTATCAATTTATAATGAAAATTTATTCAATACATGGTCAGGAATCCCCAATCATGCAAATTGGCCATTCGTTTGGTTCGTTAAATAAGAATTATTTCTGAAATGTAATGAACTCTGAAATAATTATTAATTTGAGAAATAGTAGAATTTAATAATAATCTTTAATATCTTGTGTTCAAACTTTATAAATATATCAATATGAAAAATAATAATTCTTTTTTATTCGCTTTACTTATATTGACAATTTCTGCATGTTCAAAAAAGGATGATACTCCTGCACCTGCACCTACTGGTAGTTCAGAAATAACTATTGAATCGCCATGGCAATATTCAGTAAATATTGGCGGAACTACATATTCAAATAAAACAGGGGTTAATGATTTTCAAGGTAATTTTTCATGGTCTGCAAGTTTATCAACACCACCAGATTCTAGCCAGACTACATTTTCTTCAGGATTACTAAATAATAATTCACTTAATTTCGCATTTGATATAGAATTAGGTACAATTTATTTTTCAGGTAACAGAGTTGAAGAAAATAAATTTATTTCATTTATTCATACGGGTAATTACTTATATTCAAATGGAGCAGCAAATGGAATAATCGTTGGTTGGATAGATGGAAATGGACAATTTTGGTCGACAGACAAGGGAGTTGGGACTCAAACAGGAAGTTTATTTACAATAACAGATGTAAAACCATTAGGATTAGTCTTCTCTAATTATGAAATAAAATTTAAAGCTAAGTTTAATTGTATTCTATATAATGATATAACTGGTCAGTCAATGACATTAACTGATGGAGTTTATGTTGGTGTGTTCGAAAATTTTAATTAAATAAGAAAGAGGATATATAATATTAATTCCCTACCCCGCTCGGCGATTTCTTAAGCGCAATTCTAGTGCTTCAAAGACTCAAACCAACTTTGTGCACGTGACTTCGTCCAAGACGCGACATAGAAAGATTCACTCTGTAATCTTGAAAAATTAAACAAATTTTTTATTGTTTAGTAAACTTAATTGATTTCTGAGAATTCCCGCTATGCTGGGTTTGCTTACCTCATAGTCAAAATCCCTAACTCGCTTTGACGCGTGCCTAACTTGCAGAACGTGGGCTGGGATATTTAACCGTTGTTTTTAATTGGTAGAAGTACACCAAGACGACTAGTCTTGATTAGTGGATGAATATTACACAGCTCAAATACAGCAGACGAATGACCCTGCAAACGTGCCGCAACGCAGACAGACTCAATGCATCGAAAATATATTTATTCTTGCTGGATAAATAAAAAACAATTGATG
Organism: Bacteroidota bacterium; assembly: GCA_031417555.1. GTDB lineage: Bacteria > Bacteroidota > Bacteroidia > AKYH767-A > 2013-40CM-41-45 > JADKIH01. Next base: position 41,540 of record JANOVV010000115.1, read on the forward strand.
ACAAGTCCAATATAGCTGGGGTCCGTCTCAACAGGGTTTACTTTAAAATCGTATATTTACAAATCATACAATTGGCGATTGAAATTTGATTTCCGTTTTTTAATAATACGTGATTAAATTGAATTAGTGTATCAGGGAAATATTCCATCCACTGATCTCTTATTACGTAAATATTCGGTTGTAAAAAAACTTCATCAACTAGTTTAAAATTTCTAACAGCATCTTTATCGTGGGGTGTTGCTTTAATATACTTTGGATCTGAAGCAGACGAAACATACGCATTCCAATATTCTGCAATCAATCCAATATTTCCTAATTCTTTAAATTCACTAACAATCTTTATAATTGGCTTTGTTGTTTGGGGAGATACAAATTTAAAATGGTATTCATTGCTCAAAGCGCAAATAACAACAGTCAAAACAATGAATAATTTAAGTCGTTTTAAATCTTTCTTGTTTATAGTTAAATGCTCAACAAGTAGTAAAATAATTATAGAGCATGAAATATATGTTGAAATAAAATACCGACGCCCCATTTCATTTAAATAGACCCAGTGTGAGGATATTAAGACAGATAAAATTAGAATTAAATCACAGAGAAGAAATATGAGCCATTTAAAAATATATTTATCGATTGAAAATTTTCTTTTTATCGTCCAGTATCCAAAATATAACAATATGATAAAAATGCAATAAATACAGATACTCAGCATTAAATCATTAGAATTGAACGATAAATAATTATAAATGGATTTACAGATTATCCTTAATGAATTTAGCATTTCATTAAAAGTATTTATTGATTCATATTGGGATGTTTTTACTGTACAATATCTTTTCAGAAAATGAATAACACCAAAAGATAAAATCATACTAATTGTTAATGACGAGATATAAATAATTTTCGTTTTCGAGGCATACTTCCATAATTCAAATAATGAAAAAATAATAACCAGTACTAAAATCGAAATAATTGAAAGATCCGAAACCCAAAAAGTTATTAAGAATATTATAGAAACTAGTAGAATTAATAATAGATTATTCCTATGAATTCTCTTAGAAATTGGTTCACGAATTTTACTCAATATGAATATTGAAATTCCTATTAAACAATATTGTAATCCTATTGTGTACCAAATTAAATCACTAAATAGAAAAAAAGGAAGAAACCATGCAATACAAAAAACAATCTTGGAAAAATAAGTTTTAAATAGTTGTGAAAAACTTAGAAATCCTAAAACAAGGAAAAAATAATATGAAAGGGAGACCGATGTAACTGGTCTAAAATTTAAAAACCTGAAGAATATCTGAGCAAATGCAGGAATCAATGACCCGGCTCTATCCTGTCCCCAAAAGTATAAATCGTGAGGAACGTTAAAATAATATGTCATTAAAACAATTACAGCCCCATCTGAATTAAACTCCGGATGGTAATTTGGCGAAAGTGTAAAAAAAGATATGACTATTATTATACATACAACTAAACTATATATAATTTTTTTACTCACAAAAAAATCGATTTTATTTTGTTATAATTATCTGCTTAGTAGCAATAACTTTTTTATTGATAATTAAACTATAAATTTAAATCCCCCCGCTATTTAGGATTTTTTTATCATTAACCAATAAAACACAACTAATGCTTTGAAGGATTTCCCCGCCTGTCCCGGCGGGCAGGGAAATCCTTCGAAGCAATTTAATTATTTTAATGGTAAGTTATAAGGAAATCCTGCATAGAACACGGATGAAACGGATTAAACGGGTTTGCACGGATTTTTCAGCATGCTTGAATAACTTTACTTGCCTCTCCTAAACTCAGCACAAACAATTCCTGTTGCAACAGCAACATTCAAAGAATCAATTTTTGTTTCACCAAAAGAAGGAATCGTCAATGCTTTAGTAATGTATTTCATCTGATCGTTACCAATGCCTATGGATTCATTACCTATTAGTATGAAACCATCAGAAGACAAATCTTCTTCATAAATATTTTTACCGTCTAAAACAGTTCCATAAACAGGTAATTTTTTATCTGACAAATTTTTTCTGAATACTTCCTGTAAATTTTTATAATGAAATTTTATCCGAAACAAAGAACCCATAGCAGACTGAACGACTTTCGGATTGAAGCAATCGACAGAATTCTCCGAACAAATAATTTCATCGATGCCAAACCAATCGGCAATTCGAATTAGAGTTCCTAAATTTCCGGGATCACTGATATCATCCAGAACTAACTTCAATCCATTATCAAAATTAATCTCATTGATATCAGTAGGCATTTCAGCAACTGCAAGAACTGATTGCGGTGAGGTGAGAGAACTTATCTTATTCAATTCTTCATTGGTAATTAAAATAATTTCCGTCGCTTTAGGAATCATGATATTTCCCGAAAGCCTTTGGAAAAATTCCTGTGTTCCATAAACAGCCAGCACCCGCCAACCGGATTTAAGCAGATCACTTACGACCTTCTCTCCTTCTGCAATGAAAAGATTTTCTTCGCGTCTGTATTTTTTATGATGCAGAGCCGTAATATCTTTAATTTGATTTTTTGAAAGCATTTCAGGTATGGCTTAATTCAAAAACTGTTATCTCAGGGAGTATTCCCACCCGGCCGGGATAGCCGATGAAGCCTAATCCGCGGTTAACATATAAGTACTGACTATTATTTTCATAAAGGTCAGCCCACTGCTTGTAAATATATTGTACAGGACTCCATTTAAAACCGGGGATTTCAATACCAAACTGAAAACCGTGGGTATGTCCCGACAACATAAGATCAACATACTTATATTTTTCTGTTATCTCTGAATCCCAATGTGAAGGATCGTGAGAGAGTAAAATATTTACCGGTTGAATCTCGAAATTTTCTGTTGCCACTTTCATGTCACCGTAACGCGAAAAATTTCTATGCCCGCTGTAATTTTCAACGCCAATCAAACCAAGCCGATGACCGTCTTTTTCAATATAAGTATGCTCATTCAGCAAAAGCTTCCATCCTACTTCACCATGAAAAGATTTTAATAATCTTAGATTTTCTTTTTTGGAAGCATCATCCGGCCATTTATAATAATCGCCGTAGTCATGATTTCCTAAGATAGAAAAAACTCCCAACGGTGCTTTCAAACGACTTAATACTTCACGGAATTCGAGGGCTTCTGTATGCAAATCGTTAACTAAATCACCGGTGAAAAAAATTACATCAGCGTTTTCTTTCATGATAAGATCAACAGCATTGGAAAGATGATTGGTTCCCATATAACTTCCTGTATGAAGATCAGAAATCTGTACAATCTTTAAACCTGCAAAGGTTTTCGGAAGTTTTGGGAAACGTAATGCAACTTTTTTAACACGAAAATTATACGCCCCTCCAACCATTCCATAAATCATTGAGAAAAATGGAATAGATCCTAAAATGAATCCGGTCTTCACAAGAAAATTTAGTCTGGAAATACGAAACATTTCATTTGAAGCCGTCTCATTCGACATAAACTTAACACCTACCCATGCAAAAATTAATCTGAATAATCTTATGACATCATCAAGCAAAAGAAAAATGACAACAAATAATTTTGAAAGATAAATTATTACAATCAGTGCAAAAGAATATGTTCGTAATGCCTTTGGCCATGTATGCCAGTCGAAAAACTGACCGATAAAAATTGTTCCCAAACAAAGTATAGCAACGCTCCAGTAAATAATATTCACCAACCGCTGCGTTTGAATGGTTTTCTGTTGTGTAAGTACTTTTACACCCTGAAAGACGTAAAAGTCGATGGCGAAAAGGAGGAGGATGAGAAGGAGGAGGCGGAAGGACATAAGGGAAGATAAGAGACAAGAACCAAGAGACTAAAGACTAAATACTTGATACAAGATTTGAGATTAGCGTTTTTTCTATTTTAATAATTTATGGATTTAGTCTTTGGATTATCCATTGGTTGAAACGGGATTTTTCGTAAACTATTCTGTCGTGGAGGCGGCTCATTCGACCTTGCCAGAATTCGACATGAATGGGTTTGAGGCGATATCCTCCCCAATGTGGAGGGCGTGGAATTTTCCGGCCGGAAAATTTTTTTTCATACTCTTTAAATCGATTTTCCAATTCACTTCGGTCAATTAATTTTTCACTTTGGTGTGACGCCCAGGCACCAATCTGGCTTTCTCTGGGGCGTGAATTGAAATATTGATCAGAGGCACGAGAAGATAATTTTTCAACAGTTCCTTTGATTCGTACCTGTCTTTGCAATTCAGGCCAGAAGAAATTGAGGCAAGCTTTTTTGTTATGACGAATCTCGCGACCTTTTATGCTATTATAATTCGTAAAAAATGAAAAACCTTTTGTACTAAAATCACGAAGCAAAACAATACGGGCATCAACGAATCCTTCTTTTGAAGACGTCGCAAGAGTTACCGCATTGGGTTCCATTACGCCGGCATCAACAGCATTCTGAAGCCATTTAGCAAATTGAATGAACGGACTTTTAGAAACAGTTGCCTCTTCTAATACACTGGAGGTAAATTCGTTTCGAAGGAGTTTGATATAGGATTTGAGGTTTTTCATAGTTATGGAAATAAAAAAATAGTATCATGTATCAAGTATCATGATACTTTCTTGATACATGATACTTGATACCTGATACTTGTTACATAATTTAAATTCTGATCCAACTTTGGAAATAGTCCAAAAACCACCCTGTTCTTACATTTTCATCATTCCACGTGCAAACATCGTAAAAATGTTTTGTTTTTCTGATTAAAATCCACTCTTGTTTTATTTACAATGAAAATAAAATAAAATATCATTATTCGAAATAGAAAAAGCTTGTAAGTTTTAAAGGAAATGAACAAAAACTCTTTGATGATAAATATGTAAAAACATAACAATAGAAGGCAAAGAAGGGCAAAAAAAACTTACTAGAAACACAAAAATTAATGAGAAAAAAATCAGTTTACCTTGACCCCAGGGTGGGTCGAATCCTTGTTTCAGAGCCATTCCTCCTTGATTCGTATTTTAAGAGATCCGTTATTCTTTTAGGAGAACACAGTGAAGAAGGAACAGTAGGTTTTATACTTAACAAGCCTACCGATTTAAAATTAAATGATGCACTGGAAGATTTTCCTCCCTTCGATGCGCCTTTATATTTTGGAGGACCTGTGCAAACAGACACCATACACTTCTTACATACGCTTGGTAATAAACTGGAGGGTAGTAAAGAAATTTTAAAAGGCATTTTTTGGGGTGGTGACCTGGAAAAATTAAAAGTACTTATTGATACCCGCCAGGTACATCCCAATGATATCCGCTTCTTTGCCGGCTACAGCGGCTGGGAACCGCAGCAATTGGATGAAGAATTAAAAGGTCATACATGGATTGTATCGAATTGCAAAAAAGATTTTGCTTTTTCAGAAAATCCCGAAGAATTATGGGGTCAGGTTCTCCGTACTATGGGCAGTCAATACGCTATTCTGGCTAACTTCCCGGAAGATCCAAGTCTTAATTAATGTTTCTAATTTTAGTCATTTCTGAAATTAATTGAATTAAGAATAATGATCAACATTATTCAATTTATCGCTACTTCTAAATGAAAACGATCTGAAGAAAAAAATACTTGAATTAATTATTACAAATGCAAAAGCTTCCCGAAAAGGAGGCTTTTTCCTTTTTATTTAATTGGTATCTTTAACCGGAAATTTATTATTGTAAAATTATCTGCAATCTATTAATCCATATTAATTCAGCAGAAAACTTTTAATGTTTATTCCAAAAAATCTATTCCAAAAAAATAAAATGAAAAAAAAGAATTGTTGCGGTATTTATTTATTGATTTTGTTAATGACTGCTTTACATTCTGATTGCTTCAGTCAGGGAGATAATCCATGCACAGCAACCTTGCTGACAGTTGGGCCTACATGCTCGCTTGTTAGCGGTACAAATTCGGGTGCTACGAATTCATCTATACCGGATGCAACTTGCGATGGTGCGACCAGTAATGGTGATGTTTGGTATTCAGCAATAATCGGGGCAAACGGAACGCTGATAATAAAAACTACTCCGGGTACATTAACTGATATCGGTATGGCAATTTATACAGGAAGCTCATGTTCTGCTCTTACTTTTAATTCATGTACAGCAGGCGGAAGTCCGGGATTTCCTTTAATGCCCTATAAAAGTCTTTCAGGTTTTACACCGGGAAGTCAAATCTGGATACGTTTGTGGGATGTTGACAATGATGATATCGGAACCTTTAATATATGTGCCAATGTAAATTGTTCGGCAAGTGTAACTATCACTGGTTCGGCAAGCGGATGCACAGCAACAGCAACTCCGCTTTGCGCCACAGCCGGTTTTTCATCTTACTCATGGACAAGTGGTGGTATTACAGCATGTATAAATGTAAACAGTACTGCAACCTATACTGTAACCGCAACCGATGCTGATGGATGTACTGCAACTGATTCACAATCATTCACTGCAATTACATCACCTACAGTTTCTATCAGCGGTCCAACAAGTGCTTGCTCGAATGACAATCCGCAGCTATGTGTACCTGCCGGTTTTACATCTTATGTCTGGTCTAATGGCGGTGCATTAAGATGTATTTCTCCATTGTCGAGCGGAAATTATACAATAACCGTAACAGCAGCGAATGGATGTACGGCTTCTGCTTCTCAATCGCTCACTATTTTTACATCGCCAACAATATCAGTTACAGGGCCTCCTTCCAAATGTAACAATGGTTTAGAGCAACTTTGTGTTCCTTCCGGTTACACGAGCTATTTATGGTCGAACGGCGGAACAAACAATTGCATATCGCCGACAGTATCGGGAACGTATAGTGCAACAGTTACAGATGGAAATGCATGCACAGCATCTGCATCACAGGCTATAACGGTTCATGCAGCTCCGATTATTTCAGTCACCGGCCCATCTACTGCTTGTCCGGGTACAAATCCGCAGCTATGTGTTGCGGGCGGTTACAGTTCATATTCATGGACAGGTGGTGGAAATTCAAATTGTATTTCACCAACTGTAACAGGACCATACACAGCAATAGTAACTGACGGTTTCGGATGTACAGGCAGTAGTTCACATGTGCTTACAATTTTCACTGCACCAAGTGTAACTATTACAGGTCCATCATCGGCATGTGATGGAGAAGCAGTTCAACTTTGCACTCCAAATAATTTTAATGTTTACAATTGGTCAAACGGCGGTACAAACAACTGCATCACTCCTACTTCATCGGGAACTTATACGGCTATTGTTACCGATGGAAATGGATGCACAGCCAGTGATGATTTTGCATTTACTCTAAATTCAATTCCAAGTTCAACAATTACGGGCCCATCTTCCAGTTGTAATGGTGCTGCAGCACAGCTATGTGCTCCTGCCGGTAATTCATTTTACTTATGGTCAAACAACAGCACCAATGGTTGTATTTCTACGGCAACAAGTGGAGTTTATTCTGTAGTTGTAACCGGTACCAATGGATGTACAAGTTCATCATCTTTTCCTCTTACCGTATTTCCGCCTTATGCGATGACAATCTCCGGTCCTACAACAGCATGCAATGCATCGAATCCTCAGTTTTGTGCAACAGCCGGAAATTTTACATATCAATGGTCGAATGGCGCAACGACATCATGCATCAATCCATCCGTTTCCGGCACGTATACGGTTGTCTCAACAAATATAAATGGCTGCACTAAAACAGCTTCAAAAGGTCTTACTGTATATTCACCGCTAAATCCGAGAGTGACCGGACCATCATCTGCTTGTTTAGGATCGGTAATACCGTTGTGTGGTTCAAGCGGAAGTTCTTCATATAGCTGGTCGACAGGAGAATCAACCGAATGTATAAATGTAAATAGTAATGGAGTTTATACGGTTATCATTTCAGACGTTCATGGTTGTACAGCCAGTGCAAGTCAGACAGTAACATTTTCATCTACATTTTCTTTTGACATTAATGGACCGATTTCCGGTTGCAATGGAAGTGCTTCTGAACTTTGCGCTCCTTCAGGCTATACCAGTTATGTTTGGAATACAGGAGAAACTGTAGAATGCATCAATGTCAGTAGTCCGGGAGATTATTCAGTAACTGTTCAGGATCCGGTTGGATGCAGTGCAATTGATACTTTCTCAATAGCATTTAATCCGCCACCGAGTGTAAATATTACAGGATCGACTATCATTTGTAAAAACTCATTGGCGAATTGGTGTGCGACTGCGGGATTTCCTGCTTATCTCTGGTCGAATGGCGGAACGGCTGAATGTGTGAATGTTTCGAACGATACAACCTATTCTGTTCAGATAACAGATACCAATGGATGCACAGCTACAACATCTGCTGCTTTATCTGTAGTAAATATTTCCCCATCCATCTTTGAATCCAATGGCTTGTTGACATGTGATACATTCAATACAAGTTATACCTATTCATGGCTCATTAATGGTGTACCGAATGGTTGTACAACAGATACTTGTACACCAACATTTGCTGCCATTTATTCGGTCATTGTCACTGATACAATAACAGGATGCAGTGAGACGGCTAACTATAATTATGTCATTATCGGAATAAATGAAATAGAGTCTGAATCAGTAATAACAATTTACCCAAATCCATTTTCAGAAAATGAATTTAAAATTGAATTCAGAAATTTAAATTCAGAAAAAACGAATATAGAAATTTTCGATGCAGTAGGCCGATTGGTTTTCAGTGATGAATTTGTTGTACCATCGAATCGCTTTCAGCACAACATAAAACTTCCTTCTGATTCGAAAGGAATTTATTATGCTCATATTCGTTCGAAAGGAAGAATGACGGTGAAAAAAATAATCGGATCATAAAAAAATATTTCTTGAATTATCGAAATGGTTAAAGACGATTATGTTATTCCGGCACAAACACGAATAGGACATGTTCATTTAAAAGTTGCCGACCTGCAGCGATCGTTGGATTTTTACTGCAGCTTACTTGGATTTACTCTGGTTACAACTTACGGAAATGAAGCTGCATTTATTTCCGCGGGTGGTTATCATCATCATATTGGTTTAAATACGTGGTATAGCAAAAATGCGCCGCCTGCACCGAGACACAATGCCGGACTTTTTCATACGGCAATATTATTTCCTACCAGAAAAGATTTAGCGATAGCCTATAAAAGATTGCTTGATGCAAAGTATTTAAAAATTACAGGAGCAGCTGATCATGGCGTATCGGAAGCTATTTACCTCGACGATCCCGATGAAAATGGTGTTGAAATTTATTGGGACAGGCCTAAAGACCAATGGCCGCATAAAGCAGATGGCTCAATAGAAATGTATTCGATTGCTTTAGATTTGGAGAATTTGTTGGCGGAGATTGGTTAGTGGCTTTTTGTTAATTGTTATTTGTTCCGCTCGGCGGAATCTTTTAGTGTAAGCTATTTGTGAAGGGGGATTCTACCAAGCAGTAGGATTCAATCGCTAGAAATTAAATCAAGAATTAATATAATTTTATCGCAGCCTGAATTCATAAATTCAAATTTCCATTTATTTTATCAATCTATCTCCACAGCACCTGTATTATCATCAGGAATCCTGTCAATTAATTTATTATAAGGATCTATCCCTGCTTTAAACGGTTTACCATTAACTTTTATTGAAAATGTTTTTTCTCCTTCAGAAAGACGATACTTTTTTATACTTAATGGATTTGTTTGTTTACGTCCGTTTTTATCTGTACTCTCTTCAGCAAAAATTCCTATATCTATATAGTCATTCATTTTAGCTACAGTTTCTTTACCGGTACTATCAGCATAAAATTTGGTACTACTTACATGTATGGTCACTTCGTATTCGTTATTACCGGTTTTTTTTGCTTTAGCTTCTTTAAACCTGTTATCATATAATGTAATTTTTTCCCAGGTATCCGATAGATAATATTTTAATGAGTCAGGCGTATTTTTTTGAATAAATGCATACAAATCATCGCTACCGGGAAATGGTGGATTCTCTTTTAATGCAAAGCTGTCTCTAAATGCCCTTAGAGCATCATTCAATGGTTTATCTCCAATTAAATCTCGTAAACCATATAGAATCAAACTTCCTTTATAATACCACTGATAAGCTTTGTCGCAATTTATGAATGTATTTTCTTTTTTACTTTCTCTTGCTCTGCCTGATAAATATCTATCCAATTCTTCTTTCAAAAACCTTTTCATATTATCTTTACCGTATTTTCGTTCTGTTAATAATAAGGCAGTGTATTCGGCCAAAGCTTCACTGATTAAATTAGAACCACGAGTCTTATTCGGCACAACTTGATGACCCCACCATTGATGCGCTAGTTCATGTGCGGTAACATAGTAAACATAGTCGAAAGCATCCGGTTTTGAAAAATCCGCCACCCATCCAAAACTCTCGGCAAACGGTACTGTATTTGGAAAACTTTGAGCAAAACCAGCATATCTAGGAAATTCTAGCAGTCGCATCTGACGAAACTGAAAATCACCATAAGTATTTGAATAATACTCCAAACCATCTTTATACGAAGCCAAAAATCTGTCTAAATTAAATTTGTGAGCATGATGGTGAAATATTTCAATGTTAATTTTTTTACCGTTACTTAGTATAACAGAATCTTTTAGAACATCGTATCTGGCTGAAACTATAGTTACAAAAGCATCGATCGGTGAATCCTGTATATAGTAAAAATATTTTCTTCCATCTGCTTCCCAGGATTTTTGAAGATAGCCAGGAGCTACTGCTATCTGGTCATTTACAGTACTTACTGTTGCTTCAAAATGAATAAAATCTGCATCGTCATTGAACAAAAGAGTGTTCTTACCTATAGAATCACTCTGTATAGGATATTCATCATCCTTCTTTGCTAAGCCTTGCTTTTTTCTATCTTCATCACTTAACAATTCAAGATCTGTGTTATAACCGAAGCTTGGTAATACATTACTATAAAATGTTCCATTATGTAAAATTTCTCTAGTAAAACCAGAGTTTACAAAACCTTTGTAGGCAATTACAGAATTTATTTCCAATAATGCAGTATCTCCGGGTTGCATAATTCGTGGCAATTTATAAATACGATAATTTACAGTATCCTTACCGCTTTTCAGAAAACTAAAAAATGGTTGATTAAGTATAAGGGGATTGGAGTAGTTCAATAACTCTCCATTATATTTTAAATCATATTTAATCAAATTTTCCTGCTGAATATGGATTGCATCAATTACTTTATTGGTTTTATTTTTGATGGATACTTTTGAATACATTTTTATCATTCTTTCATCCGGAAAAATATCAGCAAATAAAATTACATTGGTCATTTTAGGTTGAGGTAGCTTTTCATACTTTTTCAATTGTTTTTCATAATCGGCAGAAGATTTTTTTACTTCATTTGAAGTTCTGTAACTATTTATATAACTGACGTTATAATAATTAAAAGCACCTGTGCCAATCCAACCTATAAAAAATAATATAATTAAAATTCTTGGCGCTCCTTTTAAACGCTGCATTGCCACTCTCCACCTCTCTTTAAATCCACCGGCAATACCTCTTTCGAAAAACAGAAAAGCAATTGTTAAAAGTAATGCCCCAAAGAATAACCAATAAAGATTAAACCAAAACTGAGGCGCAGCAAAATGACCAATTCCATTCATATCGCTCCAACGATATTCGGGCGTATAAAAATAAAATAATAAATTGTAATCATATTTCGCAAAATTACGTAGTATGAACATGGCAACCCAAATCATCAAACCAACTCCATGTCCACCAAATTTATTATTCACGATCAAATGAACAGCAAATGATAATAATATCATTTGTACAAAGGAAGGATAAGTAAGCAAAAACATTTCTTTAAAATAAATATCAAACTCATAATTTGTATACCCTTTTATTGTCTGAATTAATACTCCGGCGACAATAGGTATACAAACCATTATAAAAGCAACACCCAGCATACTTGTAAGCTTAGAAAAAAAGAAAACAGAGTTAGGTACAGGCATAGCATCATTAATAATGTTGAACCGTGTATTTTTTTCTCTGTGTATAGTTTCGCCGGAATAGAAAAGAAGAATTATGAAAATAAAAACTATATAATCATACCCCTTATAATCCATTAGGAAAATGGTAATTGGTCTTTCCGAAACACTATATAATGAATCTCCAATCCAAAAATCAAGAATCAAAAAAATCAATCCACCCAAGAAAATCGCTCTAAAATAATTATCTCTGATTATATTAAAAAATTCAATTTTAGTAAGCTGCCACCATATGCGTTTTATATAACCTTTTCCAAAATCAGGCTGAATTTTTTTTATTTCATCTTGAAGAATTACTTCAGAATTTGTTTTAGCAATTTTAACTTTTTCAATTCCTGCAGATAAAAATTTCAAAAAACTAAATTTATAATAAGCTAAAGCTGTAAGTAATATTGAAAGACTTATCCAAATAATCCTGTTGTAAGCTATAGTTTTAGTGAAGGGAATTAAAAATGTGTTTTTCTCTGAAGGCGTAAAGTAACGAGTTTCAAGATCAAAAGTATTTAACATAAAAGGGTCAAGCAATTTTACAATCTCTCTTTTTTCAATATCTCTCACCAAAAAGGAGGCTAATAAGTAGCCAATTAAAAGCATAATGCTTGCACTATAAATTACTTTTAAATTACGGGTAATAGCTACTAAAGAAAAGAATATTGTTGATGCTAATAATAAATTACCCATAGAAAAAAAGAAGAATGGTTGAAAATAATTCCACCAACCATAATCACCAATTCTTTCAGGTGGTACCCAACCAAAAGCAGGTCCTACGGTTGCACCTGCCATACACCCCCAGTTTATGGAGCTGCCAATAAGAATAACAATTGTAAACGATCCCAAAAATCTCCCCCAAAAATACCCGGCTTTAGTAATAGGATAACTAAATAAATATTGTCGAGTCTGATGTTCGATATCTCTGTACATTGGAACTCCCATTACAGCGGAACAAACAAGCATCATTAACATACTGAATAAAATATTGATATTGGCCATGACCCAGGGTGCATTGTGAAATACTTTTTCAGTTGCCGGCGATGAACCCGTCCCTATAGAGAGAAAACCAATTAAAAAGAATATAAAAAAATAAATATACGTTGCAGGCCTTTTGAAGCGATAGCGTAATTCAAATAAAAATATCTGTAAAAACATAAATCATTTTTTAGAAATTTAATTAAATAGTAACAACATCTACCTTGCTCGAAATTTGGAAAAAATAAACATCTTCCAATTCCGGTTGTACAGCAATAAATCCATCGTGGGGATCAGACTCACTCCAAATTCGAACGTTAAGTCCACCACTTTTCATCTGCACAGAAATAACCTGATACTTATTCCGTAAAATTTGAATGGTAGATTTATCCACATTTTTAGAAAAGATTTTTCCCTTTAATTCTTCAATGGATTCTTCCGGTTTGTCGTGGCGTAGAACTACTCCCTGACAAATTATTGCAAAATCGGTGCACAGAGTGCGGACATCTTCGACAATATGGGTAGATAAAATAACAATAGTATTATTTCCCAATTCACTTAAGAGATTATAAAATCTATTTCTTTCAGCCGGATCCAAGCCAGCGGTAGGTTCATCTACAATAATTAACTGAGGATTCCCAAGCAGCGCCTGAGCAATACCAAATCGTTGCTTCATTCCACCTGAATATGTGCCTAAATTCTTTTTACGCTCTTGAAAAAGATTAACTCTGTTAAGTAAAGCAGAGACGGTACTCTTTCTATCTTTTCCGTTTATGCCTTTTAAACTGGCAATATGATTAAGCATTTCTTCAGCATTAATTTTAGGATAAACACCAAAGTCCTGCGGTAAGTAACCCAATATTTTTCTTACTGCTTCTTTTTCTTTTAATACATCCAAGCTATCTAAAAAAATACTACCGCTATCCGCTTCCTGAAGAGTTGCAATAGTCCTCATCAAAGAAGATTTACCTGCACCATTCGGGCCAAGCAAACCAAACATCCCTTGGTTAATAGTTAATGAAACATCACTTAGTGCTTTTACACCGTTCGTGTATGTCTTTGAAAGATTCTTAATAATAAGTTGCATAGGTTTGCCTTTTTAATTAAAAGTAAAAGGGAATAAATTATATAAAATCAATCCCTGTTCGTTTAGTTTTTAAATCCTGCCCAATGTAAATAAGAATTTCAATTTAAAATCGAAATTAATGTTGGAGGCCTATTTTTTAATAAACCCTTAACAATTAATAATTTTAAAACATTAAAATTTATTGAAAAGATATCAATTAATGCTTTCCTTAGAAATTTAAGAATAAATATCCTCCTGCGAAAGGCTTTGAAACTTTGACTTGAATTATTCTACTTGAAACATTATATAATCATAGATACGAAAAGAAAATATATATTTTATGTGCCTTTTAGCTAAAACAAATGATTCATACAATATAAATTCAGAAAATTTAATTTTTAAAATACTTAAATAAAGAGTATCATTGACTGCTAAGTTATTTTAAAATGAAAAAAATGTATTACTCCCTGCTCGCCAAGTATTCAATAATGGCATTTTTGATTTTACCAAAAATTGCTCTCTCTCAAAAATTAGAATTAATAGACTCTGTACTTTTCTCAAAAATAAAGGACGAGGGACTTAACAATTCTAAAATAATGAAAACGTTAAGCATTCTTACAGATGTGTGCGGTCCGCGTCTTACGAATTCATCAGGTTTTAAAAAGGCTGCCGACTATGCCAAGTCAACACTTGAATCGTATGGATTACAAAATGTTTTTTTTGATTATTGGGGAGAAGAATTTGGCCGTGGCTGGCAATTGAATAAATTTAGTTTACAAAGTATAGAGCCTGTTTATTCATCGATTATTTCATATCCAAAAGCGTGGTCACCGGGAATTAAAGGAACAGTAAAAGCAGAAGCAATTTATCTCGATGTTAAATCCAAAGATGATCTTGATAAATATATTGGAAAGCTAAAAGGTAAAATTATTTTATTCAATGCACCTGTTGCAGTAAAACCCGGCTTTGAATCTGATGCCAGGCGAATGGACGATTCAACTTTGTTAAGAATGTCGAATGCAGAAAAAGATCCTCCATCATCCGGAGGAAGGCGAATGCAACGTACCAAAGAAGAACAACAGGTAGATTTTCTAAAATGGAAATTTTGTCAGAATGAAGGTGCTATTACCATTATCGAAGCTAGTCCGGGTTCTAGTTTGGATGATGGAACCATTTGGGTGAGTGAAGCTGCTGTTCCAAATTCTCCCGACATTCCCAGAGACAAAAGAATTCGTGCATTTAATACAAATGCGCCAAAAATTTTACCTCAGGTTGTAGTAGCTGATGAGCATTACAACAGGCTCGTACGTCAGATTCAAAATGGCAGCAAAGTAAATTTAGAATTGGTTCTTGATGCAACCTTTACACCAACAGCAGAAGGTTTTAATGTAATCGGTGAAATACCCGGAACAGATTTAAAAGATGAAATAGTGATGATTGGCGCACATCTCGACTCATGGCACAGTGCAACAGGGGCGACTGATAATGCAGCAGGATCAGCGGTAATGATGGAAGTTATTCGCATCATTAAAACATTAGGAATAAATCCAAGGCGGACCATACGAATTGGATTGTGGGATGGTGAAGAACAAGGACTTCTCGGTTCTAAATCTTACGTCAAAAGAAATTATGGAGAACGTCTCGATAAATCATTACCATACGATTCAATTATTCTAAAACCCGGTTCAGAAAAATTTTCTGTCTATTTTAATATGGATGAAGGAACTGGAAAATATCGTGGAGTTTTCCTTCAAGGAAATGAAGCTGCCAGACCAATTTTTCGTAATTGGTTAAAACCATTTGAAAAAACCGGAACTTCCACTCTATCGCTCAGCAATACAGGAAGTACTGATCATATTTCATTTGATGCCATTGGCCTTCCTGCTTTTCAATTTATTCAGGATCCTATTGAATACATTAGGCGAACTCACCATACAAGTATGGATTTGTATGATAAAGTTCTGGAAGACGATTTAATTCAGAATGCAATAATTACAACTGTCTTTACCTTGCAAGCGGCTAACCGTGACGGATCTTTTCCAAGAAAATAAATGTTATTTGCAATTAAAATTTTGGATAAATTTTTTGCATTAAAAAAGACCTAGTTTATTTCTTTGCGAAACTTTGTGTAATTCTTTGTGAACTTTGTGGTTAAAAACCAGCCTAGAATAAAACGCAAAGACGCGACGAAGCGCTACGTTTCGCAAAGAAAATATATTGTATTATTTTTTTTGAAATAACAAAGTCAATATCCGTGGAATTGTTGTTCTATCGTTTCCGTCAAAATATTCGTCAATGTTTATTAATTCCAGATTATGTTTTTTAGCTGAATCAATAAAATCAGAAATATTGTGATTAAAACATTCAACAACCTGGATTCCATCCTCTGTTTCGAATCTTGCTTTACTGCCTTCATATTGCTTGAATGGATGAAGTTCGCCAATATAGACGAGTCCTTCTTTCGCTAATGATTTTGAAACTTCCTGAAAAACATGATCCAGATTTTGAATATGCTCCAAGACTAAACTAAACGTTACAAGATCATATTGCTTTTTACTGAACGTCCAATCGAATGTAATGTCTGCCTGAATAAATTGAACAATCTCTGAAGAAATTTTCTCCTTTGCTTTTGCAAGCATCTCTTCAGAAAGATCTGCAGCAGTAATTTGTTTAGCTTTTGTAATCAACCATTCGGTATTTTTTCCTGTACCGCAACCTATTTCAAGGCAAGAATTGAAATGAATATTTTCTAAAACTTTTCTTAAAACAATTGCTTCGAGATCGCGTGTTTTGTTAATGTTGGTATCGTATTGTTTGGACCAAATGTTGTAAGCTTGTTTTGTGTTCATTGTTTTTACTCCCTTTTCAATTGCAAATTAAACTTTAAATTATCTTCCTCATACAAACACTATTTTCAACATTCTCATACTGCCCATAATTCGGAATTTTCTCATACCCTGATTTTTGATAAAGTCTGATTGCTTCCGGTTGCTTTTTACCGGTTTCCAGAACACAAGCGGAAAAACCTGATTCTTTTGCCCATAGCTCCAATTCTTTCAAAATAATTCCGGCAATTCCCTTTCGACGAAACTCATCTTTGACAAACATTCTTTTTATTTCAACTGACTGTTCATCATATTTCTTAAAGGCGCCACAACCTACCGGAATATTATCTGAATAATACACTACTACATTACGAATGCTATCTAATTTATTAAACTGAGCAAAAAAATAATGTTCATCTCCGTCTCTTATTTTTAAATCCTGATCAAGTAGAATGACAAGATTTATAAAATCGGAATCATCGGAGGTTGTTCGTTTTAAAACGGATTCAGGCATAAAATCACCAACAATATTTTGTTGTAAATATAATAAATGAAGCTTATCAATCGATAGCAAATACCAATCTTTATAAGTTACGCCATCTACTTTTACAGAATATTAATTGAGACCAATGTTTCCGTAACAACAGTACCCAGCCCGATGTTTGCCGCAAACAAACCCAACGAGTTAGTAGTTTCGCTTTGTGTTTCCTTTTAAACAATTTTTCCACCTTCATTTGTATCGTGAAATATGAAATGTAAAATTAGTAGGGTAAGTGTTTTGAGATTTGTTTTAAGTATAAATCATTTAGATACGCGAAAAAGTATTTTAAGTTTTGAGTGATCAAATCTAATGCTGCCATATATGCTCAAATTCCCTATTAAAATGGTTGTAATCTCTTAAAACCAAGAGTTATTTCGCATGCATGTTCGACTTCGAAAAACTTTCTGTATACTCAAAGGCTAAAGAATTTAATCGACAAATTCAATGGGATATTTTAAGCATCGATAGTTTAGAAAAAAATATAAAAGATCAGCTAAGACGTGCCTCACTAAGTATAGTTCTGAATATCGCGGAAAGTACAAGCAGATTTTCTGATGCTGATACACGCAATTTTTATGTTATTGCGAGAGGAAGCCTGATCGAATGTATTGCGATACTTGATTTGTTGAAGGACGATTTGATAATCAGCAAAGAACTGTATTTGGAGTTATATAATAAAGGAGAAGAACTTTCGAAAATTTTGTATGTGTTGATTAGAGGGCTGGAAAAGAAATAAATTTCAGTTTTATTATAATTAAGAGATTGAAAGTTTGAGTTACAGATTGAGAGTGTAGTTCGCGAGTTTGAGTTTTCAGTATAGAGTTTGAAAGTTTGAGTTTCAGTATGAGAGCGAAGTTCGCGAGTTCAGACAGAGAACTGAGTGTGAGTGTTACATCGCAAACTCCGCACTCAAACTGTATTGTGGAGCTGGCGGGATTTGAACCCGCGTCCAGACAAGCAATCAACGAGCTTTCTACATGCGTAGTGTTATTTGATTTTCGGCCGGATAGCTGCTAAACACGCGCTACTATCAAGCTTATTTCCGTTTGTCTTAGTTGCAGCACCGGAAAAGGGCTACAAAGCACTCACCGTACGATACTTCGGTTGAGCGAACGGGTGAGCAAGTCCACTCGAAGTAGCTAGCGGGTTAATCTTCTGATTAAGCGGCTAACGCGTATGAATTGTTGCCAGTTGGCAGTTTGAAAGCCGTGATTTACGAGACAGACTTCCGACGCTCGGCATGCTTACTTATCAATTTCACCTGCTGTCAAGTCCTGTCAGCCCCGAATTGATTGTGGGGCAAAGATAGGAAAACTAAAAGAGTATCAGGTATCAAGTATCATGTATCATGTTTTAAGACATTAGGAATAAAAGTATAGAGCTTTTTGAAATGGTTAAGGATTTAGGATTTTTTTAATCATTGGTAAATAAAGCTTTCGAAATACGAATTTTTGATGTTTTTCTTACAGTGATTTTAAGGCAAATCTTCATGGAAAATAAGTATTTAAGTCGGTAAAAAATGAATAAATGCATTCTTACAACTTAATTTTTTAACTATTTTTTTTGGGCGCAACTTTCGATTCGTAAATCCGTTTTTAAAATTTTACACTCTAAAAAACGAATAATATGAATTTAATAAAGACTTCTTTTTTATCGCTGATAACCGTTTGTTTTTTGATTACATCCTGCGGGCCATCAAGAATTGTTTCTTTTAACGTTACACGACCTGCAGAAATATCTTTACCCTCTGATATCAATACCGTTCTTCTTGTAGATCGTACCAAGTTCAACAATAAAATGGTAAATATTATCGAAGGTATCCTAACCGGCGAAATGCCGGAAGATGATAAAGCTGCCGCTCAGGAAACTATGATGAGCCTTAAAAATGCTTTAAATTATTCGCCGCGATATAATGTAAAAATTTTAACTGACAGACTGGAAGGAAACAGCATGACTGCCGCTTTTCCGGATGCTTTGAAATGGGATGTCATCGATAAACTTTGTGTAAATAATAATGCCGAAGCCTTAGTTTCCCTTGAAGTTTATGATTCAAATTTTATTGTCACGCATGGAAGCAGAGTAAAGAAAAAATCAGTCGGTGAAGGAACAAACAAACATGATGTAGAATATACCGAATACTATGCTCAGGGAATTGGAAGCGTTAAAATGGGGATAAGGACGTATTATAACAAAGACAAATCTATTGTCGACCAACAAATGATTAACAAAAGCCACACATGGGATGCAACCGGAACTTCAGTTTTGGATGCCATGCGTTTACTAATCTCCAAATCTAATGCTAATAAATATTTAGCTTCTAATGTCGGCGAAGATTATGCTTACAAAATTTCTCCTATGCCATACACGATATCAAGGCCATTTTACGGAAAGTCTAAACATATTCCGGAAGTCGCTACAGGTTCACGTTATGCCGACGTAAATCAATGGAACGAAGCCATCACTGTCTGGAAAAACGGTTTGAAGAAAGCAAGAAAAAAAGATGCAGGCTACTTAGCCTATAATCTTGCAATTGCCTATGAAGTTTTAGGTGAATATGGAACTGCTATAACCTGGGCACAGGACTCCTATACTAAATACGGAAATAAAAACGGTCGTGATTATGTATGGGAATTAAGAAGACGAATGAACGAAGAAGTTGTTCTCAATAAACAAATGAATCAATAGTTAACAACTCATTTAATTAATACCAGTTTTCTGAAAATCCTTTTTAGGCCATCAGTTATTTCAACTGTATAGCATCCCATTGCTAATTGAGAGCAATCTATCTGCATTTCTTTTACTCCGGTTTTAGCATCTTCATTCAAAAGAACTTTCATTTGATTTCCGCTAATATCGAGAAGCCTGACTGAAATTTTACCCGCTCCATCAAAGCGAAGTGTTGCTGAATTATTTACCGGATTAGGATAAATTATGTAATCAGAATTTGTATTAATGGATGCTAATCCAGTGGGGTCATCAAGAATTATAACAGGATCACAAAAAGTACAAGCTCGGGAATCGAGTACACACAATGTATAATTACCTGCAGGAAGATTTATTATTTCATTTCCGGAAATTACTCCTGCTGATGTAACAACATTATAAGGTGGATTTCCGCCATTGAGAGTAAAATAAATTATTCCATCCGAACATCCAATGCAAGATGTATGTCTGACAGAATCTACATGAAGATAAAGAGAATCAGGAATAAAAAAAGTCAATGTATCCAAACCACAAAATCCTGAATCATTAATAATGACATAATATCCATCCTGTGGTAAATATGAAATCGTATCCGCTTTGGAAATACCAGTATCAGCTCTTACAAGTGTTCCAATAGTATTGTACCAATAGTAATAATTCGGCAATGTTCCAAAAGAAGATATAGAAACAGAATTATTATTAGGATTACAAATGTCGGGAACGTTTACACTTACTTCGGGATGACAAGGCAATGGAGGAATAATTCCGGGAAGAATTATTTCATAAAGCCCCGAATTACCGCTATAGCCATTCTCAATTACATAAATTTTATTACTGTCGATATCAGCATCAACAGGGTGCTGGAATTCTCCAATGATTCGCGTTGCATTCAGTCTGAATTTTCCGGCTACAGAATCAAAAGAAAGAGCGAGATGAACTAAATCCTGACTTGGATCTACAAATGTACCTGCCGAACTATCTGGAAACAATGAACACCCGCAACTGTCATAACCTTTTGTCCAGCTAAGCATAAAAGCATCACCGGTATAAGGTGAAGCAAGTACATGAGAATTATCGAAGACAAGCCCAAGCGGTGAACGATGAGAAGAAAACGTAGCCAGTGGAATACCCTTATCACTGGCATCATTTACTGCTCCGGTAGAATCCCTGAATTTATCACAATCCGGACCATAGTTTTTTATTGGATCATCAAACGTAATCGAAGGCGGACGTTGAGGAAATGTTGGATCATTGTTCCAAAACCCTCTTCTCCAAGCACGAGAATAGTGATTGATGAGTGGGTCCGTTGCCGGATTAAAAGAAGGAAATTGCTGAGGATTATTTGTATCACCCATTCTCCATGGAAAGCCATAATGATGGCCGCGAAGAAGTAAATTCATTTCTTCATTATGATCATAGTCACCCGAATTTTCAACTCCGAATAAATTTCCATGCGAATCAAAAGCCATATCAAATGTACTTCGGATACCGCGACAGAAAATATAACCACTGGAGGCAAGCCAGACAGAATCATTTTGGAGTAAAATAGTATTGTTTTGTTTTGCAGGCAATGCTAATATTAGAGTTGTAATAGGAACATTTCGAAGTCCGGGATATGTTCCATAACGATTTTGAATTTCTCCATGATCACCGCGTGCACCGCTGCATAAATAGATAGAATCTCCGGCTGCATTCACGGCAAGGCCCGTAAATAAATGATCAAAATAATCGGCAGTCTGGTAGCCCGAAGTAAATAGTAATGTATCCCACTTCCGATTTCCGTTCGACTGAAGTTTTCCACGAACAACGATTCCATTTGTTACCGGTGTTGATGTATGATTATTGCCAGCGAGATACAATGTGCTGTCGTGAAATGTCATTCCCTGTACATATTCCACTCCATGCTGAGCAGTACTATAAATTAGAGTATCGTAAGCGACTCCGACAGCAGGTTGAATTACCTGATAAATATTTCCATCTGTCAGTATATAATATATTCTGTGAGTAATTGGATCCAAACCAATACGAATGGCTCCATCTTCTATTGTAGTTATCCGATTAATAGTTATTCCCGCTTTTAAAACCTGAGGATTACTCTGCCCAAATAAGCTTCCGCTAAAAATAAAACTGAAAAAAAATAAAACAAAAAACAAAATCTTCTTCATATTAAATTTAATTTAATTAATTCCATTATTAATATAAATCACAGACCCCCTATTATCCCCCAAACTGCCTCAGATGATGATCCAAATGTTTATACATTAGAGTATCCCATTCTTCAGGTTTCATTTTTCCGAAAAACGGATGTGCTTCTTTTGTAATTCCATCATGTCCTGCTTTTGCAAATCTGAGAACATATTCGATAAGTTTATTTTTTTCTTTATCAAAATCAGGCTGGCCGTTAATTTTGAAACTTTTGTCCGTCGGTAAATTTTTTCCGAATGGGTCTGGACCTAACATTTTCTTTTTGGCAATTCCACCAAAAAGTATCCCAATCATTCCACGCTTAAGTTTTAATTCTTCGAAAGCAACTTTGAAAGGTGCTTGTGAATGAGCGATCATTTGAGCGGCTGACATTTTTCCCCAAAAGGGTTTATTTTCTGCATTAAGTTTTAGAATACGATCGATCATTTCTTTATTTACGGTCGGATTAAAGAGGCTCTTCATATTTTTAATAATTTAATCAATATTATAAAGGTTAATCAATATATAAAATTAAATGGAATAATAAAATAATATAACCTAATCATACTAAAATACCCTGTAAAAACAGTTATTTCATAGGGTATTTTGAAAAAATAACTTTTTGGAATCACAATATATGAACCCTTTAATTTAGAAAAATTAAACCCAAAATAGCCAATTATCACACGTTGCGAACCTTTGGGCATCTTCGCGAACTTTGCGTTTTATTTAACTACTGTCGGTTTCTTAACGCCGAGTAGGCAAAGGGGAGTTTCGCCCCTAAGCCTCTCACAGAACCGTACGTGATAGTCTCCCATCATACGGCTCGTGTAATTCTTTTATAATATACAGTACTTCTTGTTTGTCCAGTGATAAAAGAGTTTTGGT
>JANOVV010000116.1:0-10895 GCA_031417555.1 Bacteroidota bacterium
CGGCGTCAATCAACACCGGTAATTAATTTTAAGAGTTGATTGACGCCGGGTGGACGACACTCACTATACAAAACTCTGTCAACCTGCAGGGAACTTTTGGGTTCAAAGTATTAAGTTAAGTTATGAGATGTTTCCAATTAACAATTAACGAATAACGAATATCAATCCAATGAGCAAAAAAATAAAATCCATTCGTCGTTTTAATCAGAATTATAAAAACTTCAACTTCTCTGATCTGACAAGTCGCGCCGATGAAGAATATTTAGAACTTACGGTTATACTGGATGCAAATGGAAATTCCAGTGAAGAAATTAAATATCTACCCACCAGTGAAGTGGAAGAAAAAAGTTCTTACGAATACGATACAAATGGAAAACTAACAACGCATACATTATTATATGCCATCGATAATTTCACGGAAAAAAGAGTATTGACCAGAAATGAAAAAGGTTTGCTCATTTCAGAAGTAAAATATTATAGCGGCGACTCGGGAGAAAAAACAGAATATGAATACAATGAGAAAGATAATGTAACCGCAATTATTCATTATGATGAAGAAGGAGAATTTGTTTCAAGAGAAGAAATAAAATACGATGATAAAGGAGGTTTAACAGAACGCTGTACGTATGATATTAATAAAAAAATAGTGTCGCGTATTACGTTTACAAATCCTGCCGACAATCAGATTGAAGAGATTGATTATGATACTAACGGAGCAATCACCTCAAAAACAATTATTATTTTCAACGATAAAGGAAAAGAACTTTCCTCCGTACAAACAAATCCGCAAGGGAAACTAATCACAAGCGTAAAAAATACTTACGACGAACGTGGAAATATTATTGAAAAAATTTATAAAGATTTTTACAGCAAGAAAGTAAAGTTTGAATACAACGATAAAGACCTGCTGATCGTACAAGAACTTTTCGATGAACAAGGCCTATTACTCCGCAAAAACATGTACGAATATGATGACGACAAAAACGTAATCGCCGAACAGACCTACGAAATGGATACCACCCGCGGCGGGAGAGATAAACATTTTGGGACGAGGTATGAGTATGAGTTTTTTTGATTTGATCCTGATAGTGATCAGGAGTGGTAATTTGAAAATGAATATGCTAAAGTATATTAGTTATAACTTTTAAATAAATCGTGTATATTTGTAATAAAACAATTATTAAAGAATAAATAGTTCTATGGGAAAGTACATTTTTTTTATAGTAATTCTTTTATTGAGTTGTACAAAGGATAAAATGCCAGCGATCAATAACGATCTTGTTCCATTGCGAATAGGCTCAACTTGGAGCTTTCATAGGACGTGTTATGATTGTTTAAGTGGATATAGTGAGTTGGATTACTCAGTTACTGCGGAGAAGATTGTAAACATTGATTCACATGAATGGTTTCATATGAAATTTCAAAATCTATGGACTGGTAGCTATGATTATTTTTGGAGGAATGATGAATCTGGTTTTTATCAGACAATTTATGATTCGTATAATAATAGGAAATCGCATTCATATTATCCTGTTTATAACGGGAATAATAAATATGAAATTATATCTCCAGATACTGGTTCTTGTAAACGTCATGAAGCATATGATTTGGCATATCAACCATCATTAAATGTAAATGGTAAATTATATGATTCATTTAAATATGCCTTTGACACTATTTATTTTGATAATAGTTGCACAGGTGGATCTTTTGTAATACCCTCTGGCCCAGTTATGTTTTTAAGCAAAGGTACAGGTATAGTTAAAATTCTTGAATATAACGCTACCTACTGGTATCATCTTATAAATACCGCTGATTCATTAATTTCTTTAAAAGACGAATTAGTTAGCTTTAAATATTAGTGAATATAAATAAACAATTGCAAAAACTTTTATTTACAATTCCGCCAATTGTGGATTAATATCCTGATAGCTATCAGAACAATACAACCAACGCCAAACTCAAAACGCCAAACGAATATTAAACGCCAAACGAATATTATTTACTCGCAAACTGCACCACATCCTTATCAGTAATTTTTTTATCCGATAAAATCACCAATCGTTCCACGACATTTCTCAACTCGCGAATATTACCTGTCCAGTTAATTTTCTGTAGCTCTTTTATTGCTTCGGGAGTAAATTGTTTTACTGTCATCCCATAATCTCCGCAGATTTCTTTTACGAAATGCTCGGCCAAAATCGGAATGTCATCTTTTCTTTCATTGAGTGAAGGAACTTGAATATTAATTACACTCAGTCGGTGGTAAAGGTCTTCACGAAAATTTCCTTTTTCCATTTCGGATTTTAAGTCTTTATTGGTTGCTGCAATTACACGGGGGCTTACAACTATTTCTTTCTCCCCTCCTACCCTGGTAATTTTATTTTCCTGCAAGGCACGCAACACTTTCGATTGCGCGGAAAGACTCATGTCGCCGATTTCATCGAGGAAAAGAGTACCTCCGCTGGCGAGTTCAAATTTTCCTATTCGTTGTTTGATGGCAGAAGTAAAAGCTCCTTTCTCATGTCCGAATAATTCGCTTTCAATCAACTCTGAAGGAATGGAAGCGCAATTTACTTCAATCATAGGGCCATTGGCATGATTACTTTTTTCGTGAATCCAACGAGCCACCAGTTCTTTGCCTGTACCGTTACTTCCTGTAATCAACACACGTGCTTCAGTCGGAGCAACGCGGTCAATCATTTCTTTAATTTTAATAATAGATGGCGATTCGCCAATCATTTCCCTTGTCTTAAAAATTTTTCTCCTCAGAGTTTTTGTTTCAGTGATAAGAGAAGAACGATCAAGTGCATTACGCACTGTAATAAGAAGTCTGTTAAGATCCGGCGGTTTGGAAATATAATCATAAGCACCTTTTCGTATTGCATCCACGGCAGTCTCAATTGTGCCATGCCCGGAAATCATTACAACAGGCATTTCAGGGTTTATTTGTTGTAGCAATGCCAACACTTCCAATCCATCCAACCTAGGCATTTTAATATCGCAAAGAACAAGATCATACACTTCAGCTTTCGCTTTTTTAACACCTTCTTCTCCATCGTTGGCAATATCTACTTCATACTTTTCATATTGCAAAATTTCTTTAAGTGTATTACAAATTGCTTTTTCGTCGTCGATGATTAATATCTTCATTTTTTCTTTATCCTAAATAGTTTAACACTATGCGTCTCTTGATTCTTGGCTCTTGATTCTTGACTCTCTCTTATAACCTCCCACAACGCCCCCTCCTTCAAAGCAAATTTCGAAAGGTGCATTTGTGTCAATCCAAATTTATGCAATATAAATTCAGTACAAATACTTGCAATAACAATCATATCAACACGCATTGGAATCAGGCCTTTCATTCTCATCCGTTGGGA
Source organism: Bacteroidota bacterium (assembly GCA_031417555.1). Lineage (GTDB taxonomy): Bacteria > Bacteroidota > Bacteroidia > AKYH767-A > 2013-40CM-41-45 > JADKIH01. The sequence continues at coordinate 3,381 of JANOVV010000116.1, forward strand.
GATTGTTGAATGAATAATTATTTCATGCAATTGAAAAAATTGATTCAAATTAAATTTATATCCATTTACATCTTTTATAACATTTTTACCATGAAAACGATATCCAATCATTTCGGCAAAAGTATCAAACGATCCTGATGAACCGATTAATTTTTTAACGGGATATTTATGAATAGCATTTTTTAATGGCGACAATTGCTTATCCAGATAATTTTGAATTTCTTTTATTTCACTTTCTGTTACGGGATTAGACGGATGAAATATTTCCAGAAGTCTTGCAGCACCAATGTTAAAACTTTTTTTCCAGAATATTTTTTTATCATCAGCAATAATGAATTCAGTACTGCCGCCGCCGATATCCATAATAAGTGAAGGTCTGCCTTTTAAATTCAGGCATTGCCTCACACCGTAACAAATCAACTCAGCTTCTTTTGGTCCGCTGATAATTCTGACATCGATACCTGTCTTTTTTTTTACAGTTTCAACAAATTGAATTCTATTTTCTGCGCTTCGAATCGCTGAAGTCGCAAATGCATAAACTTTTTCAGGTTTATACTTTTCTATGATAGATTTGAAATAAACTAATGTATCTATACCTCGTTGAAAAGGAATAGGTGCAATTCTGTTACGATGAATGGCTCCTTCACCCAACTTTACAGACTTCTTGGATTTGAAAATCTGAGTAATTTTTTTTCCTTGAACATCAGAAATCAGCAGATGAAAAGTATTTGTTCCTAGATCGAGGATTGCTATACGCACGTTTTTTTATTGAATGCTGAAGATTGAAAATTGATGGTAAACAATATGCAATCGTGAATAGATTAATTATGATACCTCAGCCATTTCCATAATTCACGGTAGGAAATTTTCTTGCCGTACATGAGAATTCCTGTTCGGTATATTTTTGCTGCTATCCATGTGGTGAAAATAAATCCACCGATAAGCAAACCCATGGAAAGAACTATTTGAGGCCAGGGAACGCCGAATGGAATTCTTACCATCATAACTATCGGAGAGGTAAAAGGAATAATGGAAAACCAGAAAGCAACATTTCCCTGCGGATTATTAATTACGCTGATAGCGGCAATGTAGGCTATAATCAAAGGTATAGTGACAGGCAACATAAATTGCTGAGTATCTGTTTCCGAGTCAACCGCCGCGCCGATAGCAGCAAAAAGTGCGCTGTATAATAAATATCCACCGAGGAAATAAAAAATAAACATGCCAATCAGCAATGGAAAATTTATGGTTCCCATAATCTCTGTGAGTTTAGCGCCCTTATCCATAGAGCCGCCAAATTCTATATTTTGACTCATTGCCGGAGTATTCATTCCGCCACGGCTTTTCATTATAGTTTCAATTTTTTCTTTGTCGGTTTTATCTTTAAAGGCGAAGGCTGAAATACCGGAATAAACTACAACCGTTAAAACAACCCACAATAAAAACTGAGTAAGTCCCACCAAAGCAACACCAATAATTTTACCCATCATCAACTGAAATGGTTTTATTGAAGAAATGATTACTTCAACAATGCGGCTGGTTTTTTCTTCCAATACACCACGCATAACCATCGCTCCATAGATGAAAATGAAAAGATAAATCATCAATCCTCCGGCAAAGCCAAGGCCTGTTGTTAATGGAGTACTGGTTTCTTTATCTTCGAGATCACGGGTCCGTATTTCGACATCTGTTTTAATACTATTTAATTTCTTCTCGTCAATACCAGCTTCAATATATTTATTCGCATTTATTTCCTTCTCAATGGTAAATTTGATTTTAGAAATCACTTCGAATCCGGGTTGTGAACTGGAATAAATCGTAACCGCTTTTTCAAGTGCGCTTAAATTGGGAGTAGCAGGAATATATAAAATGCCAAAGTATCCTTTTGATACACTTTCACTTTTTACAGAATCAACATTTGAAGACGGATATACAAACAATATCCTGTCACTGTTTTTAAATTTATCCTGGAAAATGTGTGTTTCGTCAACGACTGCAATCGTTTTTATTTCTGTATCAACCTTATCCAATAACAAAGCAGAAGTAAATATTCCTCCCATCAGCAATGGGCCTAGAATAGTCATTATCAAAAATGTTTTTTTTCTGACCCGTGTAAGGTATTCTCGTTGTATTACTAAGAGTATTTTATTCATAGTTAAGCGGTCTGCATTTGTGCTTTATTTACCTGCTGTATGAAGATATCATTCATATCCGGAATCACTTCTCTTAATCCTGCCACCTCAACATGAGGAAGTAAAACAGAAAGCAGATCATTAGTTGAATGTCCATTGAGCATTCGAACCTGAGCAATATTCATTTCCTGATCCTCTTTAAGGTCTAACAGTTCGAAACCGGACCATAAAGCATTTGTAAAAGCAATTCGATTACCATGATAGCAAATTTCATAAGTATTACTTCGGAATTGTTTACGAATTTCTTTTACTGAGCCGTTTAAAATAACACGGGCATTATTTATCAATGCTATATGACTGCAAAGCTCTTCAACGCTTTCCATACGATGTGTTGAAAGAACAATTGTTGCTCCTTTATTTCTGAGATCAATAAGTTCATTTTTTACAAGCTCTGCATTTATTGGATCGAAACCGGTAAACGGTTCATCAAGAATAAGAAACTCAGGTTCATGCATTACAGTAGTAACAAATTGAACCTTTTGCGCCATGCCTTTTGAAAGTTCTTCCACTTTTTTCTTCCACCACGCCTGAATCTCAAATTTTTCAAACCAATACTTTAATTTCTTCATTGCATCAGCGCGTGACATTCCTTTTAGCCTGGCGAGGTAAAGTGCCTGTTCTCCCACTTCCATTTTTTTATAAAGTCCACGTTCTTCCGGAAGATATCCCATTTTCATAGCATGCTCGGTAGAAAGTGGTTCGCCTTTGAAAAACAATTCTCCTTTGTCAGGAGCGGTAATCTGAGTGATGATACGAATAAGTGAAGTCTTACCGGCACCATTTGGACCTAACAATCCAAAGACACTTTGCCCTTCAACATTCAATGTTATGTTGTCGAGCGCACGATGAGCTGCATAATTTTTAGTGACACCTTTAATTTCCAGTATATTCATTTGTAATCTGTGAAAGCGTAAATGTAAAAAACGGGAATGGATTTGTTGTCAATTTTATAAAAAAAGAAATCAGGCAAAAATGCCTGATTTTATTCTATGAATTTTTCAAAAAAGAAAAATCAATTGTAAAAATTTAAGTTGCAGAGTTTTATTGCAAAAACTCTTTCATTCTTTCGTAGAAACTTTTATCGCCCTTTCCGGGATTTGGTTTGAAGTTAGGCGAGTGATGCAGTTGCTCGAGAATTTTCTTTTCTTCATTGGAAATGTGCTGGGGTGTCCACACATTAATATTTATTAAAATATCACCACGCCCATAGCTGTTTAGTGAAGGAAGTCCTTTTCCTTTTAATCGCAAAACTTTTCCTCCTTGCGTGCCTGCATCAATTTTTATTTTTGCTTTACCGTCTAAAGTGGGAACTTCCATTGAAGAACCGAGTACAGCATCAATGAAGTTTACATATAAATCAAAAAGTAAATTATTTCCATCGCGTTGTAAAAAAGCATGTTTTTCTTCTTCGATTACAATTAAAAGGTCGCCGGGAATTCCACCACGTTCAGCCGAATTACCTTTTCCGCTCATGGTAAGCTGCATCCCTTCACCTACACCGGCCGGTATTTTTATACTGATCGTTTCTTCTCCACGCTGTACACCGCTGCTGTGACACGTTTTACATTTGTTTGCTATTATCTGTCCTTCACCGCTACAAGTCGGACATGTAGACGTTGTTCGCATTTGTCCGATGAATGTACTGGTGACTTTATGAACCTGACCGGAACCATGGCAAGAATTACACTGATGATAAGAACCGCCATCCTGAGCACCGGTTCCTTTGCAGCTTGTACAGGGAATAAATTTATTTACAGTTATTTTTTTCTCAACGCCGTTAGAAATTTCTTCGAGAGTAAGTTTAATTTTGATACGAAGGTTTGAACCTCTGTTGACGCGTCGGCCGCCGCGTGTATTTCCGCCGAAAAAACTTTCGAATGGGCTACCTTCACCAAAAATATCGCCGAAATGAGAGAAGATATCTTCCATATTCATCTCATGCCCGGCTCCATTCATTCCTTTATGGCCAAATTGATCGTATCGTTTTCTTTTTTCAGTATCGCTTAATATTTCATATGCTTCGGCAGCTTCTTTAAATTTTTCTTCAGATTCTTTATCGCCCGGGTTTTTATCAGGATGAAATTTAAGCGCCATCTGACGATATGCTTTTTTAATTTCAGCCTCAGATGCATTTTTATTTACACCTAAAATTTCGTAAAAATCTCTCTTAGTCATTTTCGCTTTACACTACTTGTTTTAGAACTTAATATTGAAATTTTAAAACTTCAATGTCTTTTTTGTTTCAATTGGAATTAATTTCCAACGATAACTTTAGCATGACGAATTACTTTGTCATTAAGAAAATATCCTTTTTCTGTTTCTTCAATTACTTTACCTTTCAGATCTTCAGAAGGAGCCGGAACATTGGCAATTGCATCGTGAATTTCCGGGTCAAAAAGTTTTCCAACCGCATCCATTTCTTTCAATCCTTTTGAACTGGTAATATTTTTAATTTTAGTATAAATAAGTTTTACTCCTTCTTTTGCTGATTTGTTATCTTTTGTATCCTCTATTGATTTCAAGGCTCTTTCAAGGTCATCGATAATGGGTATAAAAGAAAGAAAAATATCTGCCCCCGCCATTTTTGATTGTTCGATTCTGTCTTTGGAAATCCGTCGTTTATAATTTTCAAATTCTGAATACAGTCTCAGGTATTTATCGTTGGCAATTGTTAAATCCGCTTCTAATTTGGAAAGCGTATCGGTAACTTCAATGGATGCATCAGGCAAGGATTCGGTTCCGCCTTTTAATACATCATCCTCAACTTTGTTAGCGGCTTCTTTGTTGTTTTCTATGTCTGAATTCCAATCTTCCTTTTGTTTCATCGTGAATTTTATTAATTTTTATTGAAAATAAGTAGTTTTCTGCTTGTCTCAAGGATATTGCCATCAGGGTATTTAGGTCAATCTGACAGGTAAATAAAAGAAAAACAGAAGAATCAACGACTCTTCTGTTTTTTTGCAAAAATAATAAAGTATTATTTACTCTTCAATTTATTTAAGGCATCTTCTAAAGCAGATCCTCTAAGATCTTTAGCTACAATAACGCCTTTTTCATTGATTAACCAATTGGTAGGAATTCCTTGAACTCCATACGATTTTGCAGCTTCTGAATACCAGAATTTTAAATCGCTAACGTGATTTGTCCATGTTAAGCCGTCTTGTTTTATAGCATTTATCCAGGCATCTTTAGTTTTATCCAAAGAAACACTGTAAATAGTAAAGCCTTTTGCATTTGGGAACTTGGCTGCTTTATACTTATTGTAAGCCGCTACCACAGTTGGATTTTCATGCCTGCATGGGCCACACCAGGAAGCCCAAAAATCCACTAATACTACCTGGCCCCTTAATGAAGAAAGAGCTACTTTTTTTCCTTGTGGGTTTGGAAGGTTTATTTCAGGAGCTAAATTGCCAATTTCCAAACCTTCTGTTGGAGTGTTTTTAACCTGAGCATTCACAGAATAGCAGCTTAATAAAGCCACAAACAGAATCAATGTTTTTTTCATATTATTTTTATAGATGTTTGGCCGTTTTGTCAAATATCCTGCCATTAAGGGCAAAGGTATGAAATGATTTGGAAAAATGTTAATCGATAAAGTGTATTTAATAACGGTTAATAGCACTAAAAATAAACAAAGGGAGTGAATAAGAATATTTAATAAAAACATTTTTTAAAATGGTTGATTATATAGAACATTTAGAATATACGAAGAGAATAAAATCTCCAAACGTAAATTGAAGTACCGAAGAAAAAAATTTATCCTTAAATGTTAGTTAATAATAAAATAAATTCTGAACATTCAAGTTTAATTGCATAACCACACTCAAAATGGAAAAACTTTCGGTCTTTGATCGTTTTAATAATTGGCTTAAACGATCTGTTACTATAAAATTAATATCGATTGGTTTTTTAATCTTAATTCTTCTTATCCCAACGACAATGATGCAGTCTCTCATTTATGAGAGACAAACACTCCATGACCAAGCGATAGATGATATCAGTTCTAAATGGGGCGGCAAACAAACAATTGGGGGACCTGTATTAACTGTTCCATATACGGCATCCTTAAAAGATGATAGAGGAAATATAGAATATGTTACCCGCTTTGCACATTTCTTACCGGAGGTATTAAATATTGATGGAAAGGTATTCCCGGAAAAAAGATATAGAGGAATGTATGTAGTTGTTCTTTACAAGACGAACATACACTTATCGGGAAAATTTACTTATCCAGAAGTTTTAGAAGCCGGCTTAAACGCCAGCTCTTGTCAATTTGACAAAGCTTTTATATCGATTGGCTTAACAGATCTGAGAGGAATTAATGACGACGTAAAATGTCTCGTAAATGAAAAATCATTCGTCTTTGGACCGGGAGTTCCGACACATGATATATTAGAATCGGGAATAAGTTTTAAATATCCGCTCGACTCAACAAAAGAAATGAATTTTTCTTTTGATTTAAATTTAAACGGAAGTTCAAACCTCTCTTTTCTTCCATTCGGCAAAGAAACAAAAGTTAACCTCACCTCTACCTGGAATAGTCCGAGTTTTGAAGGATCCTTTTTACCTGATACCCGAAACATAAACGACAGTGGCTTTACAGCAAGCTGGAAAGTTCTTCAGTTAAACAGAAATTATCCTCAACAAGGAACTGGTGCTTTCATTCAAAATAAAGAAAATGAAAATGCGGCGAGTTTTGGAGTAAAACTAATATTACCTATTGATGAATATCAAAAAACAATGCGCTCAGTAAAATATTGTTTTATGTTTATCATTATTACTTTTCTTACTTTCTTTTTTGTGGAAGTTCTGAATAAGAAAAGAATTCATCCCATTCAATATTTGCTTGTAGGTTCGGCTATTTGTTTGTTTTACGTTATGCTATTATCCATTTCCGAGCATCTTTCTTTTGGATGGGCCTATTTAATTTCATGCATAAGTATTGTTTCACTGATAACTTTTTATGCTAAGTATGTTTTTGAAAAAATATCCTTAACCGCTATTTTTTCAATCCTTCTTATTCTTTTATACGGATTCTTTTACTCTCTATTACAATTGGAAGACTATGCATTGTTACTGGGTAGTTTAGGCCTGTTCTTGATTTTAGGAGTTATTATGTATTTAACAAGAAAAGTAAACTGGTATGGGCAGGAAGAAGAATAAATAAAATTTCAATATTAAAAAGGGTCTTCCTGTAAATTCTAAAATAAAAAATAGAGCGAGTGGTTTTTAATATCTGCTGGCTCTTTTTTGTTTATATCATTGAAGATTTTGTTAACAACAGTAAATTTTGATTCATCAGGACAGTATTTTCCCTTGGCCA
>JANOVV010000117.1:0-5415 GCA_031417555.1 Bacteroidota bacterium
ACCAAAACTCTTTTATCACTGGACAAACAAGAAGTACTGTATATTATAAAAGAATTACACGAGCCGTATGATGGGAGACTATCACGTACGGTTCTGTGAGAGGCTTAGGGGCGAAACTCCCCTTTGCCTACTCGGCGTTAAAAATCAGACGGTAGTTCAAAAAAAACGCAATGTACGCGAAGATGCGCAAAGTTTCGCAACGTAAAATGATTGACTTTTTTGAGCTTAATTATTTTTACTTAAAAGTTCCTTACTGTAATAATACAAATCCTGCACTACAGAAAAACAGAAATCATTTTAATTAATAAAATCATTTTGGAATACAAAAAATATTTCAATAACAAATCCCGGTTAAATAATTCCCTCTCTTACCAAATCATGCAAATGAACTATGCCAACATATTTATCTTTATCTGTAATAATCAGTTGGGAAATATTATGCTTCTTCATTAAGTCAAGTGCATCTACTGCCATTGTTTCTTTCGGCAATGTTTTTGGCGATTGACTCATTATATCTTTCGCCCTTAATCCATCAATCGGTTTTTTATTTAAAAGCATCCGGCGAATATCTCCGTCGGTAATGATTCCCAATATTTTTCCATTATCAATTACAGCCGCCGCTCCAAGTCGGTTCGAGGAAATTTCTACAATTACTTTTATGATATTTTCATTCGGCGATACTTTCGGTGCTGCATTTGACGGATAGATGTCACGAACTTTCAAATAAAGTTTTTTCCCCAATGCGCCACCCGGATGATATTTTGCAAAATCTTTTGTCGAAAATCCTTTCATATCTAAAAGACAAACAGCAAGAGCATCACCCATAGCAAGCTGTGCTGTAGTACTGCTTGTCGGAGCTAAATTGTTTGGGCATGCTTCTTTTTCTACAGTTGTGTTTAGAATAAAATCACTGTGCTTTGCTAAATAAGAAGTTGAATTGCCAACAATGGAAATAAGTTTATTACCAAAACTTTTAAGTAATGGAATTAGCACCTTTATTTCAGGGGTGTCTCCGCTTTTTGAAATGCAAATGACTGCATCATCTTTTTGAATTGTTCCCAAATCACCATGAATGGCATCGGAAGCATGCATAAAAATCGCCGGAGTCCCTGTAGAATTAAGGGTTGCAACTATCTTTTGACCAATTATCGCACTCTTGCCGATACCGGTAACTATCACCCGACCTTTTAACTTCGAAATTAATTGAACAGTGCCAATAAAATCGTCGTTTATAAATTTTTTTAACTGGCTAACTGCCTCTGCTTCAATTTCAAGTGTGCTAATCGCCAATTTTTTAATATGTGATGTATTTTTCAAGCTGTAAATTATTTTAAAACTATTACGTTAATAAGTTGTGGTTTCAGCAAAATTATATATTTTTATTGCAGAAACTTTTTAGGAAACAAAGTTAAATTTTGTATATTACCAATTAAATCAACTTATTGAATGTTAGTAGCAGAAAAGCCTTTGAAGTCGTATTTGCAGAAATATTTCGGTTTCGACAAATTCAAAGGAGAACAGGAAGCAGTAGTACAATCCGTACTTTCTGGCAAAGACGCTTTTGTTATCATGCCCACAGGTGGTGGTAAATCTATGTGTTATCAATTACCGGCCCTTATTATGGACGGTACAGCCGTCATAGTTTCTCCTCTTATTGCATTGATGAAAAATCAGGTGGATGCCATGCGTGGCTTCAGCAATGAAGACGGAATTGCCCATTTTCTTAATTCTTCCTTGAATAAAACCGAAATAGCCGCAGTAAAAACCGACGTTGTTTCAGGTAAAACCAAACTATTATATGTAGCCCCTGAATCCCTCACAAAAGAAGAAAATGTTGAGTTCTTACGAACCATCAATATTTCTTTCTTCGCTATTGATGAGGCTCATTGTATTTCCGAATGGGGTCACGATTTTCGCCCCGAATACCGCCGATTGAGATCAATTATCGAAGCCATTGGGAAAGTGCCAATTATTGCTTTAACCGCTACTGCCACTCCTAAAGTACAGTTGGATATTCAGAAAAACCTCGGAATGATGGACTCTGATATTTATAAAGCGTCTTTCAATCGCCCGAATCTATATTACGAAGTTCGTCCAAAGGTTGACGTAGCTAAAGAAATTATCCGTTTTGTTCGTGCTAATACCGGTAAATCAGGAATCATATATTGCCTTAGCCGGAAGAAAGTCGAAGAGATTGCTTCTATTTTAGCTGTGAACGGTGTTCGTGCTCTGCCTTATCATGCAGGACTTGAAGCTGCCGTTCGTGCTGATACGCAGGATAAATTCCTCATGGAAGATATCGACGTAATCGTTGCTACCATTGCCTTTGGCATGGGTATCGATAAACCCGATGTTCGCTTTGTAATCCACCACGACATACCCAAAAGCCTTGAAGGCTATTACCAGGAAACCGGCCGCGCCGGACGAGACGGAAGGGAAGGGAAATGTGTTACTTTTTATAGCTACAAAGACATTGAAAAGCTCGAAAAGTTCATGAAAGGAAAACCTGTTGCCGAACAGGAAGTCGGTAAGCAGTTACTTTTAGAAACTGTGGGCTATGCCGAAACTTCCGTTTGCCGCCGCAAAGTACTTCTCAATTATTTCGGTGAAACGTACAATGAGCCTAATTGTGGAGAATGTGATAATTGTAAACAGCCTAAGAAAAGTTTCGATGGTACTGAAGAAATTTCTACTATCCTTGAAACTGTTATTGCAGTAAAAGAAAAATTCGCCCTCGATCATATCGTAAATGTTATCACCGGTAAAGCAGAAAATGCAATAAAACTGCATCAACACGATCAACTGGAAATTTTCGGTGAAGGGGATGATCATGAAACAAAATTCTGGACTGCCATCGGCCGCCAGGCATTGCTTGCAGGATTTTTATCAAAAGATATTGAAACATATGGTACACTAAAAGTCACTGATACCGGTCATGCTTTTCTTAAAAAGCCATACAAAATCATGGTCGTTGAAGACAATGATTATGGTAATACAGAAAGTGATGACGATGATGATTTTTCCGGTGGCGCCTCTGCCGATCCGGAATTATTTGCGGCATTAAAAGATTTACGTAAAAAAATAGCCAAACAAAAAAATGTTCCTCCATTTGTAGTTTTCCAGGATCCTTCCCTCGAAGAAATGGCCATTCAGTATCCAATTACAATGGATGAGCTGAAGAATATTACCGGCGTAGGTTCTGGAAAAGCGACTAAGTTTGGAAAACCATTTATCGATCTTATCTCCCAATATGTAGAAGAAAACGATATCGAACGCCCAATGGATCTTGTGGTGAAGTCTATCGTCAATAAAAGCGTACTTAAAGTTTTTATCATACAGAATATAGACCGCAGGATTTCACTTAATGATATGTGTAAAGCCAAAGGTGTTAAAATGGCTGATCTGCTTTATGAAATTGAAAGTATTGTCGGTTCAGGTACCCGAATTGATATCAGTTATTTTATTAATGAAGTAATTGATGAGGAAAGACAGGAAGAGGTATTCGATTACTTTAAAACTGCTGAAACGGATTCAGCAGAAGATGCTTTAAAAGTTCTAGGCGAAAATGATTATTCTATCGAAGATATTCGTTTGATGCGTATTAAATTTATGTCAGAACTGGGAAATTAAAAAAAGTCTGGGTTGTAGGGAAACGGGACTTTTTATCAACAAATTGCTGCTGATATAGATCATTTGTAAAATCAATTTTGAGTATCTAATTTTACGCATCTTAAAAAAAAATAATTTCTTATGAAAGTAACCGTTGTTGGCGCCGGTAACGTTGGCGCTACATGTGCAGATGTAATTGCACGCAAAGAATTTGTTAATGAAGTTGTCTTACTTGATATCAAGGAAGGAACTGCCGAAGGAAAGTCTCTTGACATTTGGCAAACGGCTCCAATCAATCTCTATGACACCCGTCTTATTGGATCTACAAACGATTACAAAGCAACTGCAGGTTCACAAGTTGTTGTAATAACTTCCGGACTTCCCCGTAAGCCGGGTATGAGTCGTGATGATTTGATTTCAACGAATGCCGGAATCGTTCGTTCCGTAACAGAAAATATCGTTAAACATTCACCGGATTGTATAATAATCGTCGTCTCTAATCCACTCGACGTTATGACTTACTGTGCTTATCTCACTGCGAAATTTGACTCCAGCCGAATATTCGGCATGGCCGGAATTTTAGATACTGCCCGTTACCGTGCTTTTCTGGCTGAGGCATTAAATATTTCCCCTAAAGATATTCAAGCTGTTCTTATGGGAGGTCATGGCGATACCATGGTTCCGCTTCCACGTTATACTACGGTAGCCGGAATTCCTGTAACTGAATTAATTTCTTCAGAAAAATTGGATGCTATTGTCGACCGCACGAAAAAAGGTGGAGGAGAACTTGTAAATTTAATGGGAACTTCTGCCTGGTATGCCCCGGGTGCTGCGGCTGCACAAATGGTCGAAGCAGTAATTAAAGATTCAAAAAGAATTTTTCCTTGTTGCGCATTGTTGAATGGTCAATATGGTTTAAAGGATATTTATCTGGGCGTTCCTGTAAAACTTGGTAAAAAAGGAATTGAAGAAATCATTGAACTTAAATTAAACAAAGATGAAATGGCTCTTCTTCAATCCTCCGCTAAATCAGTAAAAGAGGTTATGAATGTTCTCGATAATATGGGACAGACTGCTGTAAAATAAATTATTACTTTTATAAGTAAAAGCATCCATCAATTTATGGATGCTTTTGTTTTTTAATATATGCTAAGCCGAAATACAAATATTCCTATCGATATATTACTGATCGAAGATGATGGATCTCATTTGCTTATTAAAGCAAAGATCAACGGCAAATCTGCTCGTCTTTTAATCGATACCGGTGCCAGCCGTTCTGTGTTTGACGAAGAAAGAATTCGTCAGTTTGTAAATGATAAATCATTTATTCTGCACGATAAACTTTCAACCGGACTCGGCACCAATAGCATGCAAACAAGTACTGTTATTTTGAAATCAGTAAAACTTGGTGATCTCGTTATTGAAAATTTTGATGCAGTATTACTCGATCTAAAACATGTCAACGGAACCTATGGAACTTTAGGATTCTCTGCCATCGATGGAGTTTTAGGAAACGACATCCTTGTAAAATACTATGCAATAATTAACTATAAGAAACTTACGTTGACTTTAAAGTTGAAGTAGAATTTTTTTATTATAAAATTATTTTCAAATAATTAATAACTTTTTACAAATAACTACTAATCAATAACCGTTTATCAACAACTACTTCCTTAAAGAAACAAAATAAGGAAAAGGTAAAAGTTCATTTTTATATTCAAAAGAGTTACCATCACTCAAAGTTTTTTTATACAATTGAAGTGAATTCATATCGATAATAGTAAGATTACCATTCCTGCCTCCACA
>JANOVV010000118.1:0-1502 GCA_031417555.1 Bacteroidota bacterium
CCGGCGGAATGCCAGCTTATACATTGCTTCCCAACTGTTCTCCTTTTATTGATTGCTTAGGAGTTCCGGGCGGCAATGCTGAATTGGATTGCAATGGAGTGTGCAATGGGTCCGGAATTTATGGCGATGTTTTTCAGGATGCAGTAATTGATTCGCAGGATGTTTTTACGTATTTGGATATCATTGAATTTTCAATGCCCGCAACCAATTGCAACGATTTAAACAGGGATAATAAGATTTCTGTTTATGATGCTTCGCTGGTCAATTGGTGTCTTCGCGGCAATTCAATGCATGCCGGAGGAAGTGCACAAAATCATTGTACTTTTCCGAGAAACATTTCTAATCCGAATGATACAAATAGTTTGTCAATTTCGAATATAGATTCCACCAATAACTATTTAGATATAGAACTATTAAATCCGCTTACAAAAGTAAAAGCCTTTCAATTTAAAATGAGTGGGATTACAATTAGCAGTGTGGTAAGTCTTGCCAGTCCGATTGATTTTCCCGTAGATGTTAGATTTCAACCTGGCACGAATGAAGTCTTCGCTATTTCTTTGGAAGATTCTTCTTTACAACGTTCAACTACCGGACAAGCATTGGTAAGAATATATTTCAGTGCCATTACGGATACGCAGATTTGTATAAACTCTATTACTGATATTATCAATCAGGATGCAGAACATACAGTAGTAAAAATAATAGGGAATTGTATTCCATCAAAAATTACGAATGTTCCGACATTGATAAAGCAAGCGGAAATTGTTTTACTGCCTAATCCAGCGAAGGACAAAATTTACATTCATCTTTCAGAAGAAGCAGGAACGATTGATGAATTAACAATTCTTGATATTACAGGAAAAATATTTCCCATACCATTGCAAATGATAAAAAATTCCTGGTATGAACTGGATCTTAAAAATCTTTCTTCCGGAGTTTATATTGTTCGATTACGAAACAATAAATCGTATGGTGTAAGCAGGTTTGTGAAATTGTAATTTTTTTAATATTATTTTTGTTTTCGTTGCTTACACAAAGGTTGCGAGGGGTCAGACAGATTTACTTTTCCTATCTTCCTTCATCTAAATTAAAACATTTATCTTGCCTTCAACAAAAGATAATTCAGGACACACTCCATCGAAGCACGTTTGTGTTTTATAGGTGAGTGATGATCATGTTCGGCACAGTGGGATAATTATTCAAACACAATTTTCCCAGTATAACTCCTTTTCCCATTACTTAAACTGACATTATATATTCCTTTTGCTTCTGCTTCCAAACTAAGTTTAATTGTTCCTTCATTAATGAAAAGTTTGTTTTGCTGAATGAGTTTTCCTGTACTATCGTAAATACTTAATACCAATATTTTTTCATTATTAAATTCATCGGGAATAGTTATGTTACATTTGCCTTGATTTGGATTGGCATAAATTAATAGATTGTTATTAGCAATCCTTTCTACATTATCAATTCCTGTAATTGCATCTAATTTTGCAAGATAG
>JANOVV010000119.1:0-10971 GCA_031417555.1 Bacteroidota bacterium
TTTATCAAGGTTTTCGATTACCTTCCATTTCAACATCGCGGCGCGTTGCTTTGCAACTTCTAAATCATCAAACTGATGTTTTCCATCAACAACCTTTTTATCATATTGGGAAATATTGTAGGCAAGCTTCCGACGGTGTTCTTTATCGAATACCAAAGCTTCTGAATCAAGTAAAAATTGTTCTGATTGTAATGACATTTTTATTTCAGTAAAGGTTGTCTGCTAATAATTAGCAACTTTAAAAATATTACTAACTGAATTGACTAAATCCATTTAAATAATTATTGAGAAATTACAGCTTCTATATCAACTTGCGTTTTAATCAAATCGTCGATGTTTTCTCTTCGTCTAATCAATTTAGTTTTTCCATTGCTAATCATAACTTCTGCCGGGCGTAATCTTGAATTATAATTGTTACTCATCGTATAACCGTAAGCACCGGCATTTAAAATTGCAAGGATATCACCTTCTCTTACTTCATTCATCTTTCTATCCCAGCCAAATGTATCTGTCTCGCAAATATAGCCGACAACAGTATAAATGCGTTGCTTGCCTTCCGGATTGCTGATATTAATAATATGATGATAAGCATCATAGAACATAGGACGGATTAAATGATTTTGTCCTGAATCGACACCGACAAAAACAGTTGCAGTTGTTTGTTTAACGGTATTTACTTTTACGAGTAAAACTCCTGCTTCGCTAACAAGAAATTTTCCAGGCTCAAACCAAAGTTCAAGTTCTCTTCCATATGATTTACAAAATCCTTTAAACAATTCAGTAAATTCTTTCGACAGCTCATCGATATCTGTAATATAATCACCTTCCTTATATGCTACTTTAAAGCCACTGCCGAAATCAATGAATTCAAGATCGGAAAAACTTTGTGCTGTTTCAAACATCAATTCTGCCATTCGAATAAAAACAGAGCTGTCTAAAATCTCAGAGCCCGTATGAATATGAAGTCCATTGATTTTCATATTACACGTTGAAACTATCCTTTCAATATGTCTTAACTGATAAATAGATATTCCAAATTTTGAATCAATGTGGCCGGTTTGAATATGACTGTTTCCACCGGCAGCTATATGCGGATTCATACGAATGCAGCATGGTACAGTATTACCATACAAATGACCAAATTGTTCAAGAATAGAAATGTTATCGATATTAATTACAACACCAAGTTCAACAGCTTCTTTAATTTCCTCAAAAGAAACACAATTAGGAGTAAACAATATTTCAGATGGTTTATATCCGGCTTTTATTCCTAAAATGACTTCTTCAATGGAAACTACATCAAGTCCCGCTCCCAGATTACGGAGATGTTTCATTATCTCCAGATTAGTATTGGCTTTACAGGCATACTTAATCTTTAGCTTAACTCCGTTAAAAGCTTTTTTTAATTTTTCATATTGACGGCTAATTGTAGCGGCATCGTAAATATAAAGTGGTGTACCAAATTCATTTGCGGCAGAAAGAAGATCATTCTTTAGGATCGGGTAGTTGTCTTCGAAAGGCATGCTATAAAAGTAGTAAACTTATTTATATTCCTCTATAATTATTTTTTGTCTCTATTAATCAAATATAATTTCTTGTCCTCAATTATTTTATTTATACCTGGTAATTGAGCCGATAAAACAGTATTCATTTTATTAATCAATAAATCTGCTTTGGCAGAAAGATCATTGTATACATCATACATTGATTTAGATGGTTTACTGTCAGCAGAAGCAACGATTGAATTTAATATAGAAATCTTATTGTCAAGGCGATTCGGAAAATTAAATAAATCATAATCAGTAACAGCTTTTGGTTGAGTAAGTTCTTCTTCAATTTTTTTCAAAGAATCAATTAATGGCTGAGTAACTTTTTTTATTTCCTTAACGAGTAAACTGTCTTTTATAGATTCCACAGATCCATTTATCTTTTTTGAAATTTTTCTGATGTCGCTTATTCCTTCATGAACTTCATTTAATTTTTTATTAATTCTAATTAGCAAATCAAATTGCTGTTGTAAGTCTGCGTCAGTTGCTTCAATTCGTGGATCTTTCACAATTTGAAATTTTTGTTCTGCCACCAATGAGTCTTTGAGAAATAATTTTGCAATATAGTTTCCCGGAGGGGCTGATGGTCCGATAATATTGCCATCAATTCTTGCTTTATTGCCTTCTGTAATTTCTTTTGCATCAGGATATCGCAGATCCCAGACAAAGACATTCATTCCCTTATCATAAGGCAATATCCCCTTCCGTTTAAGTTTTTTATCCTGATAGAATTCTTTGCTGATTTTTATAGGTTCGCCTTTGTTATCCTTCAAACTGGAATAAGTAATTATTGTATCGCCTTTAGCAGTAAAAAAACGAAGTGTTAATTCAGTGTCCGGTTTTTGTGCAAGATAATATCGCATCACAGCCCCATGAGGAGCGTTTTCACCTTCTTGCATTGTAGCATCAAAAAAAGAATTCCCCTGCCACCGGACCGTGGTACGGGGTTGGTATAAAAAGAATTTCGACTTTGCTGCATTCGCTAGTTGGTATAATGTTGATACATCATCAAGAATCCAAAAAGAACGACCGTGTGTCGCAATGACTAAATCATGATCGCGTTTGTGAAACTGCATATCATGTACAGGCGTATTCGGAAGGTTCATTTGTAATGGCTGCCATTGATTCCCGTCATCAAAAGAAATATAAGTCCCGGTCTCTGTTCCACAAACAAGCATTCCTTTTTTATTTGGGTCTTCACGAATTACTCTTGTATAATCTCCTTCACGAATTCCATTGGTAATAAGCTTCCATGTTGCTCCATAATCATTTGTTTTGAGAAGATATGGTTTTGTGTCGTCCGACTTGTAATTCGTAGCTGCAACGTAAGCGGTAGCTTCATTAAATGGAGACGCATCGATAATACTTATTAGTGATGTTTGCGGAATATTTTTTGGAGTAATATTCGTCCAGCTTTTTCCGTTGTCTTTTGAAACGTGTATTAATCCATCATCACTTCCTGCCCAAAGCACGCCTTGTTTTACCGGTGATTCGGCAAAAGCGAAAATATCAGCATACACTTCTGCTCCGGTGTTATCTTTTGTTATTGGACCACCACTTTGTTCCATTGTTATTGAGTCATGTCGCGTTAAATCAGGACTAATAACTTCCCAACTCTCGCCGCGATTATCGCTGCGGTGAACATTTTGTGAACAAACATAAAGTATGTCGGAATTATGTGGTGAAAAAGCTATCGGATATGTCCAGTTAAAACGAAATTTTTTACTTTCTGCTCCGGCTCCGTAAACAACCTCGGGGTATACCGAAATATCTTTATACTGTTCTGTCTTTTTATTATACATACTCAGATAACCGCCATATGCACCACCGAAGGTGATATCAGAATTTTTCGGATCAGGAACTATATATCCGGATTCTCCTCCTGCAGCAGGATACCAATCATCCTTTCCAATAGTGCTATTGTTTGTTCCGCTTGAAATACGAATAGATGAATTATCCTGTTGTCCTCCATAAACATGATATGGAAAATCATTGTCGAGATTAACATGATAAAATTGCGCTGTTGGTAAATCCGCTTCGGTATATGTTACGCCGCCGTCTAAAGTAACCCACGGTCCGCCGTCATCACCGAGAATAAATCTTTTCGGGTTTGCTGGATCAATCCACATTTCGTGATTATCTCCATGAGGAACATTTAATTCAAAAAACTTTGCTCCTCCATCTGTACTTTTCCAGAATTGAACATTTAAACAATAAATCACATCAGCATTCTGAGCATCGGCAACAATAGTACTAAAATACCACGGGCGTTTACGAAGATTTCTGTCGTCCGTAGTTCTAATCCAGTGTTCCCCTCTGTCATCACTTCTGAAAATTCCACCGTTTTCATTTTCAATAAAAGCATAAACTCTTTCCGGTTTAGCTGCAGAAGTACACACTGTTATTTTACCTGTTAAACCTACAGGTAATCCGGGATTTTCAGATAGATTTTTCCATGTATCGCCGCCATCTTCACTCTTATATAAACCACATCCTTTTCCTCCACTGCTTAATGAATAACGATTACGGTATGCCTGCCACATCGTTGCATAAATCGTTCTTGGGTTACCGGGATCAAAAGCAATATTTATACAGCCTGTACTGTCATTTTTAAACAATATTCTTTCCCATGAAGTTCCTCCATTTTTGCTGCGATATAAACCTCTTTCACTGTTTGGAGTATAAGTCTTACCCATTGCACAAACATAAAGTAAATCCGGATTCTGCGGATGTACCATAATTGTACTTATTGCATAAGAGTTTTTAAGGCCAAGATGTTTCCAGGTTCGTCCTGCGTCTATACTTTTATAAACACCATCACCAAAGGAAACGTTGCCGCGCATTTCAGCTTCTCCCATTCCAACATAAATTATATTCGCATCATTGGGAGCAACTGCAATAGCGCCAACAGAACTGCTATGAAAAGTAGTGTCACTAATACAATTCCACGATTGACCGCCATCAACTGTTTTCCATACACCTCCACCAACAGTACCTGCATAATACACATTCGGTTGAGATGAAATTCCACAAACGGCCAGTGATCTTCCTCCACGTGCCGGGCCAATACTTCTCCAATGCATGGCATTGAAAAGCGATGTATCATACACCATACTGCTCATTTGGGGTGATTTTTTCTGCGCGTAATTATCAGTATATACAAGACAAAGGCAGAAAATACATACAAAACTTATGAGTAATGTTTTTTTCATTCTAATTGATTTTTCTGCTAATGTAATAAAGTTAATATGTAAAATGAGGTGAAGGAAAAATATTAATTATGAATGAATATAATCAATTAAAAATATTTTCTTGCTATTGTACTTAATTGTCAATAAATTTACGATTGTGTTAACTTAAATTAATCTCTATGAAAAAATTATACCTTTTCTTACTCTCAATTTTAATTTCTACAATAACCATGGCACAAAATCCTATTCCTAATTCAAGTCTGGAAAACTGGAGTGGAAGTCCGATGTCCCCTGATGACTGGTATTCCAATAACACCGGTAGCAATGTATTAATTTCTCAAACCGCCGGTTACTCAGGAAATTTTGCCGTGAAGGGGAATGTTATTAATTTTAATGGTTCCAATTTAGTTCCCCCTTACCTCGGTTGCAATTTCCCGGTAAATCAATATTATAATACTCTCCGGCTTTATTATACCACAAATCTCGATTCGGGAGATGCATTTCAAATATCTGCAGCTATTTACGATTCAGGTAATGTTTTTCTTGCATTAAATTATTATAATATTGTTTTTACTATACCAACGTTTTCACCATTTACTTTAGACCTTGATTCTGTCAGTTCGGGAATTCCCGACCATGCCTTAATTACTTTTACAATAATTCCCATGGCTCCTAATACAACTCCACATATCAATTCATCCTTTGTCATTGATGATGTAGAATTACATTCTGGTACAACAGGAATAAATGAGAATGTCAAATCAACAACCATTTCAGTTTTTCCAAATCCTGCAAAAGATAAACTATTTATTTATTCTGATTTAAAAGAAAACAATCCTTGTCAAATTATTCTTTATGATGTTTCAGGAAAAATAGTTTTACAAAAAAAATCAGTGCTTCCATTAAATGAGAAAATAACAGATGTTCTGAATATAATGGGTATCGATTCCGGAATTTATATGTTAAGAATATTCGGGGAAAAAGAAAATTATTTAACAAAAATAATTATTGAATAAAGTAAATTCGTATTCATGATTAGAAATTAAATATTTTTTAAGTGATGCCAATTTAATCTTTTCTCTTAAAAACCGGAACTGTACTGCATGGCTCTCCATACATTATACTTTTAACAACCGGCCGAAGTTTTGCCGTTAAATTGACATATGCTGAAACAGGAACTTCAATTTTCGAACATCCTTTGATTACAATTTTTTTGTCGTTGAAATCAGCAATATTTAATTTTGAAATTTCTTCGTCAAATAATTCCTCTTCCAATTTATGAAGATCACCGAACGATACTTTTTTTGCTACTGGTTTTAATTGAGTTACTACCAACATAAATGCCCAGGTTGGCACAACAGCATCTACTGAGCAAGTAATGGCAACAAATTTTCCACTGTATATATTCCAATCTTGCTCTTTTAACTTCTCACGAAAATCTTTTTCTTTCAAAATTAATTCTTCAAAAAGCCAGTCTTTTATATCAAAAAGCATACGCTCACCTGGAACATAAAGATCTTCCAGGTCGATAGTGACTAATCCGCTTTGTGCTACTTTATTTACAATTTCCATTTTTAAATTTATTCTCGGCGTGCTTTGCGATCTCTGGGTGCTAAAATATTTCGCGCAGAGGTCGCAAAGTACGCAGAGGGTTTTACCACATCCCAAGTTCCAGCTTCGCCTCTTCGCTCATCATTTCTTTTTCCCAAGGTGGGTCGAAAGTAATCTCTACTTTTGCATTATTTACATCCGGTATACTTTTTATTTTTTGTTCAACATCTACCGGCAAGGTTTCTGCAACAGGACATGCGGGAGAAGTTAATGTCATTTTAATATGAACATCGTTACCTTCATCAATATTGATTTCATAAATCAGACCCAATTCATAAATATCTACAGGTATCTCCGGATCGTAACATGTCTTTAGCATATCCACAACCCTGTCACGTAATGGTTTTACGAAATCAATTTTATCAATAACTTGATTTATTTCTGTCATACTGATTGTTGAGATTGAATCCCTAAAGCGAATAATTTCATCTGTTTTATCATAGATGCCAGGCCATTTGCTCTTGTAACTGCTATATGCTGACGCAGGCCCAAAGCATCAATAAATTTCAACTCAGCATTTACAATTTCTTCTGCCTTTTGACCGGATAAAACACGCATTAATAATGCGATTTCCCCTTTAACAAAAACTGAATCACTATCTGCTTCGAAAAATATTCTTCCGTCTTCACCAAATGCATGAAGCCATACGCTGCTTTGACAACCTTTTATTTTATTTTCGTCAATTTTATATTTGTCCTCTAATGGTTTTAGTTTCTGACCAATTTCAATTATATATTGATACTTGTCTGCCCATTCATCAAACAAGTCAAATTCTTCAATTATCTCTTTTTCCTTTTCTGCAATATTCATTATCTATCTTTTTAGAAAACTTATTGCTTTCTTAATCCCATCAATAAAAATATCAATTTCCTCTATTGTATTGTAAAACATAAATGATGCTCTAATAGTTCCCGGTATATTGAATCGCTTCATTACAGGTTCTGTACAATGGTGACCGGTTCGAACTGCAATTCCTAATGTATCTAGATACATTCCTGCATCCATTGCATTTACACCTTCAATAATAAACGAAACTACAGGCGCCTTTTCTGAAGCCGTTCCAATTAATCTGATTCCGTTTATTTTATTTAATTCTTCGGTGGCGTGGCTCAAAAGTGAATGTTCATGCTTACTTATCTTTTCACGATCTTTTGTTTGAAGAAAATCGATTGCTGCTCCAAGTCCGATTACACCTGCAATATCCGGAGTTCCTGCTTCGAATTTAAATGGGACTTCATTCCAGGTTGACTTTTCAAATGAAACGGAGTTTATCATTTCACCACCACCTTGGTATGGAGGCATTGCTTCAAGAAATTTTTCTTTTCCATAAAGAATTCCGGTTCCGGTTGGACCAAACATTTTATGTGATGAAAAAGTAAGAAAATCACAGTCGAGGTCGATTACATCAATTATAGAATGAGCTACAGACTGAGCTGCATCAATCATAACCGGTATATTTAACAGATGTGCTTTGCGAATTATTTCTTTAACAGGATTTATTGTACCGAGCGAATTTGATGTTTGAGTTACACTTATAAATTTTACATCCGGAGATAAAAGCTTTTCAAATTCATCCAACATCAATTCTCCGGAATCGTTCATTGGTATTACTTTTAATTTCGCTTTTTTTTCTTCGCATAACAATTGCCAGGGAACAATATTACTATGATGTTCCATCGCAGAAATTAATATTACATCACCTTCATTAATATTTTTTCGTCCATAAGAAGATGCTACAAGATTGATTCCCTCTGTCGTTCCTCTTACAAAAACAATTTCACGATCTGAAGCTGCATTAATAAATTTTTGAACTTTTATGCGGGTCTCATCATATTCTTGCGAGGCCTTTTGACTCAGAAAATGAACACCACGATGTATATTTGAATTAATCGTTGAATAATATCTTACAAGGGAGTCTATAACAATTTGTGGCTTCTGTGAAGTAGCTGCATTATCAAAATATATCAGCGGTTTACCATGAGCCTTAACAGATAGTATTGGAAAAGCTTTCCTAATTTCTTCTATTTCAGAACTACTAAATACTTGTGGCATTGTAAGGACTTTGCCCATTAGTCATTGCCTTTCTGTAATTTTAAATGAATTATTTCTTTCAATTTTTCTTTAATTGAAGGAATAGTGATCTTATCAAGAATTTCCTCTGCAAATGCATTAGTAAGCAATGTCCTGGCCGCTGTTGCTCCTATTCCGCGCGACTGCAAATAAAACATTGCCTCGCCGTCAAGTTGTCCTGTTGTTGCGCCGTGACTACATTTTACATCGTCGGCATAAATTTCTAACTGGGGTTTGGCATTCATTGATGCATCATCGGATAGAAGAATATTCTTATTCGACTGATATGCATTTGTTCTTTGTGCATCTTTTCTCACAAATATTTTTCCATTAAAAACGCCTTGTGACTTCCCATCCATCACTCCTTTGTATAGTTCGTTACTGTAACAATCGGGACTGGCATGATCTACAAAAGAATGATTGTCAACGTGAGATTCCCCAGATGGAACATATAAACCATTTAAATACGCAGATCCGTTTTGTTGTTGCAATTCAATCTTTAGATTATTCCTAACCATTTTTCCTCCTGAGGTTATTGTTTGGATATTTACTTTGGAATCTTTTCGTAAAAAAACGCTTGTATAATCAATATGAAAATCATTGTTGTTCTCTGATTCATTTTTACAATATTCTACATTTGCATTATCATCAATAAATATTTCTGTTACAGAATTACAAAAAGAAGAATTTATAGCTTTTATAGAATAATAACTCTCTGAAATATTTAACATACTTCCCTCGGATGCAACGATTAGATTACGAGGATAATTCACAGTTGGATTAATTCTTGCGTCGTTAATAAAAAGTAAGTGAATAGCTTTTTCGCAAAGAATATTTTTCTCAGCAAAAACAAAAGCACCCTGATTAAAAAAAGCCGTATTTAAAGAAACAAAACTTTCGTTTTTATTAAGAGCAATTTTTCCAAGATGTCTTTTAACTGCATCATGATTTATATATTCGCTTAGATTGCCAATGATAATCCGTTTTGGCAGGTTTGATATTTTAGAAAGTTCCTTATTGTATTTTCCGTTTTCAAAAACGAGAACGATCATGTCTTCCTCTAATGGCAAAAATTGCTTAATCTCCTCCTGAGTTAGTCTTAAATTATTTTCCGAAACAGAAAAACTATTTTTTAGGAGTCCGGCTACGTTTGTATATTTCCATTCTTCGTTTTTTGTAGTCGGAAAACCTAGTAGTTCAAAATTATTTATTGCATCTTTTTTCATTTCCAAATGTAATGTTGAAAATGATTTTTCCGCTTTTTGAAATTGGCCGACAAAATCAGCTACTGAGATATTTAAAGATGGGCTATTCATTTCTATTATTAAATTTTCGCTGCAACGTTTAATTCATCTTTAATCCAGTCGTATCCTCTTTCTTCGAGTTCTAATGCAAGGTCTTTGGTTCCCGATTTAACAATACGGCCGTTATAAAGTACATGTACAAAATCAGGGACTATATAATCGAGCAGTCTTTGGTAATGCGTTATTACAATAAAAGATCGTTCTTTATTTCTTAATGCGTTCACACCATTGGCTACAATACGTAAAGCATCTATATCAAGACCTGAATCTGTTTCATCTAAAATTGAAAGTTCCGGTTCAAGCATTGCCATTTGAAAAATTTCATTTCTCTTTTTTTCTCCGCCACTAAATCCTTCGTTAACCGATCTTTGAGTCATTGATTTATCGATTTCAACAAGCTTCATTTTTTCTTTCATCAGAATTAGAAAATCTTTTGAATCGAGTGGTGTCAGGTTTTTTGATTTACGGATTTCATTCAGGGCTGTCTTAAGAAAATTGGCATTCGTCACTCCGGGTATTTCTACCGGATATTGAAATGCTAAAAACAATCCCATTCGAGCCCGTTCTTCCGGAGATAAATCAAGTATATTATTTCCTTTATATAAAACTTCGCCTCCGGTAACTTCATATTCGTCACGACCGGCTAGTACAGATGCAAGTGTACTTTTACCTGAACCATTAGGTCCCATAATAGCATGAACTTCTCCGGGCTTTACAGAAAGATCTAATCCTTTTAGAATATCTTTTCCTTCAATTTTAACTTTTAAATTTTTTATTTCAAGTAAATGCATTTCTTGTACTTATTATTTTTAACCGATTAATATAACTCTCGTTTGCTTAAATAACTGTTCAATTGAAATAAATCTTCAATTTTAAATCTTCAATAAATTATCCAACGCTTCCTTCCAGCGAAATTGCCAACAATTTTTGCGCTTCAACTGCAAATTCCATCGGAAGTTGATTGAAAACCTCTTTGCAATATCCATTTACAATTAAACCGATTGCATCTTCTGTAGAAATCCCTCTTTGGTTACAATAAAATATTTGATCCTCTCCAACTTTAGATGTAGTCGCTTCGTGTTCAACCATAGCCGATTTATTACTCACCTCCAGATAAGGAAATGTATGCGCTCCGCATTTATCGCCAAGTAACAATGAATCGCACTGTGAAAAATTTCTTGCATTGTCAGCCTTTTTTGAAATCTTCACTAATCCGCGGTAGCTGTTATTACTGAATCCGCCAGAAAT
>JANOVV010000120.1:0-17071 GCA_031417555.1 Bacteroidota bacterium
GATGAACAAGTAGAAATAATTAACAAAAAAAATGTAAAATTGTAACCTGTGAAACAGCAAGCAATCATCTTAAATCAGGCACTTAACTTTACCGGTCTTCTTTGGCGCGGAAAGAGTGGACTTGTTTGCGCGGAATATCAACACTATTCAGCATCAGTTCTAACTCATTTAAATTACTATCACATTGAGTAATAAATAAGTTTTGTAATACCGTATACCAATAATCCATAGTATCTAAATTACCGGAAAGACCTGAATCGGGTCTCATATCAATACTTATATGACGAGTTAAATTATAATAAAGAATAGTATCGCCGGTATTAATTTCTTCCCATTTGCAATCGTCAAAGGTATTTCTTCCTTTATATGTAAATATTTTTTTTGATTTATCTGACAAAAACATTTTACCGCCTCCATTAAATTCCAATACTCTAACTCTTTGCAGGCCTTCATTTTGTGTACCAGAGTACCCGGAATATCTACTGCCTTCTATTTCGCCCTGATTCTTATCTATATCATCAATAGCTTCGGGTATAAAACTATCATTACATGTTCCTTTAATCGTTAAATAGTCTTCAACAGCACCTTCTAATATATTAAAATTCGGTGGCAGATTATTCAGAATTTGATCTGCCAATTGTACAGTCTTTTCAATATTTCTTTTAATGCTCTCTCCCTCCCTGCACCAGGCTAAAATTTCAATATTAGGTATACATTCATCAAAAATTGCTGAATTTAAAAAAGTATTAGTATACTCTTTATAAGGATACCCTGAAAACTGAATGTATTCTGCATCCTGTTCAATTTCGTAAACATGATTTATATCATTCGCAATTTTAAAAGGGGCATTATTCAATTTATTTATTCGTTGATTAAATATGCAAGAAATAGCAGGGTTTAATAATTTATTATTAACGTTAAAATTGGAAAATATTTCAATGGCTAAACGCAAATTATTATTCAATTCTGAATTAATTTGACCAAGCCCCGGTGAAACTAAATCGTAGGTCTGTCGAAATGCTTGCATTGAATCAACTAATAATTGGCCGATATTATTATTATTCAGATCGCCTATAGAATTTTTATACCAATAAATAACCGGCCTTAAATAATCATAATAATCCTGTTTCAATTGTTCGTGTCCCAGCAATTGATTTAATGCCGCTTGTATTTCGAAATAGCCGTACAACTTGTCTGCATCATCATTTTCAGCAAATCGTGA
Organism: Bacteroidota bacterium; assembly: GCA_031417555.1. Taxonomy (GTDB): domain Bacteria; phylum Bacteroidota; class Bacteroidia; order AKYH767-A; family 2013-40CM-41-45; genus JADKIH01. The sequence goes on from JANOVV010000120.1 coordinate 1,223, forward strand.
GATAACAACCTGCTGCTTTTGAAATCTTTTTGCAAGATTATAGGGAATAATATCCCAGCAATTCTCATTCGGATCTTCAGTCAACAGGACCAAATTTTCTCGTTTCCAGTTCACTTTATATGATTCTTGAAAGTGACTTAACAACAAGGTCACTTGTTCCCGTTTATCCTTTTTATACAAAGCCCTGTCAATTAAAATTACAACAGGAATGCCACTATTTAAAAGATCATTAATTGTTTGCTGATTTTCTGCAGCAACTTTCATGTTATTTACTATGACAACTTTAACATTTTCTAATAAATTGCTGCTCGTATACAGTAAATTAATATGCATTAATAAAGCATCATGAATGTTTGACGCATCTTCATTTTCTTCGGCCTCCAAATCGTCAATAAGTTCTTCGTAAATATTTTTAAACTCAGTGGAATTAAAACTATTATTAATTATATTATATAGTATTCTTTCTTTAAGCTCTAATATCGAATCACCGTAAGTCTCGTCAATTTGGCACAAAATGGCTGTTACAACTGCCGCAAAACCGGCATTCTGTGCTTGATTAAGTCTATCAAAATACGTATTAAACTCTATAAAATTTTCTTTCAAAAAGAAATTCTGATCTTCTGTAATAATATCAGATAAGTTATGCCTGATCAAAAAATCTCTTGTATCACCCATTACTCCTCTCCCACAAATAAAATACACTTTTGATTTTAAATTTTCCGGATTAATAAAATAATCAAGCTCAAGAAACGATGTGTAATTATTTACTCCGTCAAGAAATAATTCCTTTCGGGCACTAATAAAATCTGTTATTCCCGATAATCTATAGTTTCCCCTTTCAACTTGAATATAATTCTTAAAATTGTTTAAGGGAATTGTTGAAGTATTTTCTCCTGTATCACTGGCCTGAATAACGATATTACTACCACTCATACCGCAATACTTAACTCTTCTATTTACATAATTTTTGCGGACATTTTCTTTTGGTGGTAGCCTGATAGTTAATATATCTCCATTAGAAAAAACAATATCATTATCAACCATTTCTATGTCTTCTAACCAATACTGCTTTAAAAGAGACAAGCAAATGGAAACACCAACATCTTTTTTCGATGGGAAAACAATTAATAAAGGATTTTTCGCATCATCATTTTGGAGGGCTATTTCATAAGCATTAATAGCCTCAATTGTTTTCGAAAGCAGCGGAGTTATCATAATTTAACGCGGAGTTAATTATCTTCAAAAATAATATTATTAATTTCACAATTAATCTAAAGGCTGCTCTAAATCAGGAATATCCTGCTCATTACAAATCATCTCCAACTGCTTAATCTCCTTCACCGCCCCTCCAGCAATCCCTTTAATACTTCCATACATCCCAACAGTATTTTCAATCACTTTATCAATCTGCTTCTCTCTTTCTTTCCATGACTTCAGCATTGACTTTTTTTCTTTTTCCAAATTTTCTCTCATGGAAGTAAACCCTTCTACAATAGCTTCAACATGAGCACGAAACTCGTTACTAGAAAGATAATCATATAACATTACCATCTTATCTCCTTTGTTTTCCTGGGCAACAGCTTTCTCATGAATACGCATCAGAGTTTCACGCATCAATAAACTTATTGCTTTGAATTCCGAAAAATTACAAATCCAAATTCCATCAACCTGACTGAAGCGGTTCATACCTTTTGGTAATATTTCTGTGACAAGGATACCAATATCTGCAGAGCGGGCCCGCATGTCTTCCTTAAACTTGGGTAACCAGGTTGCCTGGTAATCTTTGGTTCTTTTACTCTCATAGTAAATTTTCCCACATGCATTTCCGGTAAAACTCATTACTGTTTGAATGACATCAGCTCCTCTGGCTCCTGTTTTTATATTTTCAATAATATCTACAGGATAAGCATCCTTCAGATATTCTTCAATTGCCAATTCCTGCACTTCCCCCTGTAATTGCATGCTTCCCTGCTCCGATTTCCTTTTCATTTCATCTACCAATTTTTTCTGGTCATCCAGTTTTTTCTGAAGCTCAGCATGCTTTAAACTTTCTTCATTACGGATTTTCTCTACCATCTCAGCAGCCTTTCTGTCCGCTTCCAAGCTTAAATCTTCTTGACGTTTCTTTAATCCGGACTCCTTTTCCAAAAAAGCTAATTCTGCTTTTTCATTAGCTTTTTTCTCGGCTTCTTTACGAAGCTCATCTTCTTTTTCCAGCAACTTCTTTTTCATTTCAAGTTCGGCTGATTGCATTTTCTCATTAAAGGTTCTTTCCTTTTGTTCGAATTCTGCTTCTTTAGTCCTCAACTCTTTTAGCTGCTCTGCTTTATTTTTATTTTCCTTTTCCAGCAACTCCATCTTAGCTGACATTTCTTCGGATGCTTCCTTTCGTATTTTATTTTCCGCCTCTTTCAGTTTTGTATTAAGCTCGACTTTTACGATTGCGTCCTGGTCTTCTTTTTGTTTCTCTAATTGTTTCCGACTAGATTCAAGTTCTTCCAGTCTTTTTCTTAATTCCTCACTCTGCTTTTCAGCTTTTGTTTCAAATTCCTTGCGCAATTCTTCTTTTATATCATGCTGAAGAGCTGCTTCCACACTGAATTTATTTCCGCATTGAGGACAAGTGACTAATGTACTTTCCATAGTTTTTTATTATATTATATTACTTAATTTAAAACTTTTCGAAGAATAAATTATTCAATTTTGTTATGTTCAACTGATAAGTGCAATTAAAAAAATTCAATTATTTCCATATCTTACAACAAAAATTTATAATTCGGTTATTTAAAATAATCCAACTTTTTAAAATATCCTGTCCAATCAATTTCTTTTGATTTGTTTCTAAATAACCATTTATTATTTTCATCTTTAGGCGGATATAAAAAAATGTTGTATACATCAATAGAGTTTTCCTTATTAGGAATCTGTTTTTTTTCAATCCAATCAAGAATTGTTTCCGCAGGAATAATTAAATAATTCTTACTACTACCGTTAAATTTTTGCCTATTTAATGTGTGGCAAACGAATATGAAATATGATTTTTTTCGTATCCGGCTCTTTTTGATATCAAACCAGAAGTAACTATTCTTCTGGAACATACTTGTTTTTACTTGAATTTGAAAAGCAACATTGTTTTTAAGAGCAACGAAATCAATCCCTGTGTCTTTTAATGGAAGATAGACTTCCATTTCCAATTCTTTATCAAATTCATTTATTACAAACATTTCACCGATGTGTCCGATTCCTGACATAGTATTTAGTTTTAATTATTATTTGCTAATTCTTATTCATTAATATTTTTATAGCTATTACAGTTAATAATATTTTCCAATAATAAATTTTAATTTTATTCCCAATGCTTCCACCCCTCCACGATCATCACCATAGCAAGCGTATCCAATTCGCAATAACGAAGCAAAGCATTGCAGATATCCTGTCTTTGCATCTCAGGTACAGATGAGAATTGAAGGTAATTGTAGGCAGTAAGTGCTGCGCCGCCGTCTGCAAGTCCTTCTAAATCTTTAACGAGGTTGTCCAGTTCTTCACGGTTGTGACCACTGAATACCTCAGGCAGTGTTTTGTATGGATCGTTGTTCTTGTTCTCTTGTATCCAGACGTGATCATCGAAGTTTTTGCTTTTCACAGTCAGATTTTTCCCATAGTAACCGGCTTTGCCGTATGTATCTTTTAAGTGTTTGCTGTCATTAATTATTGCCGGCAAAACCTGCTTAAGAGAATTACTTCCTTTAGTAGCGGGAGAATAATAATATCGTAATACGAGATCCCAGAGGTCGATCATTTCCCTGTTACCGGCGTCCTCACTCTTGCCATCAATTTTTCTGCGGGTAATTGTTTTAATGAATGCAATTAATTCGTCTCTGTCATTTATTTTGCATGCAGGATCCATTAATTGCCGCATGATCATATTCAGATATGAATTTTCATGATAGTGGTAGCGGAAAACAGAACCTTCATCATTTTCAAGTTCTTTTTTCAGGGCTCTTACAAAATTGTAATTCGGATACCTTCCTACTTCCATTTCCAGGAATTGGCCTTTATGTTCCACTGTACCGTCTTCATTCAGGATGTGGTGTGAGAACTGGAATGCGATTCCCTCGTATGGTTTCAGTCCTTTAAGAAAGGGGAGAGCCGCCATGCTTGTTTCAAAATCGATCATATGAAGCGGATATTTCCAGTCCTTCATTTCTTTCTCCATACCTTTTTTGTCAAAGTAGCTTTTCCCGTTTTTTTCTTTCACCCTGTTAACCTGTTCCATGCGCCTTTCAATCGGGAGCAAGCCAGGCTTTTTTTCTTTTTTGTTATTTGATGATTTTGGGGTAATCATCGTTTCTTCAACTTTATCCAGAAGAAAGACTCCGCTCTCAATAAGATTTTGAGTAAGTGATATACTACCGGCCAATCCTCCCCACAATTCGATAACCAATGGCCGACTTAAGAGTTCATCACTAAAACCGGTGTTATGTTTCCAGCATTCATGAAAGCCGCTTTTCAATCCATCCGGATTTCCCAAAGAAGAAAAAAACTGGCATCCCTTGCATTTGGCACCAATTGGAGCATATACTCTTTTGTCTTCTAAGTAAATCTTCTCGCAGAATTCTACAAATTCCTTAAACATTACTCCTTTCTTCCAGTCCGTTGGTACTTCATACTTATTATAGATTTTGTCAATAATATCATCCAGATTAATTTCTTTCAGAATCGGTTCACCAAGCATGGATGCTTTTAATCCGGCTACTGGTTGTACACTTGCACGACCATCATCACGCACGATGCGTAACTTCTGGTTAAGACCATCGATCGTAGCAGTTGAATCTTTGTTTGCCATTAACAAGTGAGCCCTGATAATAAAACCCGGTAAGGCATTTTGCATTACATACTTCTGAAACGCCAGATCATAGAGGTAAGGCACCCAGCCTTTATTTATACTTTCATTTGGTTTTCCTTCATGCGAAAGAAAATCGCTGATGTTCCCATCCTTTTCGTCTCCGTTAAATGATTTCGCTTTCACTTCATAGAGGTCTATTTTATTTCCCTCTTTGATAATAATGTCTGACCGGATAAAAAGATTGTTGTAACGGAAAGCTGCTTCGGCAATTACAACTTTTCCTTTATTCGCTAAACGATTTTTAGTTTCTGCAACTGATTCATCATATTTCCTTTCGGTGATGGTAATATTTTCCAGTACGGGATCTTCACAAAAATAATACTTGGCAAGTTCCCCCACCTGGAATCCATACTCAGCAAGTGTTTTCAGAAAAGGATCATCAAGATCTTCGTCTGCATATTCTTTTTTCTTTCCGGTATAATAAAGTTTCGTCACACATTCCAAACCAAGTTTAAACCTCGACTTAGTCAACAAGCGTTCATTAGAAGCAGCCATAAAAAGATATTCTTAAAAAAATAAAAGTTTAATATAAAACACTCAATAAAATACTCCTGCTAGTTAAACAATTACCACTTAATTTCATAGCCGACAGCTGTTTATTTTAATTGCGAGCATAGCTAAAACGATTCATCATTATTCCAGTCCTGATAATTTATTTTACTGGTATTGCCACGTCAATTGATGCTTACAGACAATTCCTCCCCATACGAAATCCCCCGAGCATTGACAGCATAACCCCTTAAATAGTAAGTATATCCGCTCAAAAGGTTAGGAATGATGCATTCATAACTGCCCGTTCCCGAACCTGAATTAATACGGAAGAATGAAATGGAGGGATTGCCTGAATAATTATAACAGACGCCGCGCTCTTCCACAGGCAGGGCGCCGCCTGATGATACCTCCCCATGGTAAGTAACCGTATTGCACGAGGCATAAAAGTATCCGGTAGAAATACCCGGAAGGGTGGAGGTGGTTCCGTTTCCATCATAGGGGTTGGTTCTTAGCAAGTCGTCCTTTTTACAGCTTACTGATGTGAGCACCAGAATCAGAATTAATATTTTCAGGAAACGTATTGTCATTTTATTCTGTCATTAATACGGATTGATGACCATGATTCTTTCATCTCAGGACTGATTTTTATTTCTGGTTGCTGAAGCACGCCGTTCTCGCGGATGGAAAGATTTTCCACTTCCTGTTTTACGTGTTCAGACAATTCTCCCCAGGTAATTCCCGGATTCTGTTTCATTTTACTTAGCAGCGAATAGGTGAATAAGCCATGCTGTTTGGCTCTATAACCGTATGCTGCCTGCATGCTTCCTGCTGCAGAAAACACTACGCTTCTATGCGGAGCCTGGAAGCCTGCGGGAATTATTTTCACACCTCTGGCGGATGCTAGCAACCCTGCAGCGCGTCCGGTGCCGCTATAGCAGGCATCCAGGAATATGATTATTCTTCTTGTCTTCGCTGTGCTGAATGACATGATTATTTTATTCAGTGGAAAAGCAGATAGTGTATCGGATGGCAGAACATCTGACGGCAGAAGGAGTACATCCTTTCCGGAGCGGGCGGGAACGCCGTGTCCTGCATAATAGATGAATAACTCAGCGCTGTCATTGCTGCCGTTCAGCAAATCTTTCATCCGCTCTATGGCAGAGGAAAGCTTACCCGCAGTAACATCGAGACGGGTAAGTATGTTTTCACGCTCTATGCCAAGAACACCATGTGCGTATTCTGAAAAAGCAATAGCATCGTTGATGGCATAATCAACATCACTGATGTTCTTCGCATCATCGTTGTAATAAACGTAATTCTGGTTTCCGATTACAAAGGCAAACCTGTCGGGCCTTAGCTTACCCGAAGAAGGAATATCTACGTCTATGTCTGATGTCAGGCTTTCTATCCCCGGTAAGGTTCTGGCATTTGTGATTTTATTTTCACGTGCTTCAACCCTGAGTATGCGCGCTGAAGAAAAACTGTTCAGTTTGATTTTTAATATTGTGTCGGTTGACTCTCCGTTAGCAGCAACAGCGGTAATCTTTATTGGAACTTCAGAAGTCTTTACGGTGTGTTTAACGATTATTTGAAAGGAAGCCTTATAACCAGCACCGGGTTCAAGCAGTGGAACAGAGGCATAGGTAGAATCAAGGTTGAGTACATCATCAGTAAGTGACAGACTTATTTTTACATTCTCCGCATTTCCTCTGCCCGTATTTTTTATTAATACTTCCAGGCAGATATTCTCGCCGGGCAGAAAAGCATCCGATTGTGTACGCAGTAAAACTCCGGCAAATTTTAATTCAGGAGAGTTGTACCGAGTTTTTATTTTAACAACAATGGCTTCCGGCTGCAATCCCTCGAGTGAAATAACACGAATGGTAAATGCAACGGAGTCTGTGGGTATGTCGTATGATGCTGTTACAGGAATCCTTATAACTGACTCTTGTCCGGGCAATATTGCAGGTATACTTATCCTCCTTTGGAATGAAAGTTTTTCAGCGTGACGGCTTACTTCACTATTTACCTCCACATTATCCGCTGTTCCGTTGCCTCTGTTGTGCAGAGTTAAACTTACCGTACCACTTTCCCCGCCGTCAATTATTCCATTATTATTTTTATCAGTCCATTCAACTTTAATGACGGAAAGAACAGGAATTCCGGTTGAAGGTTTATGTTTCGCAATGGAAACGTATTTCCACCCCGAGCTTGCCTGCTGGCTGTAGGCCTGTATTTGAAGGATAATGCAAATAATAGTGAGTATAAATTTTCGCATGGTCAGAATTTATAACATAAGGCAATCGCTCCATGATTTGTGCGGATAGAAAGCGCATTCAGTCCGGATTTATTTTCACGTTCATTGTTAAAACCTTTAATCAATACATGCAGCACGTCGGCTGTCCAGATTATTGCCGCCATGCCATACCAAAAACGTGTCTGCTTCCTGTAGAAATCCGCATTAGTATAATATTCGTCGATGTATGACTGCTCCTGCGCTGACTGATAAGCGGAATAATTTTCTTTGTATTTCTGATGAGAATAATATCCGAATCCGAGCGAGCCAAGAAAAGTAAGTGCAATATAACCGGGATTGATGGCTGCTTCCTGATTGTTTACATACACATCTCCCCAGCCTGGCATAACTGCAGATAAGAATACATTTCCAGGGCCGCCATTCATGTAGATTTGTTTTGTATCAGCGATTTTAATTGTTGCACATAATTCTCCGGATAATTCTTCTTCGTCTTTCAGTACATCCCAAATAATTTTCTGCTGCATTCCTGATGTCGCATAGGGATAATCACCCTGCAGTGATTTCGGAAATATTTCTTTTCCGTTGCGGTCATTAAATGATATGTCCAGCTTATAGAATTTACCGGCATCTCCATGCAAATCAAATACGATGATAATTTTATCTGATTCAGTATTGAACGAAAGGTTCGTTATGTACTGTGATTTTGCGGTTAATGCACACAGAGAAAATAATATTACGAATGCTTTTTTCATTTTATGACATTTATGAGAATGGTTTGCATGTCCATGTCTTCTGTCGTCAGCTGCCGCTGCATTGCTTCGCTGTAAAATCTGTCGCTTGCAACGGAACCTGGTGTAATATTTTTTACTCCGCCTTCCCATGAATAATATTCATCACCGACAGAAACAACATTCTCCGAATTTTTTGTCCTGATTACGAACACACGGAGAAGGCCCTGCATCTGGTTTTCATCTGCTGTAAGGATAATTTCCTCATTGTCGAAGAAAAGGGTTGCATGCCCGGGAAATATTTTACGCCCTTGTGCTAGACGGTATACTTTTTTCTCACCCATATCCTCCAACCAGACGGAAATAAATCCTTCTGAGGCAGATTGAATATTGAGATACAAACGCTGACCTGAATAGTAGACATCCTTAACGCAATTAATATCGGGGCATTCAAGAGCATTTATAGTCATCGCTTTCGAAGGATTTTTCTTTTTTACATAACCGCTTACGCTGCATCCGATAATTCCAGTTCCGTCGGGACTGATTTCCTTAATCACTTCAGGCGGCTTCACATCGCCTAACCAGTAACCTGCAGACATCACTTCGCTGTACTGTGAATAGGTATCATTTTTCATGAGTCCGTTTACTTCTGTGGTTAGTCCTGCCTGTCCGCTGAATATTGTGAGACCAGCTGTGGCAGCGACAGCATTCATTCTTGCTTCGCTGGTACATTTTTTCACGTACTCATCGATAGAGCGGTCAGTCGAGACAATTATTTCAGCGCGTCCTTCTGCCAAATCAATTTGCTGTCCATAAACCGGGATTCCGATTTTGATAAAGAACAGCAGCGTCCTGAACAATTTATTTCGCGGCATTATTAAGAGTGTTATTTTGTTCGTTTTCCTTTTTGCGGATTTCTTCATTATATATTTCGCGGAATTTTGCTTCATCAAAATCCTGGCGGAGTTTGTCGGAAGAGGTGATGCCTTTTACTATGTCATTGTATATGTCAGCGGCATCCACTTCAATGGCTACCCAGTAAGAATAACTTTTATCTGTTTTATTCATAAAGGCTTCTTCTCCGATTATCCTTGTGTTCTTAAGATTTCTGTATAAGACAAGACGGCTGATTTCACTGTATTTATCGTTCATTTCAGAAAGCTTAATTTTTCGCTCTGCTGTATAATTTTCCATTACGGATTTCAGCATCACTTCTACAGTACCGGCTAATCCAATCTGCGCCTTCATCACCGCACGTGTTTTTGCAAGTGAAAGGTCAGTGCTTTCGTGCGACTGCACAAAGCGGAAGTGTTTCTCATCAGTGCGGTAATCTGAAGAAGAGAAGGGAAGAGTTACTTTTTCCAGGTTTTCAACTTTCGCAATGTTCTTTCCGGAATGACAGGCTCCGAGTAACAGAGCGAAAGAGAGAAGAATGAATGCAATGATTGATGAATGATTTTTCATATTTGAGTGTTTTAAGGTTAAGGAGAGGCTTTGTCGCCTTTCATCTATAGGATAAAAACGAATAGATTGATAGTGTATATCAATATTTGGAATATTTATTTTTTGTCGGCGGAAATTTTATAATCATAAATAAAAAATTATTTTTCATTATTTCGTTGCGCAACTTTGCGCCTTTGCGTTTTAATCCGACTTTGGTTTTTCCCGCAACTATTCATTGTAAATGATTCTAACTATTATTCAGTGCTTATGGTAAATTGGAATGCCGGTGTTTAAACGCAACGATGCAAAGGTTCGCAGCGGTTCGCAACGATGGGAAATGATTTAGAAATCGAAACAGGGGGTAATTCCTGTTATCATAAAGGCACTTGCAGTCATAAAAGCATCTTTAAATAAATTAATTCAAAATGTAAATGGGAAATGTTTATTCAGTTTTTTTCTGAGTATACAATTGTGTCAATTCATCTTGCAACATCTTGTGAGAGTAACAGGCGAAACTTAAACACATGTGGTAAGAAATCTTTTTTTTGTTGCTGATGTAAATTGCAATTAAGCTGATCGCCATTCCGGAGAATCCTATGAGCCGGCTGAAGAATAATGTTTCGAGAATGGAGAAGATAAATACCAGTAAGCCGATGAACATGATCTTTTTCATTAACTCTCTTTTCCTGTAGTTGAGGTCTGTTTCTTTCTCCATGTATTCTATGGCTTCCCTGTATTGTTCGGGGCCTGCTGATCCTTCATTAAAAAAACGCATATCTTAATATTTTCATTAATAATAAAACGATTGAAGTCAGGATTTATATCAGACTCGAAGTATATTTTTTTAAAAAGGAAAGACAAATTAAAAGTCATCCCTTTGTAGTTTATATTTATTTAAGATTTTCCTGAAGGCATCTTTGGCACGCCCAATCCTCATAGCGATGTAGTCGGTTGATTTATTAAGACGTTCAGCTATTTTAGGGTTATCAAGTCGCTCATAAAAACGCATAACAAGTAATTGACGGTTGTCATCAGAAAGTTTGTCCATTAACTCGCCCAGGGTTTTCCTGTTCATTGAACTTATTAAAAAGTCATCGGTTGATTCGTTACCTGCACAATCGGGGAACATACTGTTGCTTTCTTCTCCATCCTCATTATTTATTAAAAGGTCACTGAACCTGACAGATTTCTTCTTCCTGAAGAAGTCTATAACATAATTGCCGAAAGATTTCAAAATACAGGGTAAATTGAGCCTGTCACCAATCTCTCTTCCATCGTTCATTTTCACACTGTAGTGAAGGATGAAGTCCGAAACAAGGTCTTCAGCATCGGCATCGCATTTAACTTTATTTTTAGCTATACGCATCAATACTTTGAAGTGATTTTTGAAGATAACCTCAACCATTTTACCTGTTTCAGGATTTCCTTTTTGTTGGTTTTTCATGGGATTTAGTTTTTAATTGATCGTTGTGAAAATTTCGGGACAATACTTTCCAGGCTCCGTATTCAGAGCGAGAATCTTATAATGCAGCCGGGATCAATTAAAAACTATATCGCATGAGCGGACGATAGGGCAGGGAAGAACAATTTGATGAAAGTGACAAAAAAGCAACAAAAGACTGGTTATTTACAAAAAAACTAACTTCCGATGTGTGTTTCATTAAGTTGAGTTTTTAGAATCAGTGAAAATTATTTTTATAATCTATATACGGATAACCGGTTAAGAATGTTATTGTACGAAAGATAATTCTGGAATTTAAAATTTAATTTACTTAATCCGGCCTCTTATGATCACCTACAAAACTAAGACGAATAGATCCTTGAAAAATATCACCGGGTACATAATTATTTTTTGAAAAGAGATTTTCTGCTTAAATGAGAGTCTTTTTATCATGTATCCCTGAAAAGGAGCACAAAGATACTAATCATTTTTTATAACTCCTGCAAAAATATTCAAAAATATTTTCGCGAAGCGTACTTTTTTGGTTAAACATTATTGTTGGGAAAGGGGAGAGTTGGTGATTTTATGCCAGGTCAAAATTATTATATTTAATGATCAATGCGGCAAAATAAATGGAATAAAACAGAGTAGTATTTATTAAATGTCTTTTCTTAATTCGCGAAAATTGAGCGAACGTTGTAGGTTTTTTTCAAACGGCTTTTCAAACCTGTTAATCCTGTCGCAATCCGCGCTCCAGTGGGTAATTAGAGTAGATGCATTAATTTTTTATTTTTCCAGCCAGCTTGGTTTTCGTAAGGAACAAAAAAGATTTTCAGATCGGCCTGGTTTTCATATTCGACAAAGTATATCTTCTTTTCAGCCTGGTTTTCATACTTGGTGAAAAACCACTTACCATTATTTTTACCTGCCTGGTTCTCATAGCTAACCTTATATACTTTCAGGTCAGCCTGGTTTTCGTATTTAACAACGTAAACCTTTATGTCGGCCTGATTGGCATACTGGACGGAATAAACTTTTTGTGCAAAAAGGTTAATGCGGGAAGTGGATAAAAAAATTGATATCATTAAATAAATACGGTTGAAAGGGTACATGCGCCTGTTTATAGATTCATTTAATTTTATTAAATAATACTAAATTACGATAATTAAATAAAGCCTTTGTCAAATATTTTAGTATTTTCCATCATGAAAATATTTTTACGCAGAACAGGGCTTATATTCCTTTTCCTTTTTCTTTCATTTTTAAATGCAGAATCAAATAATTTGCCTGATAATCACCATGCGATAATTAATCAGGCTGAACTTTTATATAAGAAAGGCGACTACTATTCCGCATTCAATTTGCTTTCCAATCACAAAAAAAATCTTTTGAAGTCAAACGATAATTTGAATCTAATTGCAGAAACCGATGAATGGCTTGGTGAAATTTATTTTGTGATGGAAGATTTGAATGAAGCATTTAAATATTTCACATATTCATTAAATAGTAAAAAAAAAGTATTTCCCGCCGATGACGAAGAAATTGCCTTTTCTCTTAGCAATATAGGACGTTATTTTAGTGAAGCACAAAATTATGATTCAGCATCCATATACCTGCAACAGTCGCTTCAGATCATTTCTAATCTTAAACAAATAATCGACACAATAAAATATGCGAAAATACTTAATGAAGTAGCATATAGTACGAAATCATCCGGGGATAAATCAGGGAATGAATATTTCTATCGTTACAATAAAGCCCGTTCATATTATTTTCAGGCATTAGAACTGATCAGAAAAAAATACAAACAACCTTCTTACTATGAAGCCTTGATATTACACAACATCGGGAATACGTACAATGATAATGTCCGGGATAAAAAAAATAAATTATTTATTCAATACAAGGACTCAGCAAATAAATATTACAATCTTTCAATAAGTATTAATAATAGAATATCCGGTAATAAAAACCCGCGTTCAGCCATGACTATGTTTGTGAAAGGGCTTTTATTATACTATGCTTATGGAGTTGATAGTTTAGCGGGCAGTTTAAAAAATTACAATCATTCGATCCAGGAATTAATCGGTAATGCCCAAAGCGATGATCCTTTTCAAATTCCGAATACGACGAAATGTTTTTATCCGTATCAATTGATACAGGTTGTTCAATGGAAAATCAGGGCTTTTGAAAAACTCTATACTAAAACTCATGATGAGAAATATTTCGATGCACTTTATTCGCATTCTGAATATGCTATTTTGTTGTGGGATCAGATTATTAAAAATTTCCAATCACTTGATTTTTCCCATATTCTTTCATTGTATTCAAATGTTCCATTTCAATCTGCAATCAGTTCAAATTATAAATTGTTCTTAATTACAGGAAAAGATGAATTTAAAATTAAGGCATTTGAGTTAACTGAGAAAAGTAAATATGCAGTTCTTCTGCGGAATGTTTTTGCCTGTAAAACTGAGCTTAATAATGAAATAGGAACAATATCATTAAATGAAGTAAAGAACAAATTAACTGATGAAACAGCAGTTATTGAATATTATGCCGATGATGGTAATGGCATTTACGTTTTCATCATTACCAAAACAATGACGAAATTATTGAAGTTGAATTCACCGGAAGATATAAGAGAAAGTATTCAAAAATTCAGAAATGCTATTTTAAACAGAGACGAAGCGAAAACCAATAGACTTTCCTGGGAGATCTATAAAGAATTATTTTCTCCGGTTAAATTATCATTGGGCTCTGGTATTAAAAGATTAATAATAATTCCCCACAGTTATATTTCACTTATACCGTTTGAAGCATTGAACACGGTGAATTCAGACAAACCTGACTGGCTTATAAATAAATATTGCATTTCATATTCGCTATCTTCCTCGTTGCTCTTTAATAATGTTTCTGAAAAACTTAATAATGGGAATCTCGTTTCAATTGCACCTGAATTTAACAGGATGGCCTCTCTGCCATTTTGCAAAAGGATGTCCGAACAAATAGCCGATGAATGGAACGGTAAAATATTCGATCCGGTTAAGGAAAGCTCAATTGCTTTTTTGAAAAATCAATCCAATACTGCAATTTTAAATTTCGCCACACATTCCAAAACAAATTTAAATAACCCACTTTCTTCTTGTATTTATTTTAGTGATATTGATTCATTAATGCTAGAGGATTTATATTCATTAAAATTTAATGCCAATTTAGCCGTACTTGCTTCGTGTGAAACCGGTTTTGGTAAAATTGTAGAGGGTGAAGGTGTGATTGATTTTGCAAGAGGCTTTGCTTATGCCGGTTGCCAGAGTACGATTACTACACTCTGGAAAGTAGATGATAAAATCACGGCTGAAATATTAAGTAAATTTTTTCAGTATCTCGAGAAAGGGCTGGAAAAAAATACGGCACTACAAAATTCAAAAAGGGACTATTTGGCAAATTGCAAAACGTCAGAATTGGCCAGTCCGTTTTATTGGAGCGGAATTGTTTTAACAGGAAATACCTCCCCGGTAATTTTTAAAAATAGAATCAATTATACCAATTATTATTTGTTTGCAATTTTAGTTTTGCTTTTTAGTGGTTTATGGTTTTACAAGAGATTAAAAAAATAAAAGCGGCTAATTTTTCATGGCCGCTTTTATCTGAGAAAAAAGTTAAAAATTATTTAATGATTAAAAATTTTTCCGTCATAATTTGATTTCCTGTTATTAGGTTTAAAAAATAAACCCCATTACTTAGGTCGTCTACAGAGATGTAAATTTTCTTTTGATTGTTATCGGAATAACTTACCTTTTTTACAATTTCGCCAAGCCGATCAGTAATGATCAAATTCGCTTTTTTCAGTTTTAGAAAATCTTTGAATTCAATATTAATTTTATTTTTTGCAGGATTAGGATAAATTACCAGTGTTCCGGCTTCGTCATTTTCATGAATACCATTTACTCCAATTTGTACAAACATTGTATCTGTAAAACTACAAGTGCCATTACTTGCCTCTATAATTACGCTGCCTAAACCAAGCAGATTTCCCCATTCAACCGAAATGCTATTTGTATTTTGCCCGCTTTGAATAGTGCCATTTAAAACATTCCAGTTATAATTTAACCCCGGCTGCTGATTAACAGAATAATCAGCTAATTGTTGTTGAACTACATTCCCAGTTCCGACAATTGTATCTGAATTTACTGAAGATAGAAAAGGAGCGTCTTTGCTCCATGTTACACCGTTATATAAAATTGCAGAAACATTTGTCGATGAAGAATTATTTGCAACCAAATCACTATCCTCATCAAATTTCCAGTAACCAACCAAACCTGTTTCACTAACGGGAAATAAGTTTGTCTGATATCTGTTTTGAATTTCCACCTGTGACAATGCCCGGTTCCAAATTCTTATTTCATCAAGATTACCGCGAAAAAAATTATTATCAACGGCACCCGGACCAACGTTATGCTGTAAACCAAAGTACATATCTGTTCCGCTTAAAACCGGATTATAATCGTGACTCCATCCCGAATTATTCGGGTTATACGTAACATCAGTACCATTGATATACATTTTAATATTTACATCT
>JANOVV010000121.1:0-1700 GCA_031417555.1 Bacteroidota bacterium
GAAAGTTAATTTGAGAATTAATCTTTCCTGTTTGAGAAGAAATAAATTTTTGGGTATCAGTTGAGTCATTGTAGATTTCAACTGACCATCCTGTATCATTTCCATGAAACCATAAAGTCTCATGTCCAGTCAAAGTATCAATAACTGGATAATTAGTCATTACCAAATATAAACTTGCGTCCTTCTCTAAAAGAGCTCCCATTTCATAATTAGTTCCTTCAGAAAATACAGTTGAATCAGGAAATGACAGGATATTTTTCCCGTAATATATTGAATCTGGATACGAAATTCCTTTTTGCACTGTCTCTGAAGGAGTATTAATTTCTTCGTTTGAATCCTTCTTGCATGAAATTATTGTAAGCCAGGTAAAAAATAAAATTGATGTTAGGGTTTTCATTTGTATAAATTTAGTTAGGCAAAAGTTGAGAAGTATTGTTCAATTCTTGCGTGCTTTTTGAAGTCGCTGTGCTGCCCACGGGTTTCGCAAAACGCCCGGGGTATTGCCGCAGCCTTTTTTACAAAAATATAAAAATAAAAAGAGAAAAAAAGGTTGTGGCTATACGATGTTACAAGCATTGCTTTATTATTCTATTGCAAGTTTTCCGGTCACGATAATCTGTTTTCCATTCCATACTTGATATAAATATACACCGGTCGCTAAGTGCTCTTTTTTGATTGTTAGATGTGAATTGTCAATGTTTTCAACGTGTTGTACTCTCTGTCCTATAAAATTGTAAAGTGTCCAAGTCCATTTTGATTTAATTCCATGAAGTTCAGCGATTGCAAAATCAGTGAATGGGTTTGGAGTTATTGTAAAGTAATTTGTGTTGTATTGTTCGTCAATGCCGACTGTATTGAAATAACAATCGTTGTATTCTGGATTTATCAATTTAACTGTGTCGTTCTGCCAATAGCAAAGTAAAATTTCACCGAAGTCCGCAACAAGATCGCCATTTACAATAAATTCGTTTATAACACCGTGATTGCTGCCGATATCTTCAATCCATTCTTCTGTATATGCACATCCTGGAAAATTAAAAATTAATCTGCGCTTTGGTTGCCCATGTATAGTTATCGTGTCAACGGAGTCAACTATTAAATAATTATAGGAGCAGAATAAGATTGATTCTATTGTGTCACCAACATTTGCTCCAAAGTCATAAAGCAAATATTCGTTGTTGAAGTTGTGGTAAAATACTTTTTGTCCTGAATCTCTTAATGCTCCATCCAATCCCCAGTTCGTAAGAGTCGTATCAGTGGTCTGGTATAGTTTCTTATAAGAATATAAGCCAAGGATTGTATCTCCCTGAAGTCTATATGAAACAGGGTGGCAATATGAACTAAATGGTCCAGCTGAACATTCTGCAATATTCCATAGCTTAGTAGTGTCGACAAATGTCTGCGATGTTGCTCTCATTGTCGAAGTAGTAAATGCAAATAAGATGCAGATTTGTTGGAATGTTTTTTGTTTTAGCATTGCTTGTAACGGTAAGTATAACCGCAGCGTTTTTTTACAATAATTCAAAATTAGAGAAAAAAAGCGTTGTGGCAATACCTAATGTTGCACAAAACTCCGGCTAACGCCTCCGTAGCCCTGCATTGTTTACATTCACGAATGTAATATAAAAACTAATCATCATGAAAAAAAAGAATTAACAATCGTTGCGGAAGCGTGTAATCAAATAGATGGTTTCAGGCTC
>JANOVV010000122.1:0-23755 GCA_031417555.1 Bacteroidota bacterium
ATAGATCAGGCAAATGTTTATTTTAAAGCGATGTTGTTGTATTCTGTCATTGATCAGGATGAAAAATATATTATCAATGTAGCTTTTAAATTCGTGGACGATAAAAACTTCATGCAAGCATTAATTCGAACAATTGAAGGTTCTATTCGGGGATATGTAGCTACCAAAAAACAGGCAGATGTATTGGGTTTAAGGAAGGATATAACTGAACATGTCAAGGAGCAAATAGACAGAAATCTGGAAGAGTGGGGTTATCATTTAAAAGATCTTCAGTTAAATGACATTACTTTCGACGAAGTAATTATGAAGTCTATGAGTCAGGTTGTGGCTTCCAATAATCTTAAAGCAGCTGCAGAAAATGAAGGACAAGCTTTATTGATTACCAGAACAAAAGCAGCGGAAGCGGAGGGTAATTTTATTAAAATATCTGCTAATGCAGAAAGAGAAGCAGCACAAATGA
The DNA here is from genome assembly GCA_031417555.1 of Bacteroidota bacterium. Taxonomy (GTDB): domain Bacteria; phylum Bacteroidota; class Bacteroidia; order AKYH767-A; family 2013-40CM-41-45; genus JADKIH01. Next base: position 461 of record JANOVV010000122.1, read on the forward strand.
GAGGTCAGGGAGTTGCACTATTTAGACAAGAAGTTGCGAAGGGGATGACAGAAGCTGCAAAAGAATTGCAAACAGCAAATCTCGACACATCAGTTATTCTTTTTAGTATGTGGACAGAAGCCGTTAAGAATTTCGCTGAGCAAGGTAAAGGAAATATAATTTTCCTTGATGGTTCACCGGACGGTATGCAGCAAACGATGCGTCAAATGATGGCTCTTTCTAGTCTGACAGATTTGACAGAGAGAAACAAACCTAATTGAAAATCGAAAAATAAGATTAAATTATTTTTTCGTTTCTTCGAAAAATTTTCGATTGTATTTATTGCTCAGATCCGATTCCGGGTGGTTATTCTTATTCATAACTACGCCATCTTTTTCATAACTTTGGATATTATCCATTGCAGGATTAATCGCATTTGGTTCATTCAAATTAGTTTTCATCGCATTCCCATTTCCGACAGAAGAATTATTATTTTCTTTCACAGCTTGCCCTATGGCAACAATGCAACCAAACGTTAGTGTCAAAATAATTGATAGTTTTAGTTTTTTCATATCTTTGTTAATCATTTTTTTATTGACTCTTGATACTTAATTTATTCCCCAAAACTATGGAATTAAATAAAACCAACGAAGAGTGGAAAAAAGAATTATCCACCGAACAATATCGTGTCTTGCGTGAAAAAGGGACAGAACCGCCTTTTAGTGGTAAATTTTATCTGAACAATGAAAAAGGAATCTATGTTTGCGGAGCATGTGGTAATGAATTGTTTACGTCTGATATGAAATTTGATTCGGGTTGTGGATGGCCTTCTTTCGACAAGGAAATAGAGGGTGGGAAAATAATCACTATTAAAGACACTTCACATGGGATGATAAGAAAAGAAATTGTTTGTGCACGATGTGGGTCTCATCTTGGGCATCTTTTTGATGATGGTCCCACAGAAACAGGTTTGAGGTATTGTGTAAATTCTGTTTCATTGGATTTTAAAAAATAGTTTAATAAAAAATTGCTTTATTGGATTTGTAAAATGGGATAGGAGTAATATTTATTAATTCATGAAAATTTTACATGTATTTTTTTTTAATAAATGACCATATTACTCAATATTCGTTTTATACAAATTAAAAGGGAATTGAAAGAGGCCGGTTTAAGATCTTTCATAATTCTCGGCTTTTTATTTTATTTAATTTACTTCTCTTATACAATCTATCAAAAAACTTCTGAGGCTTTTTTATTAATTTCATTTTTATTTATCAGTTGCTTGTCACTACAATCTTATCGTAAGGACAAATCATTTGTATATAACCATTTAGAAAATCCTCATAGAGAGATTTTTGTAGAATATTTAATATTGACATTTCCTTTTTCTTTAATGATATTATTCAGTAAAAATTGGTTTTGTTATCCAGTTTTAATCTTTAGTTTATATTTATTGCCATTTCTTAAATACACTTTAAAGCAGAAAACATTTTTAAAAAATATTTCTTCGATAATTTCCTCTCACGATTTTGAATGGATTAGTGGAATTAGAAAATCGTTTTTATTTTTAATACCCTTATATGTTATTGCAATCGCATTTTGTTGGTTTAGAATTCTACCTTTATTTATTCTTTGGCTCATAACAATTTCAATAGTTTCCTTTTATAGTGAATGTGAGCCGCTTCATATACTTAAAGAAGGAAATTTTAATCCGAAAAGATTTATTAAGCGTAAACTCTTTAGGCATTCAAAATATATTTTAATTCTTTATTCTCCAATTGTATTAATAAATTTAATTTTTAATTTAGACTTATGGCTGCTTGAACTTTTATTTATTCCAATTCAATTATTTTTATTGTTTTTTGCAATTTGTTTTAAATATTCTTTGTATCAACAGAATAAAAATTTATTTGGTAATAATATTATTTTATCGTTTGCGTCACTGGGCTCTTTAATTCCATATTTTTTACCTATTCCTATTATTATGTCTTTTTATTATTATGGTAAAGCACAAAAAAATCTAATTAATTATTTGCATGATTAAAATTCAAAATTTGTCAATACAATTTTCAGAAAGAATTGCATTAGATAATATTTCTATTAATTTTTATCCAAATCAGGTTTATGGAATAGTAGGATTAAATGGAGCGGGAAAGACAACTTTTTTTAATGCACTTTCAGGGAATTTAAAAGTTGATTCAGGGCAAATAAAATTTAATGAGAAAGACCTTTCGGAAAATGACATTGGTTATTTAGAAACTGTCAACTTTTTTTATTCCAGAATTACAGGAAATGAGTATCTAAATATTTTCAATCAAACCAATTTGGATTTCAATTTAAAAATATTGCAGGATTATTTTAAACTTCCTCTTAATGATTTAATAGAAACATATTCTACCGGAATGAAAAAGAAATTGGCTTTGCTTGGAGTATTAAAACAAGTCAAAAAAATATTTTTTTTTGACGAGCCATTTAACGGACTTGATATGGAAACAATTAAAATAGTAGAAATTATTATAAAAGCACTTAAAGAAAAGGGGAAAACTGTCTTTATTTCTTCCCATATTATTGATAATTTATTGACCTTATGTGACTCAATTCATTATTTGGATAATGGACGGTTTACGAAGTCATTTGAGAAATCAGATTTTCACCGCATAGAAGATGAGCTTTTTAGAAAACTGAAAGCAGAGGCAAATGCAATAATATTTAAATCGATATAAAGGGCAAATTGTTTATAATTTCTGGTTTTTGAATTGATTATTCCAAAAGTTTCTTGTAGGTTTGATTTCTTACAAAAACGATATGGGACCGGGCTCATTAATACTATTGATAATTTGTGGAATTGCTTTTGCTGCAGGAGGAATTTTATTATCGGACGTATTATCACAGAAATCGAAAAACCTTCAAAAAGGGGAAACTTATGAATGCGGTATTTCTACTATTGGACAGTCATGGATTCAATTCAATGTCGGATATTACCTTTTTGCTTTGTTGTTCCTTATTTTTGATGTAGAACTTGTATTTTTATATCCATGGGCTGTGGTTGTAAAGGAAGTAGGTATGCCTGCATTAATTGAAATTATTATTTTTCTTTTTATTTTATTTTTAGGATTTCTTTATGCACATAGAAAGGGCGCATTAAAATGGATGTAAAAGAGAATCCTGCAAAAACTTTTCCCGGACAAGTACATCCAACTCCCGGTGGGGGAATTTTAATTAGCAAACTTGATGAGGTTCTAAACTGGGCACGGTCAAATTCATTGTGGCCGCTTGTATTTGGCACGAGTTGCTGTGCAATAGAAATGATGAGTACAGCATCCGCTAAATACGATTGGTCGAGGTTTGGGTTTGAAGTTGCACGAGCCAGTGCACGACAAGCAGATGTAATTATTATTGCAGGAACGATTGTAAATAAAATGGCGCCAGTTCTAAAACGCTTATATGATCAGATGCCTGATCCAAAATATGTTATTGCCATGGGAGCATGCGCTACTTCGGGCGGACCGTTCTTCTATAATACCTATTCCGTTGTGAAAGGAGCAGATCATGTAATTCCTGTTGATGTTTATGTTGCCGGTTGTCCGCCGAGACCGGAAGCATTGCTGCATGCTCTAATTTCATTACAAGAAAAAATAAAAAGAGGCGGTTAAAATGTATTCTTTGTGATCTTAGTGCTTGACCTTTGTGCACTTTGTGTTAAAAAGAGAGTTAGTACTGAACTTAAAAAATTTACCACAAAGAGCACAAAGGTCAAGCACAGAGTTCACAAAGAAAAAGAACAATTTAAAAGATGTCTCAACTATTAAAAGATAAAATTCTTGATATTGTTCCGGAAGCAACTTTCGAAGAAGGTGGGCAATGGTTGAACGTTTTAATCGATAGCAGTCATTGGTTAAAGCTTGCACAAAAACTGAGAACAGATGATGATTTTCTTTTCGATTATTTATTTTGTGTAACATGTGTAGATTGGAAAACTCATCTTTCTATGGTTTACCATCTCGAATCCAAGCTACATAAACAAATTATTGTCGTTAAAGCAAAAATTGAGGATAGAGTTGATCCTAAAATAGAATCAGTGTCATCCATATGGAAGACTGCTGAATTTCATGAGCGTGAAGCATATGATTTGTTCGGTGTAAAGTTTATTCATCATCCTGATCTCCGACGTTTATTTCTAACAGACGATTGGGTAGGATGGCCATTGAGGAAGGATTATGAGGACGATGTTAATATGATAAAATTATAATAAATTGAATTATGTATCGACTGGATCGTTCGGCTTTTAAAATCAATACATTTCATGAAGCTGATAATAATCGGGAATACTGGTTAAAAAAATCACCTGATGAACGATTGGCTGCTGCTTGGTATCTTATTGCCAGCGCCTATAATCTGGATTTTTTTAATCCACCCAAATTGGATAGAAATGTTTTTTCAATGAGAAAGAATGGGTAATATTCTAAATCAGGATTTCGTTGATTTTTTAAACGCATTAAATACTTCAGGAGTAGAATATATTATTGTTGGAGGTTATGCTGTAATTTATTATGGATATAATCGGACAACGGGTGACCTTGATATTTGGATAAACTGCACGGCGGAGAATTTCATTTCATTGCAAAAAGCATTTGGAATTTTTGGTATGAGTTTGTTTGATATGACTAAAGAGAAATTTCTAAATCAACCTAATTTCGATGTGTTTACTTTTGGGCGGCCCCCAGTTAGTATTGACATATTGACAAATGTAAAGGGTCTCGATTTTAAAGAAGTATTTGCCAACTCATCTTTAACTGAATTTGATGGAGTTAAGGTTAGGATGATAGATATTCGTGACTTGTTAATTACTAAAAAAGCATCTAACCGTCCAAGAGATTTAGATGATATTAATCATCTTGAAAAATAAGAAGACTTTTTCTTGGGGTAATAAACTACTTATTTAAATAGTATGCTTATAAATTTTCGTTTTACCTATAATCAATATGCATCCATGTAAATTCTTTATATTATTTTGCATTTTAATTAATCTTCTATTAAATAAATGCTCGAAGAAGTAGGCACAACCGAAACCGGTGATCTTATAATAAATATTGGCCCGCAGCATCCCGCTACGCATGGTGTTTTGCATTTACTTCTTACATTAAATGGTGAAACTGTTAAGAAAGTTGAACCTCATTTAGGTTATATACATCGAAGTATAGAAAAGATGTGTGAAAGTCTTTCATACCGTCAATTTATTTATGTGACTTCCCGGATGGATTATCTTTCATCGCACATTAATAACCATGCATGTGCATTGGTTGTCGAGAAAGGGTTACAAATTGAAGTTCCTCTTCGTGCTCAGTTTGTCAGAGTAATTATGGATGAATTAACACGACTCGCATCGCATCAGCTTTGGTGGGGTGCAATGGCAATGGATGTAGGAGCTATTACTCCATTTTTTCATGCCTTTCGTGAACGTGAAATGATCAATGACATCATGGAAAAAACCTGTGGTGCAAGATTAACAATGAATTATATTGTTCCAGGTGGCCTTATGGCCGACTTACATACCGATTTTGTAAAAGAGGTAAAAGAATTTCTTACTTTCTTTGAAAAAAAATTACCGGAATATGATGAAATGGTTACAGGCAATGTAATCTTCCAAAATAGAATGGAAGGAGTAGGAATTCTCTCAAAAGAAGATGCTTTATCGTATGGTTGCAGTGGACCGGTTGCAAGAGCTTCCGGTGTTTCTTGCGATGTAAGAAAGTTTTATCCATACGATATTTATTCACAGATAGATTTCAAAGAAGCGATCGAAACAAAAGGAGATTGTTTGGCAAGATATCAGGTTCGGATGAAAGAGATGAGGGAATGTGTTTCCATCTTAAATCAGCTTATTGATAATATTCCTGAAGGTGAATTTCAGGCAAAGACAAAAGCAGTTTTGAAATTACCGAAAGGTGAATTTTATTCCAGAGTTGAAACAGCTCGTGGTGATTTCGGTGTTTATGTTGTCAGCGAAGGGGGAACAACACCCTATAGGATTAAATTCCGTTCACCAGGATTTTCAAACTTATCGGCTCTTGATCAAATGACAAGAGGATTTAAACTAGGCGATTTTGTAGCAATCATGGGTTCATTAGATTTAGTTATTCCGGATATAGACAGATAAATGTTCAGTTTAGAAAAAATAACTACTATGGTTCAGATGTTTTTAAACGAACATCTGTCTCCATTTTTTGCACTTTTAATTCAATTCGTACTCGTTGGAGTAGGTGTGTTAACATTATTTGCAATTCTCGGACTTGTATTGGTTTTTATGGAACGCAAAGTATCTGCATACATGCAAATCCGTGTGGGTCCAAACCGTGTTGGTTATAAAGGAATGGCACAAACACTTGCAGATACCTTAAAACTTTTGGTAAAAGAAGGATTGACTCCCGATGGCGCTGATAAATTTCTTTTTAATCTCGCGCCGTTCATTGTAATGATTGGTGCTATGTTGCTTATGGCTCCGATTCCTTTTGCCAGAAATTTTCAGATTTGGGATTTAAATATTGGTGTTTTATATATCACTGCTGTTTCTTCAATATCTGTAATCGGTATTTTAATGGCAGGTTGGTCAAGCAATAATAAATATTCTTTGCTTGGAGCTATGAGAAGCGGAGCTCAGATTGTCAGTTATGAGTTGTCCGCCGGCTTTGCTATTCTTAGCATTATAGTTCTCACCGGTAGTTTACAGATATCTGATATTATTGCAAGCCAGGAAAACGGTTGGTGGATATTCAAAGGTCATATTCCAGCCATGATTTCTTTTGTAATATTTATTATTGCTGTAACGGCAGAAACAAATCGCGCTCCTTTTGATATGGCCGAAGCAGAGTCAGAATTAACAGCAGGATTTCATACGGAATATTCGGGGATGAGATTTGCATTATTCTTTCTCGCCGAATATGTAAATATTTTTATTGTTTGTGCTATAGGAGCAACTCTCTTTCTTGGCGGATGGATGCCATTTCACCTCGGAGGATGGCAGGAATTCAATCACATTATGGATTATATCCCGACTTCACTATGGTTTTTTGGAAAAACATTTTTTCTGATCTTCGTCATAATGTGGTTCCGATGGACATTCCCTCGCTTACGAATAGATCAATTATTAAACCTTGAATGGAAATATTTATTGCCGATAAGTTTATTTAACCTATTACTTATGTCTGTGATTGCAATTATGGGGTGGCACTTTTGACTCGGACCCGTACCCGTACCCGTACCCGGACTCGGACTCGGACTCGGACTGGGCCTCGGACTGTGCCTCGGACTGGGCCTCGGATTTTGTCAAAATAGATTTTGAAAGATTAAAAAAATCAATAACAAATAACTATTAAGAATTAACAAATAAAAAATTAACTAATAACCACCTAAATCCATTGAGTTTTCTATCGACATATTTCTCTGATATTTATAAATCGATTGCTTCATTGCTTACGGGAATGAAGCGTACGGGGTATTATTTTACACATCATAAGGAAATCATAACTCAGAATTATCCGGAGAACCGTGATACATTAAACCTTCCTGAACGTTTTAAAGGTGAGGTGGTAATGCCTCATACAGATAGCAATGAACATCGTTGCACAGGATGTACAGCATGTGAACTCGCTTGTCCGAACGGAACAATAAAAATTATTACAAAATTTGATATTTCACCGGAAGGGAAAAAGAAAAAAGCATTAGATACATTTGTTTATCATTTGGAATTGTGTACAATGTGCAATCTATGTATTATTGCTTGTCCGACAGATGCTATTAAAATGGCGCAAACTTTCGAGCACAGTGTTTACGATCGATCGAAGCTCACAAAAATATTAAATGAACCTGGATCAAAACTTATGGAGGGCGTAGAATGACAGCATCGGTAATTTCTTTTTATGTAATATCTGCTTTCATCCTAGTTGGAGGATTACTGGCTGTTACTTCCCGAAAAATATTTAGAAGTGCTGTCTGGCTTTTAATTTCACTGACAGCAATAGCAGCATTATATTTCTGGATGGACCTTCAATTTCTAGCAGCCGTGCAAATTATCGTTTATATTGGCGGTATAGTAGTCCTTATCATTTTCTCTATTTTCCTTACCGCACATACCGGATCCGATTTACCTCATGCATTACTTTGGCGGAAAGGTTTAAGTGCCGTTCTTGCCTGCGCCGGTTTTATAATTGTTTGTTCCATGATTTTGAGAAATGATTTTATTCTTTCATCAGAATCGTTTTCATCAGGCATTGCTGTCATCGGACGAAAAATGCTTAGTACAGGGGATGGCGGTTTTGCTTTACCTTTTGAAGCGGTCAGTATCCTACTTCTTGCAGCCATGATTGGTTGCATTGCTATTGCCATGAAAAAAAATCCGGAGGAAATATGAGCATTCCATTATCACATTTTTTGACTATGAGTACTGCACTTTTTTTCATAGGTGTTTATGGTTTCTTTACCCGGAGAAATATGATAACCATGCTCATGTCAATAGAGCTTATTTTAAATAGTATCAATATTAATTTTGTTGTTTTTAATAAATATCTATATCCGGATAAAACAGATGGTTTATTCTTCTCACTATTTATAATTGCTATTGCAGCTGCAGAAGCGGCAATGGCTATTGCGATTATTATCCATTTGTATCGTTCATACAATTCTATTGATGTAGAAGATGCAGATGAATTAAAACTCTAAATAAAATATATTTCATTGAATACATTATATTGTCTTTTAATTATTCTTTTCCCCTTAGCAAGTTTTCTTTTGCTTGGTTTAATGGGTAAAAAATATTTCAGTCAATTTGCTGGGATTACAGGAACTGTATCATTGTTTGGTTCAGCTTTATTTTCAATAATAATTGCTTACCAGTATTTTTTTATTGATGGTTTTGTTGATGGTCATTTTGTACAATTAATTCCATTCAACTTCGAATGGATGAAATTTACACCTGATCTAAGCATACATATTGGTATTTTAATAGACCCGATTTCTGTAATGATGCTTGTTGTAGTTTCTGTAATTTCTTTCATGGTTCACCTTTACAGTATGGGTTACCTGAAAGGCGAAGAGAGATATACTACTTATTTTTCATTTCTTTCTCTCTTTACATTTTCCATGCTTGGTCTTGTAGTTGCAACTAATATTTTTCAAACTTATATTTTCTGGGAGTTGGTAGGAGTGAGTAGTTTCCTTCTCATAGGTTTTTATTACGATAAACCTTCGGCTGTTGCTGCTTCAAAAAAAGCATTCATAGTTACCCGCTTTGCAGACCTTGGTTTTCTCACAGGGATACTTGTATTGTCATATTATTCGGGGACTCTCGATTTTAATACATTAATTTCCCGATTAACAGATCATTCTTCCCCTCAGATCCATGCTGCGGTGAGTGCTTCATTCATGGGTATTTCAGCATTGACATGGGGATTGATGCTTGTATTTGCCGGCGGTGCCGGAAAGTCAGCAATGTTTCCTTTGCACATTTGGCTTCCGGATGCCATGGAAGGACCCACTCCGGTCTCTGCATTGATTCATGCTGCAACAATGGTAGTTGCCGGTGTTTACCTCGTCGCAAGACTTTTCCCTGTTTTTGCAATATCTTGTCCGGCAGCCTTACATGCAATAGCTATAATTGGAATATTATCTGCTGCCTTCGCTGCAATTATTGCCTGTACACAAAGTGATATAAAAAGAATTCTTGCCTATTCAACCATGTCTCAAATTGGTTTTATGATGTTTGCTTTGGGAGTTTCCGGTTATGGCGGAGAAGATGGTCTTGGTTACATGGCATCCATGTTTCATCTTTTTACACATGCGTTTTTTAAAGCATTGCTTTTCCTTTGTGCGGGCGTAGTTATTCATCATATACATAGTAATGTAATTCAAGATATGGGCGGATTAAGGAAGCAATTGAAATGGACACATGCAGCGTTTCTCATCGCTTGTCTCGCTATTTCCGGTATTCCTCCTTTTGCCGGATTCTTCAGTAAAGAAGAAATATTATTGGCAGCTTATAATTCTGATAAATTAATTTTCTGGCTTGCTGTTCTTACTTCAGGGTTAACCGCATTCTATATGTTTCGATTATTCTTTTCTATTTTTTACAGGAAAAATATATTAACTCAACATACAGATAAACATGGAGAAGGTTCTTTTTCAATGTTAATACCTTTAGTTTTATTAGCTATCGGCGCTGCTTTAGCAGGATTTATTCCATTCGGAAAATTTATCAGCTCTGATGGTTTTCCTCTCGATTCGCACATTGATTGGTCATTTTCGGCATTACCTGTTGGTTTATCATTACTTGGAATTTTCTTGGCTGTGTTTTTATTCAGAAAAGAAAGTGATAAAGCAGAAAAGTGGGCGAATAGTCTTGGAATATTTTTTAAAGCAGCAAGAAATAAATTTTATATAGATGAAATTTATCAGTTTATAACAAAAAGAATAATCTTCAACCTGATTGCAAAACCAGTGGCATGGATTGATAAAAATATTGTCGATGGATTAATGAATACATTTGGACGCCTTACAGAGGTATTGTCTGTTTCAACTTCCGGTGCTCAGTCTGGTAAAATTCAGTCGTATGCAGCATGGATGTTAGGTGGCGCGTTGGGAGTAATTCTTTTACTTTCTTACCTTTTTTATATTTCAATTTGATATGAATCTTATTCTCCTTTTAATAATACCTTTTTTAACAGCCATTGGAATACTGGTGGCAAAAGGAAAATCGATTCGTATAATTGCATTAGCGGGAACCGGAATTCAATTAATTTATTCTGTTGTTTTGCTTTATAATTATTTACTCGAACGATCAGTAAATAAAGCAGAAACTTTTTTATTTCAAACAAAATATTCGTGGTTTAGTAATTTACATATTGATTTCTTTTTAGGAATAGACGGTATAGCAATGGCGATGATATTGCTAACAGCTGTAGTGGTTTTTGCTGGAATTCTTGTTTCCTGGAAGATGGAAAAAATGAAAAAAGAATTTTTCTTTCTTCTTATTCTACTTAGTGCAGGTGCTTACGGATTTTTCATTTCACTTGATCTTTTTAGCATGTTCTTCTTTTTAGAAGTTGCTGTTATTCCAAAATATCTTTTAATTGGAATATGGGGAAGCGGAAAAAAAGAATATAGCGCAAATAAATTAGCATTGATGTTGATGGGAGGATCAGCCTTAGTATTGGTTGGATTATTTGGTGTTTATTTTAATTCAGCTGATGGTATTCCTTCATTTAATTTAATCACCCTTAGCTCCCAGCATTTACCGTTACATTTTCAGAAAATATTTTTTCCATTTTTATTTATTGGCTTCGGCGTTTTCACTGCTTTATTTCCTTTTCATACATGGGTTCCTGACGGGCATTCATCAGCACCTACAGCTGCTTCAATGTTTCTTGCAGGCATATCGATGAAACTTGGAGGTTATGGTTGCTTACGCGTTGCAGCTTTCCTGATGCCTGAAGCTGCTCATTATTACTCAGGAACAATTACAGTTCTTGCTGCAATTGCTATTCTTTATGGTGCCTTTGCGACAATGATGCAAACAGATTTAAAATACATGAATGCTTATTCTTCCATTAGTCATTGTGGATTCGTTTTGTTAGGAATTGGCATGCTTACAACAGCTTCAATACATGGAGCTGTACTACAGATGGTCTCGCATGGTTTGATGACGGCACTTTTCTTTGCTGTAATCGGTATGATATATGAACGAACGCATACTCGCGAAGTAAAAGAACTAGGTGGACTGATGAAAATGATGCCATTCATCAGCTCGGTTTTTTTTATTGCCGGTTTGTGTTCTCTTGGATTACCCGGATTTAGCGGTTTTGTAGCTGAGATGAATATTCTTATTGGCTCCTGGCAGCGGGCAGAAATATTTTACAGATTTATTACGATAATTGCCTGTATGTCTATTGTTGTTACAGCGGTTTATATTCTTCGCGCAACAGGAAGTTCATTGATGGGACCGGTTAAGAAAAATGAATATATAAACTTGCCTGATGCTTCTTGGAACGAACGATTGGCAGCAGTTGTCTTAATCGCAGGCATTTTATTAATGGGCTTGACACCATTCATTGTCAATAATCTAATAAGCCCATCAACGGAGCAGTTGATGGTTAATATTCAACGAATTCTTCCTTAGAAAATTAATTATGGACATGATTTTCCTGATGAAACATGAAATGCTGCTGGCTCTGATGCTGGTTGTATTACTTATTTCAAAAATTTCGGGAAGTGCAATTAATAATACAGGCTGGATTAAATTATTTAATTCAATGATGGTTATTAACTGCATTGCTGGTTGGTTTTTTAATCAAACTGGAATGCTCTTCAGTAATATGTTTTTCAATAGTAATATCATAGCCTTCGAAAAAAATATTCTAAATACAGGTACTTTAATTATTTGTCTTTCTTCAACCGGTTGGATGCAGCGTCAGCGACATTTGGCTGAGTTTTATATTCTGATGATTTCTTCACTGATGGGAATGTTTCTAATGATTTCTTCCGGTAATTTGCTGATGTTTTATCTTTCTGTTGAACTTTCGGCCATACCGATTGCAGCTTTATGTAATTTCAATCACGATGAAAGAAGATCGAGCGAAGCAGCGATGAAGATAATTTTTTCTTCTGCTTTCTCTTCGTGTTTTATGCTTTTGGGAATTTCATTTCTTTACGGAGCCTGCGGCTCATTAGATTTTAATATTCTTTCTGTTTCCGATACATCGTCCTTACTTTTGATAGGGTTTATTTTCTTTTTCGTTGGTTTGGTTTTTAAATTATCGGTTGTGCCTTTTCATTTCTGGACTGCCGATGTTTATGAAGGATCACCGATTGCAGTGACTTCCTTTCTTTCAGTAATAAGTAAAGGATCGATGGTTTTTGTATTTGCTTCTATACTTTATCGTGTTTTTCCCATGATTAGAGATGAATGGTATCTTCTTTTATGCGTGTTAAGTGTCTTTACTATGGTAATTGGAAATCTATTCGCTATACGCCAGGAAAATTTAAAAAGATTTTTGGCATTTTCTTCCATTACTCAAATTGGCTTTATTCTAATCGGGATTTCCGGAAACTTATTAGATGGGATAACATCTTCAATTTATTTTATTGTCATTTATTTATTCTCTAATCTTGCAGCCTTTGCTGTTGTTTCAAGGATTAGCGAACAGACAGGCAAAGAAACGATTGCTCAATATAAAGGACTCGTTAAGACGAATCCTGCACTTGCCTGGACTATGGCTATTGCATTGTTTTCATTGGCTGGAATTCCTCCTACGGCAGGTTTTTTTGGAAAAATATTTTTGTTGACATCAGGAGCATCGGGTGGAAATTACATTCTCATTACTATTGCAGCTTTAAATATGATGATATCACTTTATTATTATTTACGAGTGATACGATCCATGTTTATGGAAAGCAGAGCAGATATTATTCCGGTAGTAACCACAGGCATAACATTTCGCATAGCATTATTTATTTGCATTACGGGCATCCTCATTACCGGTTTTTTCGGATCGGTTTATCAATACATTTATTCAATGGCAAGCGGTTTTTAAAATGGCAATTAATCAGAATCATCTTTTTGAAGACATCGACGGCATTAAATGCGCTGTGGTGGAAAAAAATCTCAAACAGGAAAGGGTAGATTTTCTACGTCCTTTACTGGAGCTTAATGGTTTTAAAGTCTTGACAGTTGGAAGTCCACCACCCAAAGCAGCAACCACTCCTGAAGAAGTTCCTGTTTCAGCGCCAACAACATTTACGTTGGGAGTTACCGATGTAAGTTTTAATGCAACGAATGCCATCTTCGGAAGACTCTTAAAAACGAAGGAAGGAAAAGTAGTTACACTTGCTTACTGGCTGCAGAAAGAAAAAATTTCCGATGATACTATTCCGTATTATGATAGCAAATAAAAGCTCCATTTCTTAGTGCACTTTGTGATTTACCTTTGTGGTCTTTGTGGTTAAATCCGGCTGTGGTGTTTAACCACAAAGGTCACAAAGGTAAATCACAGAGTTCACAAAGATAATAGCATTTGAACATTGCAACCGGTATGTCCGGTGTTTCCTTTTGGAGCATTTATTTTTTTGAAACCTGTCTCCTGGCTTCCGCACTTTTTATTATAACCTTTGGAAAGGCTTGATTTTACTGGATTTCTATTTTACTATGGGTGTTAAATTGAATTTAATATATTCTTCCAGTATTCAATGAAAAGTGGCTAAACGAAGCGTAAAAAGCAAACCAATTTTCTCAATGAATAAAAATAGTTTTTGTCAGGTGTTAAAATGCGGAAGTCAGGAAAAAATTTCCGATTATACTTTTCCGTATTATGAAAGCAAATAAAAGCTCCATTTCTTAGTGCGCTTTGTGATTTACCTTTGTGGTCTTTGTGGTTAAATCCGGCTGTGGTGTTTAACCACAAAGGTCACAAAGGTAAATCACAGAGTTCACAAAGAGAATAGCATTTGAACATTGCAACCGGTATGTCCTGTATTTCCTTTATGGCCTTTAATTTTTTTAAACCCTGTCAACTCGTAGAGGCTAATAGCAATTTTCATCTGACTTAATGTCTCCAGATAGATTTCATCATAACCAAATTCTTTCGCTTTTTTGATACACAGATCAATTAATATTTTTCCATATCCTTTTCCACGGGAAGAGGGGAGTAGAAACATTCGCTGAAGTTCACAGATATTTTCATCCGTATTATCCAGTTGTTTAATTCCACAACCTCCAACGACAGTATTGTTGTCTTCAATAATATAGTAAATAGATTTTGAAGATTGATAATTGTGAAACATTGTATCAAGAGAAGGATCACCAATAATCGTGGTTTTTGGATCAGCATCAAATTCTTTCATTACTGTTCTGATGATTTCAGCGATGACTGGATTGTCTGTTAGAGTAATTTCTCTAATTAGCATTACCATAAAATCAAATGGGTAAGAAATAATAAATAGCAACAATAATAAATGAAAGTAAAAAGGTTTTCAATATAATCAACCAGGAGTTTTTTATATCCTGGTTTTTAAATTCATTTTGTGTTACACGCTTAGATTTTCCAAGAGTTTCAAAATTGTAAATTCCAATAATACCAAAAGCGACACAGAATTTTTGTTGAGCCTGGTAATAGCAAAGAATTGAATAAAAGAGAGGAATAAAAATGAGTAATCTGTAATTCAGTGAAGGATGAAATATTTGAATAGCTATTATACTGAGAAGAGTTAGCATCAATCCGATTTTTGCTTTGCGACTTCTCATTTCTATTTCTTCCGTACCAAGGTTGCATTTTCCGGGAATGTAATCGTTATTTCCACTTTGATTGCTGTTTCCGGGAATATTTGTACCTATATCAAATGTATTCGATGAATATTGCATTTATTCTAACTTTATTTTGTGTTACAAGATAATGATAAAAGCAAATGGATGCTATATTATATTTCTAAAATTTATTTTGGAGATTTCAGAATACCAAAAATTAGTTGTTATTGTAAAATCATAATTAGTTTAGGAGTATTGGAAAGGAAGTTAATTTTAGTAAATTGAGCAAGTTTAAAACGAAGACTTATCATTTAATAGTTTATATTCTTTCAATCAGTATTGAAAAACCAACTAATACAATTTTATATAAAAAAGATTTATAATTAATTTAATAGTAAGCGGAATAAAATAAAAAAAATTTCAATTTATATTTAATCGATTACACTTCGGTATTTTATTTCACTCGAATTTGAATTTTAGTTTTTAAAAAAGATTTATAAAAAAATAAACTATTAATAATGAACTCAAATTTAAAAGTTTCAGAATTTTCTCCTCAATTTTACGCTCGAATTGGCGGCATACTTTATTTACTCATAATAATTGCAGGCATGTTTGCAGAGGTTTTTGTCAGAAACAAATTGTTCGTTTCTGGTGATGCAACAGCTACTGCCAATAACATTATTAATTCTCCATTTTTATGGCGCATAGGAATAAGTGCTGATTTGATAATGCAGATTTGTGACCTACCTGTTATGCTTATTTTATATCTTTTACTTAAACCCGTAAATAAAAATATTGCTCTGCTTAATCTGTTGTTTAACATGATACAAACTGCCGTTTTAGTAGCTAATAAGTTAAATCTATTAAATGCATTATTTTTATTAGGTGATGCTGAATATTTAAAGACATTAGACCCTAATCAACTGCACACTTTGTCATACCTTTCTATTAAACTACACGAATTTGGTTTTGGTATTGGCCTCATATTTTTTGGAATTGTATGTTTACTGGAAGGATATCTGATTTTTAAATCAGGGTATTTTCCAAAAACAATAGGATTCCTTATGCAAATAGCAGGTGTATGTTATTTGACAAACAGTTTTGCACTCATTCTCTTTCCTAAATTGGCAAATATTATGTTTCCTATAATTCTTATGCCTCCTTTGATTGCTGAATTATCACTTAGCCTTTGGTTGATTTTTAAAGGAGTTAATATGTCAGCTTGGGAAATGAAAATTCAATCAAGGCCTGTATATAATTAAGTTGATAACCGATGTTAAAAATTAGTTTAATATCTCTATATAAATTTAATTGTTGATTTTTTACTAGTGATTTTATTACCAAATCCGATGATTAATTTTTATAATGTATAAAAAAGAATCTTTGATCATTCTGCAAAAAGCCCTCGATAAATTGTCGCAGGGATTTAACAATTTGCCTCCTTTTGAAAGTCAAATTCCTGAAAAAACGGAAGAGATACTATTACAAGTGGCGGAAAAGATGCACGATAATTATCCATACTATCATCCTTTGTATGCAGGACAAATGCTCAAGCCGCCACATGAAATAGCCAGACTTTCATACATGTTAGCAATGTGGATTAATCCGAATAATCATGCACTTGATGGAGGTAAAGCAAGTTCGGAAATGGAAAAAGAAGCAGTTAAATCAATTGCTTTAATGTTTGGTTGGAAAAAATATTTAGGTCATTTAACAAGCAGCGGCACAATTGCAAACCTCGAAGCACTTTGGGTGGCAGGTATTATTCATCCAAAGAAAAAAATAGTGGCTTCTGAATTGGCGCATTATACTCACGAGAGAATTTCTAAAGTACTTGGTTTAAAGTTTCAAAAAATTGATTGTGAAAGAAACGGAGTAATGGATTTGAATAAATTGGAAACTCAACTCAAAAAAGGAACTATTGGAACTGTTGTTGTTTCTATGGGAACAACCGGAACAGGTTCCGTTGACCCTTTACCCGAAATACTAAAGCTCCAGAATAAATATAATTTCAGAATTCACCTTGATGCTGCATACGGAGGTTATTTTATACTGGCAGATAATTTGTCAGAAGATACTTTGAAAAAGTATTCATTGATGCATAAGGCTGACAGCATTGTTGTTGATCCTCATAAACATGGTTTGCAACCTTATGGTTGTGGTTGCATTCTATTTAGGAATCCGGAAACAGGAAAGTATTACAAGCATGATTCACCTTACACATATTTTAGCAGTACTGAATTACATTTGGGCGAAATATCTTTAGAATGTTCCAGAGCAGGTGCTGCTGCTGTTGCTTTATGGGCTACACAAAAATTGTTTCCACTTGTAATAGGCGATACGTTTTCACGTAGAATGAACAGTAGCCATAGTGCTGCTATTAAATTATACAATAAAATAAACGATGATAAACGGTTTATTACTTTAATGCATCCGGAAACAGATATTGTAATTTGGGCACAGAATAGAAAGTCTATAAGTTTAATAAACAAATCTTCAAAAGCGTTATTCGAAAAAGCAGCAACAAAAAACCTTCATCTTGCTTTATTCAATTATCCAGTTCGATTATTACCAAAGCATTGGGATGGAATTGTTAAAGATGAAGAGAATATAACCTGCTTGCGATCTTGTCTAATGAAAGCTGAACATGAAGAATGGGTCGATGAAATTTGGATGATAATCTCTGAATGTGCAAAATAAAAAGATTAATAAATACAAAACTTGTAGATTTCAAAATTAGGCAATCATAGTTTTTACATTCTAATTTTAATCGATAAAATTTACGTATGGCTTTAGAAGAAAACAATGAAGGATTAAAGCGAGTTGTAGGTGTGTTTGGTCTATCAGCAACAGTTGTTAATTTTTCAATAGGGGCAGGCATTTATGTACTTCCTGCCATCATTGGAATTCAACTGGGTGCTGCAGGAATTATTGGGTATTTGTTATGTGGATTAATGTTTGCGGCGATTATACTTTGCTATGTTGAAGTAGGAAGTAAAATTAAAACCAGCGGCGGATCATATGCATATGTAGAAAAGGCTTTCGGTCCATTTGCAGGATTTATAGTAAACTGGTTATTCTTTTTTGGCTGGGGAATTTTAAGCGATGCTGCAATTATGAATGTAATTGCTGATTCACTTTCTGTTTTATATCCGATTTTTTTAAATCCATTGTTTCGTTCATTACTCTTTTTTAGCTTGATTGGATTTATGGTACTTGTAAATATACGTGATGCCAAGCAAAGTGTTCGTGTTGTTGAGTTAATTACAATTATCAAATTAATTCCGCTTTTTGGAATTATCATTTTCGGTTTTTACCACATTGAAATGAGTAATTTACATTGGGAACATTTGCCTTCTCTAAAAGCATTTGGTGACACAGCGCTTATTTTGTTTTTCGCTTTTGCCGGTTTTGAATCTGCCCTCGGTGTGAGTGGTGAAATTAAAAACCCTAAGCGAACTGTTCCCCGTGGAATTTTAATTGGAGGCATTGCTGTATTCGTAATTTATGTTTTAATACAAACAATTGTTCAAGGTGTTTTAGGTTCTCACTTGAGTGAATTCAAGGATGCGCCGCTTGCTGCAATTGCTGAGAGAATTGTAGGCTCAACAGGGTTGACTATCCTTCTTTTTGCGGCTGTTATTTCCGGTTTTGGTGCTGTTATTGGTGATGTTCTTGCATCATCACGATTATTATTTGCCGGCGCAAAGGACGGCCTGTTTCCTAAGTTTCTTGGTAAAATTCATCGTCGATTCGGTACGCCTTATTGGGCTGTTATCGTTTTTGGTTCTTTGATATTTATTTTATCAGTTTCAGGTGGTTTTAAACAATTGGCTATACTTGCGAGCGGAGCTCTGCTTCTCATTTACCTTGCGGTTATTTTAGCTTTGATAAAATTCAGATTTAATAAAAAAGATAGCAATGAAAAAACATTTAAAGTGCCGGGAGGATTAATAATTCCTTGCATAGCTATTGCAGCAATTATTTATGTACTTTCGAATCTAAGCAAACAGGAAATAGTTTCTTTGATTGTTTTTGTTTTATTAATAAGTTTTATTTACTTTGTTATGAAATGGTGGCAAAATAAATCGAAGAATATTGTGAATGAAGCAACGTGAGTGTACAATTAATTTATACTGCTTCAATTATTGCTAAAGATAAATTCTTATCTTAGTTAATATAAGTCTATTTGAACGAATTTTGAATGCACTGAATCATACATTAAATATCCTTCCTGAAAATATAAGTGCATCTTTAGATGAAAGAATTAAATATGAACTTTATTAAACTATTATCAATGAAAAGAAATATATGTTTTGTTATTCTTGTTTTGGGATTTTCATTTATTTTTTCGATTGATACATTAGGACAGAATAGTAAAATGCAGTCCGGAAAAATATTTGAATTACCCTTAGAGAAAAGAGGGGATCCATATTTGCCTAATGCGCATCGTATGAAAAAAGTTTCTCCTTCCTATAAATATAATAAAACAAGCATAAAAAAATCGAAGTCTAGTACTATTGTTACAACTCAGGTAAATGTAGACGCTAATGGATTTAATATTTTAGGAGATGCGGCAAACGAACCAAGCATAGCGGTAAACCCTTTAAACGCGAATATAATGGCCATCGGTTGGAGGCAATTTGATAATGTACTTAGTAATTTCAGGCAGGCAGGTTGGGCTTATACATCTGACGGTGGGCAATCGTGGACTTTTCCGGGTGTAATCGATTCGGGAATTTTTCGTTCGGATCCTGTTTTAGATTTTGACGCTGACGGAAATTTTTATTTTAATAGTCTTACCATTGATCCTGACACAAATTATTTATGTAAAGTTTTTAAAAGCACTAACGGTGGTGCTTTATGGGATAGCGGTGTCAGTGCCGGCGGTGGAGACAAGCAATGGATGGCTATTGACCGTGGTACTGGTGCAGGACGTGGAAATATTTATGTAGACTGGTCTCAATATTCTAGTTCATGCGCTCCCGGTTTCTTTTCACGTTCAACAGACAGTGGAAGCAGCTTTGAAAATTGCACTCAACTAAATTGTAACCCGGATTTAGGAACGATTACTGTCAGCACTGATGGAAAGCTTTATCTGGCAGGTAGGGACTTTGTTAGCGGTACTGGTTTTATTGTAACAAAATCTTTGAATGCTAAAACTCCCTCTTCATTGATTAGTTGGGAAACGCCTATAAGTGTTTTTATGGATGGTTCTATTCAATTTGCTCCTATAAACCCATCAGGTTTACTTGGACAGGCGTATATTGATATTTATCCTTCAAATATTTCAGGACAGGATAATGTATTTTTAATGGGAACATTATTTCGTGTTTCTAATATGGATCCGGGTGATGTAATGTTTTCAAAAAGCTCTGATGATGGAATTTCCTGGAGTGCACCTATACGTTTAAATGATGATACTTCTATTACTAATACGCAATGGCTCGGTACAATGTCTGTAGCTCCCAATGGCCGTATTGATGTTATTTGGCTAGATACACGAAATGCACCATTAGGTTCTGATTCTTCAGCACTTTATTATACCTTTTCTACTGACCAAGGAAATACTTGGTCAGTCAATGAGCAGATTTCTGCTTCCTTTGATCCCCATGTAGGTTATCCTAATCAAAGTAAAATGGGAGATTATTTTGATATGGTTTCCGATAATGTTGGAGCACATCTGGCATGGACAAATACATTTAACGGTGAACAAGATGTTTATTATAGTTATATAACACCTAATGTTCCAAATGGAATAATTGAAAATGCCGACAACTTTAATTTTTCCATATTCCCGAATCCGACGAATGGAAAATTCCAGATTTCAAGTGAAGCAAGGATAAACACTATTGAAATATTTAATGCAGTTGGGGAAAAAGTATTTTCAATTTCAATCAATCAAAAAAAATATGAAGTTGATTTAACTTCACACTCTTCAGGAATATATATATTGAAAATAACGAATCAAGATGGAGCCGTTAGGGTAAAGAAACTGATCAAAGAATAAATTTTATATTTATTTTTTAATCCAATTCAAAATTATTCTAATCATTCATGATAATACATAAAAATTATCAACCCGAATAAATATTTTTTGATCTATTAAAAATTAAATTTATTTAATGATATTAATTCCTACGATTTCTTATCGGAAAACATATCGCCCAGTTTTTTCTTAATGTCACCGGCAAATTCTTCTGCTTTTTGTCCTATATTTTTAAGTGCATCTTCTGCATCATCTCCTAAATCTTTAAATTTATTTTTGATGCCTTCACTTAATGATTCACCATTCAAAAGTTTATCAATTTGTGCATGAAAAATATGAGGCATACCTGCTTTCAATTTATCTGCTACAAGAATGATAGAATTTTTTGCCTGGTCTTCGGTAATACCGGTTTTGGTCGAAATTTCTTTTATTAGTACTTCCATTTTTTTATTATGTAATTAAATTAGTTTTTGATAAATATAGGTTTTTTTTGGCAGTAGTAAATATTTTATTATTATTTGTTGACAAATTGAAATACAATTAAATGAATATACGATAGATTAATATACTTTTATATTTATATACTCCTTTATTATGAAAAAGATAATAATTATTTGTGTATCATTATTTATTGTTTTATTTTTAATTCGGCACTTTTTAACATCAATAAATTCTTCAAAAATGAAAGTAGCCGTTTGGGACACTTATGTAACAAGAAAAGATGGAAGCATTATGCACTTTGATATAATGGTTCCTTCAGAAATTAAAGACAGCAAAATAATCTACCGTTATGGTATGGAATATTTAAAAGAGAAAGGACTTGAAGGTCTGGAATTGACATCAAAAGAATGTAAGTTTTGCCATGTTGAAACCGTAAAACCAATAGGCGAACAGTCAATAGAAGAAAAGGGTTATTATATTTATGAGATGGAAAATTGCAATTAACTTATTTGAATAAATATAATTTTCCGATTTTTTACACTTACACTTAAACTTAAATTATTTTCAGTCAAAATAAGGGTTGAATTGCATAAAAAATAATTCAGATATTACTTTTATTAATACTTGTTTAAATAATCGTTTCCGATTCATTGTATTATATTTGTCGATATGACCGGACTCATTATTTCTATCTTCATAATAGGTTACATTGCAATTGCTTTTGAACATGTAATCAAAATAAACAAGGCAGCCATAGCTTTAGTTACCGGCGTACTTTGCTGGACCGTTTATATACTTTTATCTCCCGATAAAAATTTAGTATCTGAAGAACTTACTCACCATTTAGGCGAGCTGTCGGGAATATTGTTTTTTCTGCTAGGCGCTATGACCATAGTTGAATTAATCGATGCCCATGATGGTTTTAATCTGATTACAAGCAGAATTAATCAGACTGATACAAGAAAACTACTTTGGATTATTGCATTTATTACCTTTTTTCTTTCTGCAGTTTTAGATAATCTTACAACTACTATTGTTGTAATTTCATTTCTGCGAAAACTCATCCGTAATGAAAAGGATCGTTTATTTTTCGCAGGTATAGTAGTTGTTGCTGCGAATGCCGGTGGTGCCTGGTCACCAATAGGCGACGTTACTACAACAATGTTATGGATTGGCGGACAAATAACTGCTTCAAATATTATTATTAAGTTAATTCTACCGAGTTTGGTTTGTCTGATTATACCATTGGTTTATCTTTCTTTCAAATTAAAAGGAAATGTAGAAAGACCAGTTTTGGAATCAAATTCTGTTAGTCAAGCGCTCTCACATAAACATCAATCAATCGTATTTTTTTCTGGAATTATAATCCTCTTACTTGTACCTGTTTTTAAAACAGTTACTCACCTTCCGCCATTTATGGGTATACTTATAGGGTTGGGAATACTTTGGATAATTACAGAAATTATTCATGGAAAAAAGGATGAGGAGGACAAACACATTCTTTCAGTAGTACATGCATTGAGAAAAATTGATTCTCCTAGTATCTTATTTTTTCTTGGCATATTGGTAAGTATCTCTGCGCTTCAATCAACCGGTATTC
>JANOVV010000123.1:0-10890 GCA_031417555.1 Bacteroidota bacterium
ACTATTTTACAAATTCTATCTGTTAGTTTATTCGAGAAAATGCCCATCAAACAAGCATTTCAAGAAAATGAAAATAACAACTTAACTGAACAAGTCTGTAATCAATTGAATATCTTTGAGTAATAACCGGACACTATTGAATTTAATTATATTATTACATGCATTTTCATTAGCTACTATAAATGTGCCAAAAACAAAAAGCTCCTCATCGAATACTCTCGCTGGGCGAAGTCTTAAGTGCGACTCACACGCTTTAATCAAAGTCGTAAGACAGCCTTGTGCATGACTTCGTCCACGATGCGGCCGTGGAAGTTACAAAATTTATTTGTTCGGATATTTTTTCTTTCGCATTTATTTACCCCGCTGTGAAAGATTTGCCAATAAATATTAAATAAAAAAAACCGCTTCTTCGACGGAAGTTAACCTGTCGTCAGGAGTTATAGTTGTAATTGAAGTGCAAGTCCGTCGGAGAATGGTCGTTTGTTTCTGCCCGTGGCAAAAGTCTTTTAAATGTTTCTCTGTTAAACTTGTATAATTTGCCTTACGAGAAAGCGTAGTCACTGCCTCATCGTGGACGAAGTCACGCGCTCTAGAATAGCTAACGTCTATGATTAAAATGAGTGGTTCGCGCTAAAGACTTCGCCCAGCTGGGGGACAAGACAATTTAAATAACTTTATCGATTTAAACACTTTTCATCCTTACTCCATTCTATTTTTCAATTACCACCCTCTTCACCAACACCCCGCCACCCGTTTCAATTCTTAAAAAATAAACTCCCGATGACAATACCGATAAATCAATTTTGCGTTTTGGAATTGCATCCGGATAAATTATAGAAAAGACTTCTCTTCCCAATTGATCGAACACTTTCAGATTTCGAACAAATAACTCAGGGTGCTTAGATTTAATTGTAAAAATAGTTTTACCCGGATTAGGATAAATTTCAATCTGATCTTTTAAAAGTTCTGATTTGTCAATTACCTTATTGTTTTTTGAAATGATCCATAAATCAGGATCGAAAATTACCTGCTCTACAACAAAACCCGGATTGAAAACAAATACTTCACCTGAAAATGTTGGGTTTGCAATTACTATCGTATCACGATTCTCATTTTTTAGTTCTATGGGAACAGGAATATGAAAAAATGGAACTGATAAATCTGATGTGCCTTGTGAAATTGCAATTTCTATCGTTGACCCTTTATTTTCCCACTCCAATGTATAATTAGGAAATCCCGAACCATAAAACCACTCAGTAAAAAACTCTGTGAGATTTTGTCCGCTTGCTTGTTCTAAATGTAATTTCAAATCCGATGTTCGGGCATAGCCATAGGCTAATGTCGTATCATTCAGATAATTTTTTAAGGCAGAAAAAAATGCATCATCTCCTAATTTCCATCGTAACATGTGCAAAAGACAAGACGCTTTACGATACGATAATCTGCCATTGAATATTCTTGTTACAGAAGTCGTATCATCACAATAAACACTTCCATAAGGCAAAGCAACCGCTCCATCCAATGTTGATCTTTTCCATACTTGCCATTCGGAAGGATGTAAATGTTCTACCACCAATCCTGAAAAATAAGTCGCAAAGCCTTCGTGTAACCAGATATCCGACCAGCTTCCACAAGTAACCTTGTCACCAAACCATTGATGAGCACATTCATGTGCAATTAATTCCGAATTGAAACTACCGATAAAACTCATCGTCTGATTTTCCATTCCTCCGCCCCAACCGAATTGAGCATGTCCGTACTTTTCTTTTGAAAAAGGATAGGGAATCGTAAGGCTGTCGTACAAATGAATGATGTCTATTATTTCATGAAGGTTTTGTTGTGCCGCTGAAATATTTTCCGGATACACATAATTAATCAAAGGCAATGTATCGCCATTTGAAAGAACCATTTGTTCAGAAAAAACAGAATAGTTTGTTACTCCAATAGCAAGCAGATAAGCAGCAATCGGATAATTACTTTTCCAATGACACGTTCTTTGACTCAATGTACTGTCTTCAGAAATCAAAGTACCATTACTAGCTGTTCTATATTGAATGGGTGATGTCACATATACATCAATGGAATCTATTTTATCATTCAAATCCTGCTTGCAAGGCCACCAGTCGCGTGCTCCAAACGGTTCTGAAAGGGTATAAATAATCGGAGAACCCGAATGATCAGCTTGAATAAAAGAACCAAAACCTGTGGGAATCGGTACACCGTTGTAAAATATTTTTACAGAGTCGACAATACCGTTTGTTAAATTAAAGGGAAATAAAATATCCAATTGATTGTCATGATGCGAAAAAGAAACAGGAGCATTGTTATAAATGACAGAATAAACTTGTAATGGATTTGCCAAATCTAAAATTAAGGTATCGAAATTATTTTCTTGAGGAATAAAATAAAATGTAACAGAGCCGGAAATAAAATTAATCGCCGGGTCAACAGTACATTTGCAACAAGCATAAACAATATTATTTTTTTGCCTTCCAGCATCGGATAAATTATTTACATGCAATGCCGGGAACGAATGAATTTCATTCTCTATAATTTTATCAATATTAAAATCACATTGGGCGGACGCCTGAAAAAACGAAAATAAACATGCAAAAAGAAAAACTACATTAATTTTACTTTGTTTCATTTCAATTTTTATTCTTCTTTCAAGAGGAGTTCAATATCACCGATTAGTTTATTGACTTCCGTAGAATCTGTTCCATCATAAAATCCACGAATACGTTTTATGGGATCAATTAAAGCAAAATATTGTGTGTGTACAAAATCAGAAGATTCTTCTCCTTCTGTTCCTCCAACAAGATACGAAGATCGTGCGAGTTTATTGATTACTTTTTTCTCACCTGTTACAAAATACCACTGTGAAGAATCCGCATTATGATTTTTCGCATACTCTTTTAGAACAGGAATTGAATCTTCTTCCGGTTTTACTGTATGAGATAATAATAGAACAGAAGTATTCCCTTTAAATTTTTCTGCTATTCTTTCCATCTGGTCGCTCATAAGGGGGCAAATACCTTCACAATTTGTAAAAAAGAAATCAGCCACATAGATCTTTCCTTTAAAATCAGCTTCAGTAATTATTTTACCGTCCTGATCTGTCAAACGAAAATTTGAAATAATATGATCGGTACTGTCATTATTACGCTGACCATATACAGGCAATGCTGATTCTTTGATTTGATTTCCGGTTATTATAAAATATCCCCAAACCATTGCTGCAAAAAC
Organism: Bacteroidota bacterium; assembly: GCA_031417555.1. Classification (GTDB taxonomy): domain Bacteria; phylum Bacteroidota; class Bacteroidia; order AKYH767-A; family 2013-40CM-41-45; genus JADKIH01. The sequence goes on from JANOVV010000123.1 coordinate 3,247, forward strand.
GATAACAGCAACTACCGACCACCTGAAAATAACTGCTCTTCCAACCCACATATTTTTTTTCTGTAAAAATACACATTGGGATTTAGTTATTAGTTAATTGTTAATTGTTAATCGTTAATTAATAAATGTCAATAGGTCCCGTTGCGGACCGTTGCGTTTCTCAGCGTTCGTTGCGTTAAAAAACTGTTATTTCTTATTTCATAATCCATTTGAATTAAGTACTGATAAATTGAATTAAAATGAAATTCCATCAATTTCATTTTAAAACCGAGAAGTTAGTAGTAAATTCCAGTTCAAATTTTAACGCAACGAATGCCAAGATTCGCAACGAAATATTAAAATAAATAGAGTAAAAATCCAATTGGTTTGAAGAATTGTCTCTTGAGCCATTTTTTTTTACATTTGTCAATATTCAAGTTTTTAAAATGAAAGAAAGCGCTGAAGAAAAAGTTAAATCTATAAGTTTCGAAGATTTTCGTAAAGAGGTACTAAACGATTACCGAATTGCGAATGAAAGCCGGCAGGCCAGTATTATCGGTCGTAAAGAAGTTCTTACCGGAAAAGCTAAATTCGGTATTTTTGGCGATGGCAAAGAAGTCGCTCAAATAGCAATGGCAAAACAATTTCTTGCCGGCGATTTCAGAGCAGGATATTACCGAGATCAGACTTTTATGTTTGCCATTGGTGAATCAGATTTACATGCATTTTTCGCTCAGCTTTATGCTAATCCTGATGTAGAAACAGAACCCAGTTCAGCCGGTCGTTCGATGAATGGACATTATTCTACCCGTCTTTTAAATCCTGATGGAAGTTGGAAAAACCTTACTCAATTAAAAAACTCTTCATCGGATATTTCACCGACTGCAGCACAAATGCCGCGCCTGGTAGGTCTTGCCTGGGCATCGAAACTTTACAGGAACAATCCTGAACTTCACTCAATGACATCATTCTCCAACAATGGCAATGAAGTCGCTTTCGGTACTATTGGAGATGCAAGTACATCAGAAGGAATATTTTTTGAAGCCATCAATGCCGGCGGAGTATTACAAATACCAATGGCAATTTCTGTTTGGGATGATGGATATGGAATTTCTGTACCTGCACGATATCAAACAACAAAACAAAATATTTCTGAAATCCTCAAAGGCTTCGAACGAAATGAAAAAGGTCCCGGTTATTTGATCTTACGAGCCAAAGGATGGGATTATCCTGCCCTTTGTGAAATGTATGCAAAGGGAATCAGCCTTTGCCGAAAAGATCACATTCCTGTTTTATTTCATATTCAGGAAATGACGCAGCCGCAAGGCCACAGTACTTCCGGTTCGCATGAACGCTATAAAACAAAAGAACGACTTTTATGGGAAGATGATTTTGATTGCATAAAGAAAATGCGTTCATGGATGATCAGTTCGGCCTTAGCTACAGAAGAAGAATGTAATCAGATAGAAGCCGACGCAAAAAAATACACGCAAGAATGCAGAAAAAAAGCGTGGGACGATTTTATGAATCCTATTCGCGAAGAAATCCGCGATGTGAAGGAAATTTTATCTGAAATTATTGCAGCTGATTTTCTCTCTGATGAAATTCAAAATATAAACGACGAACTAACCAATACGATTGATCCCTGTCGTCGCGATATTCAGGTTGCCATCCAAAAAACATTATTGCTTTTGCGTTTCGAATCATTCCCTGCAAAGGATAAATTGATGTCGATGCAGCGAATTTATCTTGAGCAAAATAAAGAACGTTACAATTCACATTTATACAGTGAGTCAAAAGATTCTTCTTTAAATATTGAAGCCATTGCAGCAGAATATAGTGAAGATTCTCAAATCATGGATGGCAGAGAAATTTTGCAATCGAATTTCGCTGAACTTTTCGAAAACGATCATCGTTTGGTAGCATTCGGTGAAGATCTCGGCCATATCGGTGATGTCAACCAGGGATTTGCAGGATTGCAATCCCGTTTTGGAGAAATCCGAATTACAGATTCCGGAATTCGCGAAGCAACCATTGCCGGTCAGGGAATCGGACTTGCATTAAGAGGATTGCGGCCTATCGCCGAAATCCAATACCTCGATTATTTATTATACGCTTTGCAGATTCTTAGCGATGATCTTGCAACACTTCAATATCGTACGAAAGGAGGGCAAAAATCTCCCGTCATTATACGTACCCGTGGTCACAGATTAGAAGGCATTTGGCATAGCGGCTCACCGCTGGGAATGATCATTAATGCTTTGAGAGGCATCAATGTTCTTGTCCCGAGAAATATGGTTCAGGCTGCAGGGTTTTACAATACGATGGTTGCCAGCGATGATCCTGCAATTATTATTGAATGCCTGAATGGTTACAGACTAAAAGAAAAGCTTCCATTAAATCTTGGTAAATTTCGAGTACCTGTCGGTATTCCTGAAATTTTAAAATCGGGAACAGACATAAGTTTGGTTACCTATGGTTCATGCGTAAGAATTGCTGAAGAAGCTATTCATGCACTCGAAAAAATTCAGATTTCCGTTGAACTTATCGACATTCAATCGCTTCTTCCATTCGACCGACATCATTCAATTGCATCATCATTGAAAAAAACGGGCAAACTTCTTATTCTGGATGAAGATGTTCCCGGCGGAGCAAGTGCTTTTATATTACAACAGATAATTGAAGTACAAAATGGGTTTCAGTGGCTCGATTCTGCCCCAAAAACTCTTACCGCAAAAGCTCACCGGCCTGCTTACGGTACCGATGGAGACTACTTCTCGAAACCGTCGGTGGAAGATGTTATAAACGCTGTTTATAACATTATGAATGAGTATAATCCGTTGAAATTTCCGTTGTATATTTAACAAAATTTTTATATTCTAAAATGCAAATATCTTTTCTAAAAAACATGTCTGAAAAAATAACTGAAAAAGAATCCCTTTACAAACATCTTGAATCAATGAACGTTCTTGAGATTCTTTCTGCTATCAATGAACAGGATAAAACTGTCCCTATCGCTATAGAAAAAGCCCTGCATAGAATCGAAACTGTTGTTATTCTCATAACTGAAAAAATGAAAACAGGAGGTCGATTGTTTTATATTGGTTCAGGAACAAGTGGACGTCTTGGAATTGTGGATGCCTCCGAATTGCCTCCAACTTATGGTTTAGATCATGGAAAAGTAATTGGAATTATTGCCGGCGGTGATGATGCTATTCGTAAAGCGGTTGAATTTGCTGAAGATGATTCTGAACAAGGCTATAAAGACCTTCTTAAATTCGATGTTTGCACAAAAGATGTTGTTATTGGAATTACTGCTTCAGGAACTACACCTTATGTCGTTGGAGCAATGAAAAAATGTATGGAAAATGATATTCTTGCTATTGGACTAACATGTAATCCCGCCTCCGTTCTATCACAAAATGTTCATTATCCCATAGAAGTAATCGTTGGACCGGAAGTCGTAACAGGAAGTACTCGAATGAAAGCAGGTACAGCTCAAAAAATGGTTTTAAATATGATTTCGACTACGGTAATGATCCGTCTCGGTCATATTAAAGGAAATAAAATGATTGATATGCAACTTACCAATGGAAAACTTATTACTCGTGGTACAACTATACTCATGGAAGAGCTTGAAATCAATGCCATAGAAGCCGGTGCTTTATTGAATAAATACGGAAACGTTCGCAAAGCACTTGATTCCCACAAGAGTGAACATAAATCCAAATAAATAAAAATCTTTTTTCTGTTTAATTTTCTTTTGAAATATTCTTAAATATTTTTTTTCATTGATTAAGTCGTTTAACTTTGCAATATTAATTACGACTTTAATACTTCAACCGTACGATTTGAAAAATAACATGTCAACGGTTGCACTATCAAAACTTCTATTATCAAAATATTTTGCAAAATATAGAACCAAGTTATAATTGGCGAGAATTATATATCGCTTCTGAAGATGAGCTTTCTCCTTTTTATGGAGCAGTTTATAGTGAATTTGAGTATACAAACACCGTTTATAATTATTTCATTCATCCGCAGTGGGATGATTTCGGTTCTAATACACTTTATCTTAAAATTTTATATGCTGATTATGAAAAATCATTTGCCATCATAGAATTTATAGGCGAATGGAACGATGCTTTATATAACGATATAATGTTTGTAAAAAGAGAAGTTATTGAATCAATGATTGGTAATGGAATAAATAAATTTATTCTAATCGGTGAGAATGTCTTAATCTTTCATGGGTCCGATGATTGCTATTACGAAGAATGGTTTCAGGATGTTGAAGATGGCTGGATTGCAGCAATAAATTTCAGGCCGCACGTAATGAAAGAAATGGAACGATTTAATATAGACTCGTATTTTCTTACAGGCGGTGAGTTGGACGACTTAAACTGGCGCACCAATAGCCCTGTAGAGCTTTTGCAACGTATAGAAAAAATCGCATCCAGAAGATTAAATTAAATTTTTATCATTCATTTAAAAATGAATATTCGAAAAAATATCAGGTTCAAATTTTTATCGAATTCTACTATTGTTTTTTTAAAATTATTTTTTTTCATAATAATTTACCTGATTTTTTTATTCTCTCCATTTTTATCTTCTGCACAAAAAAAAGAATCACGTGCTAATTTCGGTAAAGCATCTTTTTATCACGACAGCTTTAATGGTAAAGAAACAAGTAATGGAGAAACATACGACAAAGATGATTTTACAGCGGCTCATCTAACTTATCCTTTTAATACAATACTTCTGGTAACAAATAAAAAAAACAATAAATCTATTGTTGTTCGTGTAAATGACCGTGGTCCTTTTAAACGTAGCAGGATTATAGACCTTTCACGCTCAGCCGCAAAAAAGATCGGCATGGTTCCCTTTGGAGTCGTCCCGGTAAAAATTAAAGTACTGAATTTCCTTAATCCAAGTATTATGAATGACTCATTGTTAAAAGATGGCGATATTTGGGATTGTTATGGAAATAAAAAAATAATAAGTGATACATCCATTTATTTATGGAAAACAAAATACTGGAAACATGCTTTTTATATGGCAAGTTGCCTTTCACTCGAATATAAATTAAATTCAATTTTTGTGCAAATCAATGGAACTCCTGATAAAAGATCATATTCTCTTTTTGTTACAAATTTCGAAAATGAAAATTCATTCAGTAAATTAATTACAACATTTGTATCGGATGGCTTTTTTGAGGCAAAAATTATTTATAGCGATCCCTCAAAAGTAAAGCAACATGACGATCAATCGACAAAGTAAACTGATTCTCATTTATTTCATCTATTGATATAAATCTAAACGATTGCGAACCTTCTTCATTAGTAAGAAAATCAAACGGTTTTTCAGCGATCCTAATTTTTAATTCGTTAACCGGTTCCATCAAATAATATATACTAACAACCTGTCGGTTCGGATCAAAAACTGATTGTACATAATAATCTGTTGTATAAAAATGGGTGAGAATTTTAAATTCAAAACTGGTTTCTTCTATCATTTCTCTTTTCAAACAATCTATTGTTCCTTCACCAAATTCTAAACCTCCACCGGGAAATTTAGTAATATTCATACCTTTGATCAATTCATCGCTGACCAATAGACCTTTTTGTTTATCGAGGTAAATTCCATAAACTCGTATTATAATCCGGGATTCTTTCATTACGTAATAAAGATATATCTTTCCGGTCAAAGTAATAAGAAATACTTCAGCTAGACATTAATGAAAGATGTAGAAATTTTAATCACCGGAGCCGGACCAGCAGGAGCAGCTACATCTCTTTTTCTGAGTAAGTTGAAAATTCCACATACTATTATTGATAAAGCGAGTTTTCCACGTGATAAAATCTGCGGAGATGCTTTGAGCGGAAAAGTTGTGCAGATTCTGAATAAAATTGACCCTAAAATCATCAATGAAATTTCGGAGAACTCAAACCAATTTACAGGAAGCTATGGTTTATGTTTTTATGCACCTAACGGTAAAAAACTTGAAGTACCGTTTTCAATGAAACCGAATATGCTGAAAAATGCACCCGGATTTATTTCCAGGCGAATAAATTTTGATAATTTTCTTTTTAATAAACTTGATAAACAATTTGCAAATATAGAACAACAAACAGAACTATTAGATGTAGTAAAAGAAGATGACGGCATTGTTGCTTATTTAAAAAATTCAAATGGTAGTTTTCAGAAGAAATATACTTTAATTGTTGGTGCTGACGGTGACAGATCCATCGTTTCAAAAAAATTAAATCCCGTTAAAAAAAACCTGACACATTATTGTGCCGCTTTAAGAGCTTACTATACAGGAGTAACAGGTACTCATGAAAATAATTTCATAGAACTTCATTTTATTAAAGAACTTCTTCCCGGTTATTTCTGGATATTTCCAATGGAAGATGGTTCCGCAAACGTAGGCATAGGAATGTTAAGCGAAGTTGTTGCAAAGAAAAAAATTAATCTTAGAAAAAAAATGGAAGAGATAATTCGTTCTCATCCATCTATCAAAAACAGGTTTGAAAATGCAAAACTTGAGGGTGAAATTGATGGCTGGGGACTTCCGCTTGGCTCAGCTCAACGCTCGTTATCAGGCGATAACTTTCTTCTAACCGGTGATGCAGGATCACTTATTGATCCATTTACCGGTGAAGGAATAGGCAATGCTTTATTAAGCGGTATGCTGGCTGCCGAAAGAATTTCTGAAGCTATTGTAGCAAATAAATTCGATAAAGAGTTTTTAAAAGGCTATGAAAAAAGACTCTACCATTCTCTTTTGAAAGAATTAAATCTCAGCAGAAGCATTCAAAAACTTGCACAAAATGCCTGGCTCTTTAACCTCGTCGTAAATAAAGCCATAAAAAATAAAACTCTTCGTGAAACAATGACATGCATGTTCGATGACATCGACATCCGTGACCGCCTTCGTAAGCCTTCGTTTTATTTTAAGTTATTGGTTAATGGTTAATAGTTATTTGAAATTCGTTGATGGATATTTGAAATTTGTAATTGTTTATTTGTATGTTATTAAAATATTAATGTTCAAAGTTTTTTTCAAAAAAATATTCCATAACCCGTCCCCCTCTTATTTCCGATATCCGACTCAATAACAAATACTTTATACTCGATACCCGATACTTGATACCCGATACCCTTTTTTACTTTTTCTCCTCCAAATATTCTTTATTCAATCCTTCGACTACATCTTTAGTAATATTTAAACTATCGTTGGCAAATAAAATTCCTCCGCCTTTTTGGAAGCCAAGAACAAAATTATAATTCCTGGTTTTATTAAACTTTTTTAAGTATTTATTAAGTCTCATATACAATTCTTCCGATGATTTTCCTTGTTCTTCATCTAATTTACTCAAAAGCTCTTCTTTTCTTTGCATGATTTGTTGTTGCTTCATTGTTAGTTGTTCTTCCTTTTTTGCACGCTCCAAATCCGTCATTCCTATCGCTTGTTTTTGGTAAAGTTCAACTTCTCCCTGAAGATTTTCTCCCTGCGATTTCAATTCGTTTTTTATCCTGGTCTGAGAAGCTTCAAACTTGTTTCTTTCATTCTTATAGAACTCGTATTGATCGAGTAAAGAATCCGAATTGACATAAACGATTCCTGTACTTGGCAAAGGAATAAAACTTTGATTTTGTTTT
>JANOVV010000124.1:0-5191 GCA_031417555.1 Bacteroidota bacterium
TTTCGTTTTAGCAAGCGTATTATTTTTTACGTCTGAAATTTCTTCAGTAGATTGTTTAATCGGTTGAATTAAAGATTTTGTTTCTGTTTTAACAGTTGTTGAATTATTGCTATTTGTTTTGGATTGATTAACACTCACAGGTGCCGGCGAAGAACCAAAAGTTTCTATATTTGAAGTCGCTGTTTTGTTCTTCGCTATATCGTTGGTTGAAACAATATTTTTATTGTTTTCAATAGCAGATAAATTTTTTGCAGAATAATATTTGTAAGTAATCAGGCAGCTTAAGAAGACCAGAAAAGCAATTGAGAAAAACATAAAACGTTTTTTCCTTTTCATGCTGGCTTGTTTTTTTGATAATGCAGCTTCAAGATTTTTCCAACTCTTTTCTGAAGGATTCATTTCTAAATCTTCCAAACCTGAGCGGAATAAATCGTCTATGTTAGTATTATCGTTCATTTTCCCCGTACTGCTTGAGCTGAATGTGTATTGGTATTATTAATTTCTCTCTGAAGGATTGCTCTGGCATCCGATAAATTAGATTTTGAGGTTCCTTCGGTAACTCCAAGTTTTTCGGCTATTTCTTTGTGCTTTAATCCTTCAAAAACATAAAGATTAAATACCATTTGATAGCGCGGAGGCAGATTTTGAATCATTTTAAGGAGTTCTTTTGTACCAATCTGGCTAAGTGTATCATTAGAACTATGATTTGAAAGATTGGCAATTCCGCTATCAATACTCACTGTATTATCAACCATTTTGCGCTGTCTGAATTTATAAATAGCCGTATGATACATTATTTTACGTATCCAGCCTTCGAGAGAGCCTTCATTTCGAAACTTGCTGATATTTTCAAATACTTTCATGAATCCTTCGTGTAAAATATCCTCCGCTTCTTCACGGTTTCGGGCGTATCGGTAACAAACAGCAAACATTTTCGAAGCAAAAAGTTCATATAGCCTATTCTGGGCAGATCTGTCCCAATCAATACACTTTTTAATGAGTATTTCTTCATTTTCCTGCACGATATTTTTCTGTCCTGTAGTGATAGATGTGCGGTTTTAGAAAAAGGTTGGGTGATTAGTTAGATTAATAAAGAATACGAATAAAAACGGGTTTGCAATTTATCAATAAAAGTGGGACATGTTTATGATCAAAAGGTTTATTGCAATCTCTGATTTCTTTTAAAATTTAGGCAATTAAAAAGATTTTACAAAATATTTAATGGGTTTCATAATTTATGAATTTATAAGTGTGATTATAAGAATCATTATAAATATGTAACAAAAACATTCCTTGTTTTTTTATTTCAAAATTTAATTTTTCAAATCCCCTTAAGTATTTTTTAGATAATGAACGACCAAGCATGTCGAAAAGTTCAATATTTAATGGTTCAATATTATTATTTATTTGAAAAGCGCCATTTAAAAATTCAATAGTTATTTTAGGATTCATATCAAACGGCTGATTTAATCCAACCCAGCCGTTTGTCCATTCCTGAATATATAAAAATAAATATCCCTCATCTACAGGCGCTGGAATACCAAAAACATTATACACAACAACACTGTCTACCGCAAAACAATTATTATCACAAATCAAAATCTCACCATCAACACTTGATATCTGCTGAAAATTTTCTCTAATTGATCCATGAGAGAAACCAAAATAAAACCTGCCTTGACCTCGCGGCCCGGGAGTATGACTTGGATATGGTAAAGAATCAGAATAAAATAATTGTTTATCCCAGGATATTTTAAGAGGGAGGACTCCTTTATTAAAAACCATAATATTCGCTTGAGGAAAAGCATTGTTAAAAGAAATGGATGTTACATTTACTTTAAATCCCTCTAAACAAGTAGTAGCTCCACACCAATTATACCACAAAGCGTAAAATTTAGTAGTATCAATTGGAGTTTTTTTAACACCGAAGATAGTATCCTGAACTTCAAATGAAGTTGATGATGCTAATGGATCATATCCTAAGTATAATGTATCTCTTTGGCCTGAGCCTTCTTCTAAATAAATAGGGAATACCCAAATTGGTTGAGTTAACGCTCCCGGAATTTGATAAACCTGAGCATTTGAATTATTCGATACAGAATAAATAATTAAAACAAATAAAAATATTTTTTTCATATCGTATTAATTATTAAATTAATCTTAAAGCAGAAAAAATTCTTAATCAATGTTAATAAATATTTCTAACAAATTTTAAATATATAAAGTTAGAGATTCTATTAAATAATTCTGTTAGTGACTTTAGGTGGTTATTCCTTCTTAATTCAACAAAACTTGTTCGCCATAAACAAAGTAGTTCAAATCCATCTTTTCGCTTCTTCAAATTCGAGTCAAATATTCTCTATATAATCCCACAGAAAACCGTATTTTCGCACTCTATAATTATTTTTATGCTTCAGATCAATACCATTAGAGAAAAAAGCGATTTTATTATTGATCGTTTATCCGTTAAAAATTTTGATGCCAGAGAAATTATTGGTCAGATTCTTTTAATAGATGAAAGCCGTCGTAAAGCACAGAATGAGCTTGATCAGCTCTTATTCAAACAAAATACTCTTGCAAAGCAGGTAGGAGAACTTTATAAAAGCGGGAAAAAAGCGGAAGCAGACATTCTTAAAAATGAAAGCACTTCTCTCAAGCAGCAATCATCCTTGGTGCAGGAAGAATTGAATTTGTTGGAAGAAAAATTAAATACTGAACTTGTAAAACTTCCCAACCTGCCATCTGAAAAAGTTCCTAAAGGCCGGACTCCCGAAGATAATGAAAACATAAAAGAAGAAGGTAAAATTCCCGAATTACCGGCGAATGCTCTTCCTCATTGGGAGCTTGCTGCAAAATATGATATCATCGATTTTGAATTAGGTGTAAAACTTACCGGCGCAGGTTTTCCGGTTTACAAAGGCAAAGGTGCAAGACTTCAACGTGCTCTCATTAATTTTTTCCTCGATAAAGCAGTCGAAGCGGGTTATAAAGAAATACAACCACCAATACTTATTAATAAAGATTCCGGTTTCGGTACAGGACAGCTGCCCGATAAAGAAGGACAGATGTATCATATGCAGATTGATGATTATTATTTGATTCCTACTGCAGAGGTGCCGGTTACTAATATTTATCGTGATGTCATTGTAAAAACCGAAGAGTTGCCGATTCAAATGTGTGCGTACACACCTTGCTTCCGTCGTGAAGCCGGTAGTTATGGCAAAGACGTGCGCGGATTAAATCGCCTTCATCAATTTGATAAAGTTGAAATAGTAAACATCGAACATCCAGATCGCTCCTATGAAACATTAGAAAAAATGGCCGATCATGTTGCTTCTCTTTTGCGTTTACTTCAATTACCTTTTCGTATTCTGCGCCTTTGCGGAGGAGATATGAGTTTTGCCAGTGCATTGACCTATGATTTTGAAGTCTATTCTGCCGCACAGAAAAAATGGCTGGAGGTAAGCTCTGTATCTAATTTCGAATCCTTTCAATCAAACCGTATGAAACTTCGTTACAGAAGCGGCTCTGATAAACCAATGCTTGCACATACTCTTAATGGCAGTGCTTTGGCGCTTCCAAGAATTGTTGCTGCACTATTAGAAAATAATCAGAGTGAAAAAGGAATTGTAATTCCTGATGCATTGAGAGCGTATACCGGATTTAATATAATTTGAAAAATTTGTGATGAAGAGAAATAATATTATAATAAATAATTTAAGTTCGTCAATTATTACTGATGGTACTATTATTTTGCATAGAAGTATTTTTTTTAGGCAACTTAATTCAAGATCAATTCATAAAATATTTTTCTTTTTATTTCTTTTTATTTCTACAAATATTTTTGCACAATCACCACAAGATCGCCAGCTGGCAGATCAGTTTTTGAATAATGCAGAATACGAAAAAGCGGCACAGCTTTACGATAAGCTGATGGATCGCGATCCATTTGGCACTTATCCGCAATACCTGCGTTGCTTGCTTTCTATGAAGGATTATGAAACGGCGGAAAAAATTACAAAGAAGATCATAAAGAAACAACCTGATAATCCAACATACCTTGTTGATCTTGGTTTTATTTACAGTTCTAAAGGCGACATAGTTAAGTCGAAACAACAGTATGAGAAAGCTATAAAATTTATTCAACCCGATCAGGGACAAATTACATCGCTAGCAAATTCGTTTTTACTTCGACAGGAGCTTGATTATGCACTGCTGGTTTATATGGAAGGTAAAAAACTTTTAAGAGGAAGTTATTCTTTCTATTTTGAAACAGCGGAAATATATTATCAAAAAGGTGACTTTGCAAAGATGGCTGATGAGTATTTAAATTCAGTCGCTGAAAATCCGATGTTGCAACAGAATGTTTTAAATATTCTTCAGGCAAGGGTTGGTTATGATCCGGATAATTCAAGAACTGATTTTTTACGTACAGCACTTTTACGCCGTATACAAAAAAATCCAGACCAGACTGAATTTGCTGAAATGCTGATTTGGCTTTTTATACAACAAAAGGATTTTGATTCAGCTTTCATACAGGCAAGAGCATTGGATAAAAGAGAGAAAACGGACTCCGGTCGTATTTTTAATTTAGGGACAATGGCAGTTTCAAATTTAAATTACGATGCTGCATTAAAGTGTTTTCAATTTGTAATTGACAAAGGCTTTAGTAATGTAAATTATGTAGCAGCAAGAATGGAGTTTCTAAATACACTTAATAAAAAAGTTACTGAGAGTAATACATATACAAATGCTGATTTATTAAAATTAGAGAAAGATTATATTTCAACTCTAACAGAACTAGGCAAAAAGGCAAGTACGGCATCTTTAGTCAGAGGACTCGCCCATTTGCGTGCTTTTTATTTGGATCAGGCAGATTCTGCAATATCTGATCTGGAAGATGCAATTGTATTTCCTAGCATAAGCAAAGTAACTCAGGCAGAATGTAAGTTAGAGTTAGGAGATATTTATCTATTTACCGGAAACGTTTGGGATTCGGATTTACTTTTTAAACAAGTGGAGAAAGATTTCAAAAACGATCCTCTCGCGCAGGAAGCAAAATTCCGCGGCGCTCGTCTGGATTATTTCCGCGGTGATTTTCAATGGGCTCAAGTGCAACTCGATGTTTTAAAGTCAGCCACATCACAATTAATTGCTAACGATGCACTGTCGCTTTCTTTACTGATAAGCG
>JANOVV010000125.1:0-7764 GCA_031417555.1 Bacteroidota bacterium
TCCATCGGGCCTACGATGAGTGGGTGATGGAGAGAATCAAGTATCAAGTATCAAAAAAAAATGTATTATAAAATCTTAATATAATCGTGTTCCAGTTTTATTAATTCGCCGTTTTTCAGGATTGGAATTACTGTAGTTTGATCCGGCGTTAGGCAATACTTAATATCTTTTTTTAAATTTAATGCTGCCAGGCGTTCTTTATGCGATGCTCTGCTTAAAAATTTATGAGGTTCAGTCCGGGCTTGTTGATATAGATACTTTAGTGCCAAACATGCATCACCAAGTTTAAATTCTTCTGATAATAATGTAAGAGATTCAGTCATTGCTCCCGCAAAAAGTGCATCTTCAAGATTAAATTTATTCTTCCATCCGGAGCATAATAACAAAATATTCTTTTTCTCGCTATGAAGCCAATTACATAAAGCAGTAATATTTAAAAACGAGCCTATTACAACTTTGTAGGCATTACGTGCTGCTTCTATTGCCTGAGTTCCATTCGTTGTTGTAATTACAATTGTTTTACCTTTCACAGCATCTCCCATATAACTAAAAGGAGAATTTCCAAAATCAAAACCCGGAAGAGGAATTGCATCTCTTTCAGCACCTACTAAAAATCCCTTAGACTTCCATTCCCTTGCTTCATCAACTGTGGCTACAGGAATAATTTTTTCGGCACCATGCTCAAAGGCAGTACAAATTGCTGAGGTAGCTCTTAAAATATCAATTATTACAACGATACTTTCTTCGTCATGATAAACCGGATATAAATAGGGTGAAAAACAGGCTTCTAGTGTAATTTTATCGCTCATTCAGTATGTTTAGCAGCGGTTACAAGATACAATGTATTAATTTGAATTTAACATTTACAAGCAGTAACAAATTAATTACAAAAAGAACCCTGTTCAAAATAACACGGTTTACCAAATTTCATAGTGCTGTAATCGCCTATGATTTAGAAACATTTACAAATGGAAACTTAACCAATTTCGCCTTCAAAAATTTGTCGCGAATACCAATAAATATTTCGGAATTTTCAGAAGCAAATGAAGTTTTTACATAAGCCATTCCAATTGCTTTCTGAAGTGTGGGTGATTGTGTTCCCGAAGTAACTCGGCCTATTTTATTTCCATCCTTATCAAAGACAAAATAATCGTGACGCGGAATACCTTTATCAATCATCTCAAATCCTACTAACTTTTTATCAACTCCTATTTCTTTCTGTTTTTTTAATGCCTGACTGTTCACAAACTCTTTTGTAAATTTTGTAATCCAGCCGAGTCCGGCTTCTATAGGTGATGTTGTTTCATCGATATCATTTCCGTAAAGACAAAATCCCATTTCCAAACGAAGAGTATCCCTTGCACCTAATCCCGCTGGTTTTATGCCATAAGTTTTACCCGCATCAAAAATTGATTTCCATATTTTTTCTGCTGCTGAATTTTCAAAATATAATTCAAAACCACCCGCACCGGTATAACCTGTTGCCGAGATTAACACGTTTTCAATTCCTGCAAATGTTCCTTTTTTAAAAGTATAGTATTCCATTTTACCAAGATCTATTTCTGTTAATGATTGCAAAACATTCACAGCTAGTGGACCTTGTACAGCAAGCAGAGAAGTTTTTTCAGAGATATTATGCATTTCAACTCCGTCCTGATTATGCTTTTTAATCCAGTCCCAATCTTTTGTAATATTCGATGCATTCACTACAAGCATATACGTTTTCGCATCTATTCTATATACCAGAAGATCATCAACGATGCCTCCTTTATCATTTGGGAAACAACTGTATTGAACTTTTCCATCGACTAGTTTCGATGCATCGTTGCTGGTAATACGCTGAATCAGATCCAATGCTTTTTCACCCTTCAATATAAATTCACCCATATGAGAAACATCAAACACACCCACTTTCGAGCGTACATTTTCATGTTCTGCATTTATACCTTCATAGGAAACCGGCATCAGGTAACCGGCAAAAGGAACCATTTTAGCACCAAGTGATACGTGTATATCATTAAGAGCTGTGTGTTTAAGAAGGGTATCTGTTTCCATAAATGGATTTTTTTGTTTTATGATGGAATAGCAATATTCTGAAATTCAAAATTAATTTTAGAATGCAAATTAACGGATAAAGTATTTAAACAAGAACAATTTTCAAATTCTCAGCGTACTTTATCTGTTTTTTTATTAAACAAACTTAGAAAATTTTCCGTATTCGACTTCACAGAATAATTATTTACTATTTTTTCTCGTGTTTTTTCGCTTAGTTTTCTCAAATAGGCCGAATCGGTAATAAGTTTTTCAAGACAAATAAACCACTCTTCTTTGCTATTGCAAACACTGCCATTGATTCCATGATCAACGATTTCAGCATTCACCCCTACTCCTGAAACTACCGCTGGAATACCAAGGGCCATATATTGAAGTGCTTTAAATCCGCATTTACCCTTTGACCATACATCAGCAGGCAGGGGCATGACTCCTATATTGAAATTTAACAAATCATCAATCTCTGCTTTTTTAGTCCACGGAATAAACTTTAAGGACTTTAAATTAAATTTAGGCGCGACATCACAGATAACCTGAAATTCAAAATCATATTTTTCTTCCAGACGTTTTAAAACAGGAAAAATCTCATCCAAATACTGTACAGTAGAATGCGAGCCCGTCCAGCCGATAATAAATTTCATATTGCTATGATCCTTTATCGAATTATGGAGTTCATCCGTATCAATAGTAGTTGGGTTTATTACGACATTAGAATTGTACTTAGAAGCAAATTCAGCCAGATAAGCATTACCAACAGAAACAACATCAGCCCATGTGCAGATATCAGCCGTTTTAGAAAATTGTTTAAACATCATAGTCAGTTTCCCATTCGTTTCAGAAGCATTCGGAATCCAAATGGCATCATCAAAATCATACACTGTATATTTTCCGAATAGTTTGATGACGAGCCATTCGAACCAGGGAGGACCAAAGGGTGAAGCTTCTCTATGAATAAAAACTATATCATAATTACTTATTCTTATTAAGTCGATAAAACGCCTCCAATAACCCCTGAACAGAGCAATTGTTTTTTCCAATGTGTGACCATGTTTGTATAATATATTCCAGGCTTTCAGAGTTAAAAAAGGAGATGTTTCATACGAATGCCCATTTTGCGTCAATGCTTTGAAATATTGTTCAAAACGAAAACGCTGACTGGGTGCTTCGCCGGTTGGATAAGGAGTTATAAATAATATCCTCATGAAATATTATAGCATTTTTGCATCAAAACCCACTATAAAAATTGAAATTACAATTCTATTAAATAAACCTTCATTGAATTTCATTTATATTTGGATCTTTATTGTTCGATTATGGCAATTAAGTTTTCAGAACGCAATACACCCCGATGGATCATTTTCTTAATTGATCTTAGTATTTGTTTTGGTTCATTGTTACTTGCCTATCTGGTTAGATTTAATTTTCGCATACCTGAACTAGAAATAAAATATTGGAAAATAGCCATTCCTGCCGTTATTATTGTTCGTTCCTGCAGCTTTTTTATCTCTAAAATCTATCAGGGAATCATACGTTATACCAGCACAAAAGATGCACTCCGTGTTTTTTATACTATTTCTTCCGGAAGTATCTTTTTGGCATTAGCAAATCCTGTTTCATATTATGTATCAGGCATTTATTTAGTACCCTTTTCTATTATCATCATTGATTATTTTACAACAGTATTTACTCTCACTGCCTTTCGGATCCTGGTTAAATCCATTTATCAGGAATTAAAAAATCCTTCCCGTGATAAGCAGGAAATTATCATTTATGGTGCGGGTGAATCAGGTTTAATCACCAAGAGAGCTCTCGATCGCGATGCAGGAACCCGTTACAAAGTCATCGCTTTCATAGACGATGATCACGCTAAAAGCGGCAAAACGGTTGAAGGAATTAAAATTTATCATACATCAGAACTGGAAGATCTGATAAGGGCTAATCAGGTCTTTCATATGATTATAAGTATTCAAAATATTTTACCCGCACAAAAACAATCGGTTATTGAAATATGCCTTTCCAATGATGTTAGAATATTGAATGTTCCTCCTGTAACCAACTGGATAAATGGAGAATTAAGTTTTAAACAAATCAAAAAAATTAAAATTGAAGACCTTCTTGAAAGAGAACCCATTAAACTTGATATTGACTTGATTCGTACTCAACTTACAGGAAAAACGATTCTCATTACCGGCGGTGCAGGTTCGATTGGAAGCGAAATCGCCCGTCAAATCATTCCATTCCGTCCAAAGTATTTTATCATCGTTGATCAGGCAGAATCTGCTTTGTATGATCTCGAACTTGAACTGAACGAAAGATTCCGATGGAAAAATTTCGAAACTGTTTTGGGAGATATACGGCAGTCCGAACGAATGGAACGTGTGTTTAAGGCTTTTCGTCCGGAAGTTGTCTTTCATGCCGCCGCCTACAAACATGTTCCTGTAATGGAAAATAATCCTTCAGAAGCTATACTTACCAATGTTGAGGGTACAAAGACAATTGCAGATCTTGCCAGGAAATATGGCGTAGAAAAATTTGTTATGATAAGTACCGACAAAGCAGTAAACCCTTCTTCAATTATGGGTGCAACCAAAAGGATTGCTGAAATATATTGTCAGTCGCTAAACAAACCGGGCCCGACACGTTTTGTAACCACTCGTTTTGGAAATGTACTTGATTCGAATGGCTCTGTTATACCCCGTTTCAAAAAACAAATTGAAGAAGGCGGGCCTGTAACAGTTACGGATCCGGAGATTACCCGTTATTTCATGACTATTCCTGAGGCTTGTCAGCTCGTTCTGGAAGCGGGCGCCATAGGTAAAGGCGGTGAGATTTTTATTTTCGATATGGGAAAAAGTATTCGAATAGCCGATCTTGCAAAGAAGATGATTAAACTTTCAGGACTCACTTTGGGGAAAGACATACAAATTGTATTTACAGGCTTACGTCCCGGTGAGAAAATTTATGAAGAACTTTTAGCAGATAAAGAAACGACTTTGCCTACTCATCATCAGAAAATAATGATTGCGAAAGTGCGTGAATACGATTTAAAACTTTTTGAAAAAGATATCGAAGAGCTTATTGACCTTTTCAAATTACAAAATAACGAAGCTATTGTTCGGAAGATGAAAGAGATGCTGCCGGAATATGTATCAGCGAATTCAGAGTATGAGAAACTAGACAGAGTTATTGAAGATTGAAGAGATGGCTAGCTATTTCTAAAAAATTATTACTTCCAGATCACTGTTGTTCTTAGTCAATTCTTTAAACTGGATAGCGTTTAATCGGATTTTCAACTCAGAAAACTAAGTTTATTAATCATTTTTAGAAATTAAAAAAAAGTTATTTAGCAATCTCGCCAAACAAATCAAATTCATTGGCTGAAATAATTTTAATATCAGAAAAATCTCCTATTCGCAGATAATTTTTTTCAGCATCTATTAAAACTTCATTATCCACTTCAGGAGAATCGGCTTCTGTACGACCAATGTAGTAGCCTCCCTCCTTCCGGTCAATTAAAACTTTATACGTTTCATTAATCTTTTTATCATTCAATTCGGAAGAAATATTTTTTTGTATTTCCATTATCTCCGATGCCCGTTCCCGTTTAACATCATCATCCACATCATCGGCTAGAGAAAAAGCATGTGTGTTTTCTTCATGAGAATAATTAAAAATTCCTAAACGATCAAAGCGGGTATTACTTACCCATTCTTTCATTTGTTCAAAATCATCCTGTGTTTCTCCCGGATAACCGGCAATAAGAGTAGTACGTAAAGATATACCAGGAACTTTTTCACGAATAATATTTACAAGATCAATCGTCTTTTGCCGGGTAGTTCCACGGCGCATGCTCTTCAACATATTATCGGAAATATGTTGCAATGGCATATCAAGATAGTTGCAAATATTCTTTCTTTCATTCATTACATCCAGGATATCCATAGGGAAACCGGAAGGGAAAGCATAATGTAAACGAATCCATTCAATTCCATCAACGTCGGATAAATGCCGGAGTAACTCAGAGAGATTTCTTTTCTTATAAATATCCAGACCGTAATAAGTTAGGTCCTGGGCAATGAGAATTAATTCTTTTACACCGTTTGCAGCCAGACTTTTTGCCTGCTTTACTAATTCCTCGACCGGTACACTTACATGTATTCCCCGCATCAAAGGAATTGCACAAAAAGAACATGGACGATCACAACCTTCTGAAATTTTTAAATAAGCGTAATGCTGAGGTGTTGTTAAAAAACGCTCGCCGACAAGTTCATGTTTGTAATCGGCACCGAGTGATTTTAATAGCCGTGGAAGATCATGCGTACCAAAAAACTCGTCTACGTTAGGAATTTCTTTTTCAAGATCGGGTTTATAACGTTCACTAAGACATCCGGTAACGATTAGCTTATCAATTTTTCCTTTCTCTTTGGCTTTTGCAAAAGTCAGAATTGTATCAATACTTTCCTGCTTTGCATTATCGATAAAACCACAAGTATTTATAATAACAATAGAAGCATCATCATCGGTCGATTCATGAACAACATCAAACTTAGAGGCACGAAGTTGTTCCATCATTACTTCGCTGTCATATATATTTTTTGAACAGCCGAGTGTAATAACGTTTACTTTGTTTTTCTTGAGACTCTTTGTTTTCATTTTTCCCAATCATCTCATTCCTGAGAATAATTATTTTTTATTAAAATTTTTTAATAAATCACAACAACTCAAATAGCAATCAACCAACAACTAACTAAACAAGGAATCTACAAATTCCTGTTTATTAAAAACCTGAAGGTCTTCCATTTTTTCACCAACGCCGATATATTTTATTGGAATATTAAATTCGTCCGAGATTCCGATTACAACACCACCCTTAGCAGTTCCATCGAGTTTTGTAAGGGCAATTGCATTTACTTCTGTAGTTTTTATAAACTGTCGTGCTTGTTCGATGGCATTCTGCCCTGTTGATGCATCTAGCACGAGTAATATTTCATGGGGAGCATCAGGAATTACTTTCTGAATAACGCGTTTAATTTTAGAAAGTTCGTTCATCAGATTTACTTTATTATGAAGTCTTCCGGCAGTATCGATAATAAGAACATCGGCTTCCTGAGCAACGGCAGACTGAACAGAATCAAAAGCAACAGAAGCAGGATCGGAACCCATGGGTTGTTTAATGATTGTAACTCCGATACGTTTACTCCAAATATCGAGTTGGTCGACAGCGGCTGCTCGAAATGTATCAGCGGCTCCTAAAACAACCTTTTTCCCGGCTTGTTTAAACTGAAAACCTAATTTCCCTATGGTAGTTGTTTTACCAACACCATTCACGCCGACAACCATTATTACATAAGGTTTTTTATTTTCAGGAATAGAGAATTCATTATCTTCTGCTGAATTACTTTCAGTTAGTAATAATGTGATTTCATCCTTCAGTAATTTATTAAGTTCTTCGGTACTTACATATTTATCTTTATTGACTCTTTCTTCCAGACGTTTAATAATTTTCAATGTTGTATTGACTCCAACATCAGAGCTAACAAGGATTTCTTCAATGCATGTGCGCGCTGTCATGACCACAAGTATGATCCATTGCCAACGGCAGACTGAACAGAATCAAAAGCAACAGAAGCAGGATCGGAACCCATGGGTTGTTTAATGATTGTAACTCCGATACGTTTACTCCAAATATCGAGTTGGTCGACAGCGGCTGCT
>JANOVV010000126.1:0-27299 GCA_031417555.1 Bacteroidota bacterium
ATATCCATATTGACTTCCGGATTGCTGATCTCTGTAATAATTGCAGCCGCTTGCCCTTCAGCAATTATCTGAATGGTTATTCCACGAATAGCACATTCTTTTTCCAATAAAGGAATGTCGTTAAGTAAAAAACTGCCTCCACGGTAATTTAACAGCCATTCAACGTCCAATGATTTCTCCAAAGCGAAATAAGCAATACCGTAGGCTTTTAAATGATTCTTCTGTGCCTCATCC
This sequence comes from Bacteroidota bacterium, assembly GCA_031417555.1. Lineage (GTDB taxonomy): Bacteria > Bacteroidota > Bacteroidia > AKYH767-A > 2013-40CM-41-45 > JADKIH01. The sequence goes on from JANOVV010000126.1 coordinate 235, forward strand.
ATAGGAATTAAAATCCTCGCCCCTCTTGCCTGGATAGCAACGAATAATACCAAAAACAAAAAGAATACTTTTTTCATATACATAATACGTAGAAAGGTAGGGAATATTTTGTTAATGGTTAATAGATGCTAGATATTAGATATTCGTTAATATTTAGAAAAAATTCTGATACTCGATACATGATACTTGATACTCGATACCTGATACTCATTTTAAATATCAAGCTTTGTTTGTGCTTTCTTAGCTTGCGATTTTTTTTCTAATTCAGAAAGAATTTTCTCTCGGTCTCTTGCGGTTTTATCTCTTTTTTTTGTGAAGTCCCACTCCATGGTTACCGCTTTTTCTGCCTTGGGTGGACTTACTTTTTTTTTGGATGATTTCCCTTCTATTTTTTTCGGTTTAGGAATTTTTGATTCCTTTTTTTTCAAAGAAGGTTTTTGTGCAACCTCTTTTACTTTCATTATAGGGATTTCAGTTTGCTGAGCTTTGGCTACCGGTTTTACATCGGTCAGTCGTTGTATTTTTTGAACGGCATTCCGCGTAATTATATTTCCGTTAGTTCCCCGGCCCTTGACTTCAATTTCACCGAAATTAACATTGAGCTGAGTAATTCTCAATTTAGGTTTTGGCTTAAGAAATATGCGCACTGCTTCAGGATTCATCGGATCGTCGAGAGAAAACCATAAAACTTTTGAGCCTTCCTTACCTTTTGTAAGTATATATTCTTTATCACGGGTCGTTCCTCCTACCGTAAATCTTTTTGCCATTATATTTCCACCGCGGCCATCCTGATAAATTAAATTATACACTTGTTCAGGTTCCGATTTTCGGTAAACGGCAATATGAAGCACATCCTTTCCTACATATTTTTTCTCATCGACTTTTGTAACAATCATTTTTCCATCTTCACGGAAAACGATAATTTCATCGAGGTCGGAACAGTCGCTTACGAACTCATCTTTCTTCAAAGAAAAACCGGCAAAACCATCTTCGCGATTCACATACAATTTCTGATTGCTTATGGTTACTTCAGAAGCAACCACTTGTTCGAAAGAGGAGCTTTTTGTTTTACGCTCACGACCTTTGCCGTATTTTTTCAGAAGGTCTTTATACCATGTAATCGTGTACTGACGGATATTGGCAAGGTGATGCTCCACTTCTTTGAGTTGATCTTCCAAACCACGAATTTTTTCGTCCTGCGCTTTTACATCGTATTTGGAAATACGCTTGATCTTTATTTCAGTTAAAGCAACGATATCGTCTCTTGTAATTGCCCTTTTAAAACGTTTCTTATAAGGTTTCAAACCTTCATCGATAGTTTCAATAACACTTTCCCAGGTTGTACATTCTTCAATATTGCGGTAGATGCGTTTTTCTATGAAGATTTTAATGAGTGAGCTGAAATGCCAATCTTCTTCGAGTTCTGATTTTTTAATTTCAAGTTCTCTTCGAAGTAAGTTTAATGTCTGGTCAGTATTGTATTTAAGGATATCGTTAACACCCATGAAGCGGGGTTTGTCCTCAATGATCACACAGGCATTGGGCGAAATAGAAACTTCACAATCCGTAAATGCATACAATGCATCAATTGTTTTATCGATATCCTCGTATGAATCACTATGAAGATGAATCATAATCTCAACAATTGCAGCCGTATTGTCTTCAACTTTTTTTACTTTGATCTTCCCTTTATCATTCGCTGTAAGAATTGTATCGATGAGTGATGTTGTTGTAGTTCCAAAAGGGATTTCAGTAATAACCAACGTTTTCTTATCGCGTTTTTCAATCTTTGCACGAACACGAATTCTTCCTCCACGAATTCCTTCATTGTATTTACTAAAATCTGCGATTCCACCTGTAGGAAAATCAGGAAGCAGATTTACTTTTTTATTCCTCAATACATCAATAGAAGCTTCAATAAGTTCAATAAAATTATGTGGAAGTATCTTACATGCTAAACCAACGGCAATTCCTTCAACACCTTGTGCAAGCAACAATGGAAATTTAACAGGCAATGTAACGGGCTCACGATTACGACCATCGTAACTAAGTTGCCATTTTGTTGTTTTCTCATTAAAGACTACATCAAGAGCAAATTTAGAAAGTCTTGCTTCGATATACCTTGCTGCTGCAGCACTATCTCCTGTAAAAATATTTCCCCAATTACCCTGCATATCAATCAGGATATCTTTTTGTCCGAGCTGCACCATGGCATCGCCAATTGATGCATCTCCGTGAGGATGATATTTCATAGAGTGGCCGATTACATTGGCCACTTTATTATATCTGCCATCTTCCATCTCCCACATCGAATGTAAAATCCGCCGTTGAACCGGTTTAAGTCCATCGTTTATATGCGGAACTGCTCTTTCGAGAATTACATAGGAAGCATAGTCAAGAAACCATGTTTGATACATACCATTGATATGCACTGATTCGGTTCTTTGCCTGATCAGATTAGTCGATGGTGTTTCTTCTTTCTTTTTTGCACACATTTTTTTTGTTTTTGAGACGCATGATAGTGCGTGTTGAGACGCAAGATCTTGCGTCTTTACTCTACCAGTTCAGTGGCAGCGACTTCGTCTTTTTCTATTCTCAGATTACGGATGATGAATTCCTGACGCTCAGGGGAATTTTTTCCCATGTAGTAATCGAGAAGGTTATGGATAGTTTCTTCCTGGCTTAAGGTAACAGGATCGAGACGGATATTTTTACCTATGAAATGTGAAAATTCATCTGGAGAAATTTCACCGAGTCCTTTGAATCGTGTAATCTCAGGTTTTGGTCCAAGTTTCTCCACTGCCCGAAATCGTTCCTGCTCACTGTAGCAATAAATTGTTTCTTTTTTATTTCTTACCCTGAATAATGGTGTCTGAAGAATAAATACATGCCCGCTCTTTACAAGTTCAGGAAAGAACTGAAGAAAGAATGTCATTAGCAAAAGTCTGATATGCATTCCATCCACATCGGCATCGGTAGCTATTACTATTTTATTGTAACGTAATTCTTCCAGGCCGTCTTCAATATTTAAAGCATTCTGTAAAAGATTAAATTCTTCATTCTCATAAACAACTTTTTTTGTCATACTGTAACAATTAAGTGGCTTACCTTTCAGACTGAAGACAGCTTGAGTATTAATATCTCTCGCTTTGGTGATGGAACCGCTGGCAGAATCACCTTCAGTAATGAAAAGAGTTGAATTCAACCGATCGATGTGCTTAGTATCAAAATGAACACGGCAATCGCGAAGTTTTTTATTGTGCAGATTTGCTTTTCGTGCACGGTCATTGGCCAGTTTTTTAATTCCTGCTATTTCTTTTCTTTCTCTTTCGCTCTGTTGTATTTTTTGTTCAAGGGCTTTGGCAACATCCACATGTTTGTGCAGATAATTATCCAATTCTGTTTTCACAAAATCATTGATCCATGTTCGTATGGCAAGTCCGTTTATTTCGCGGGTAAGAGAACCAAGCTTCGTTTTCGTTTGTGATTCAAAAACAGGTTCCTGAACACGAACACTTATAGCCGCTTCAATCGATGTGCGGATGTCGCTGGGATCAAAATCTTTTTTATAAAATTCGCGGATAGTTTTTACAATCGCTTCACGGAAAGCCGCCTGGTGCGTTCCTCCCTGTGTAGTATGTTGTCCGTTTACAAATGAGTAATACTCTTCTCCGTAAGAAGTAGTATGTGTAAAAGCTATTTCAATATCATCTCCCATAAGGTGAACGATGGGATAGAGAATTTCATCGCTGAGGTTTTTTTCAAGCAGATCTTTAAGACCGTTTTGAGAGAAAAACTTTTGATCGTTGTATTCAATCGTTAAGCCGCGGTTAAGAAAAACATAATACCAAAGCATGTTAGAAACATAATCGGTGTTATAGCGGTAATGAGAGAAAATTTTCGGATCCGGAACGAATGTCATTAACGTTCCATTCTTCTGATCTGAACTTTTTTCCTTTTCTTCTTTAAGTAATTCTCCCCGGCAGAAATCAGCTACTTTGGTTCGTCCTTCGCGAATGGATTGAACACGAAATTCGGATGATAAAGCGTTGACTGCTTTTGTACCGACACCATTCAGACCAACACTTTTCTGAAAAGCTTTACTGTCGTATTTACCGCCAGTGTTTATTTTTGAAACACATTCAATGACTTTACCTAAAGGAATGCCGCGTCCATAATCTCTTACGAGAACATTTCCATCTGTAATTTTTACTTCAATCGTTTTTCCATAACCCATTACGAATTCATCGATTGAATTATCTATAACTTCTTTCAACAGTACATAAATACCATCATCTTTCGAAGTACCATCACCCAATTTTCCGATATACATTCCGGGACGAGTACGTATATGTTCTTTCCAATCAAGTGATCGGATGCTGTCTTCTGTATAACCATGCGCTGGTTTTATCTTTTCGGCCATATATTGTGGATAGAGAGTCAATAATCAAGAACCAAGAGACAAGATAATTATTACATTATGCAATAAAAATCAATGAACTTTTTATTTCTTCTTTTTTATTTCTTGTTTCTTGACTCTTGTTTCTTGATTCTTAATTCAATTTTTCCTGAGCTGTTAAAATTAAACCAGCCACGGCATATGTTGGATTTTCTGAGCCAGAGTTATTCACATTTCGTTGTGAAGATTACTGCATGCTTTTGAAAGGGATTGATTGACAATATCTTCATTGGCATCGACTTCCAGGCATTTAAGCCGATTTGTTTGACCTTTTTTTAATCGAATTTTTGATTTGGGCAAATCTAAAATATCACTTAGATAATTTATGAGATGCTCATTTGCTTTACCATCCACTGCGGGAGCTTTAACTCTTACGACCCAATTTCCTTCAGAACCTTCGATCCGGTCAAATCGTTGATTGGGCTTGATTTTCAAGTATAAAAGCATTTATCATCGCTTCGAAGCTGCAAAGTTAATCAACTGAGGGAAAAAGATGCTGAACTCTTCTTCAAAAGATGAATAATGTCTTTCGAGGTCGATAGTTGCTTCATTCATGCGGTTTTCGAAGGATACTCTTTTTCCCAATCCCGTTAATGTTCTGCCTATACCTTCAATGGTGGCATAATTAAAAAGCCAGTTTTTTTCTATCATATAAGGTAAAAACTCTAGAACGCGGGGTGGTAGAACAGTCTTATATAAAAGTATCTTTTCATAGGTAAGAAAAGTAAATTCTTCCAATGAAACCGTTGAATAGGTTGAAAAATTTTTTGCAAGAAAATGATCATAGTACAGGTCGACAACTACGCCTGAATATTTATGATGATTGGGATATAATCTCCTTTTACTTTCTGAGGTAACCGGATGATGATCGGTAAAATCATCAATAGCACGATGTAATTCGATGCCTTTTTTTATCTGAGGAGGAAAGTCTTCTTTCTTTTGGCCTTTAATAAAATCAGCTATAAAGTTCCCTATCATCAATTCATTATCATTGCCGGAAAGGTAAATATGTGCGAGAAAATTCATAACGATGACAAAGTTAACCGAAGGTATTGAATAGAGTATCAGTTTTTAATACCTTTACTTTTATGAAATTATTAATAAATGTTTTTCTTTTCATAGTGATTGCTACTGATGCATTTGCACAAGCCTGTTGTAAAGATACAACCCGGGTGCCCGACACTTATTTTCAATGCAATACACCACAATATGATCCTGTTTGCGGATGTGACCTGGTTACATACAGGAATAGCTGTGCAGCCGAAAATTGGGGCGGTTTAATTAATAATGGATTTTGCCTGGGCTGGACTTACGGAACGGTTTGTGGAAATTTCGACTTTGATTTTATTCCTTCCGGAGTTGAATATCAACCGGTACAATTCAGTTTATTTATGAAATCAACAGGATCAGCAACATTATACATTTACAACAGATACGGAGCTTTAATGTTTACTGATTTTTTTTATTCTTCCATACCCGCACAAATAATTTCGAGACAAATAGATCTTCAATCCTTAGAAATAGGAATTTACCTGGCCGTCGTGATTGTTAATGGAGAAAGGCAATCAAAAAAATTCGGCAAAGTTATTAATACCACTCGGTAAATTTATTCTCCGGGTAATACTTCAGGTTCGTCTACGATTAAGGAATTGTGTCCGACAACGTCAATCATTCCATATCCCTGGGTGGTATTTAATCCAATTCCACATTCCCAAATAAATTTCTGTACTTGAGGATGAGCGTGTAAAGAAAATGGAAGAAGATATCCGAAAATTGTTTGGTTGTTATTGTTCTTATAAATACGCGCGAATTTTTTGTGAGTATCGAGAATTTTCTGGATGTAATTAGGATCAGGCATGATTTCAAATTCAGCAAAAGATGCGAGTTGCTCAGGGGTAAATCCGGCTTTTTCCATGCGATCGAGTACGGCTTCATAAAATAAATCTGAAAATTCATGTGAACGCGGGTCCAAAGCATCGGGAACGATTCCGGCAGGTTCCATTTCGAAAGCAGGTTGAGGAATCATCGGTGAGATACAAACGTATTTCATCACTGTTTTAAATTCCGGATCAGGAATAATATCGAAAGATTTAGGAACAAGAGTAAGCTTAGCAAAACTTACCAGTCGGCGGTCAAAAATCTTCTTTACCCATTGCTCTGCAAAATCTGTTTCAGGCGCAGAAATAACCAAAGATACCTTGGAAGACAAAAATCGAATCTGACCGCTTTGAACTTTAGAAGTTCCTTTAAGTGATGAAAAACAATAGTTCTCAGAAGATGCCGGAATTTCACGGATTACCTCATCTAAAAATGCTGAAATAATTTTCTGATGATGAAGAGGAACAGTACCGCTGCTGCCGTGTACTTTAAGAAAAGAAATTTTAATTCTCATAATTATTTAGTGAAAAATGTTTTTTTTAGGAAAAAATGATGCTTACCAAAGCGTGTGTAAAAGTAAAGTCTTTTCTTCTAATAACGAACTTATTCCTTAAACAAAATTACAGTTTTCTAATTTTTTTAATGAAAAATTAATGTCTGATTAACTTGTCAATGGTCTTTATAATAATGCGTAAATAATTGCTTAAAGTGGGATTTTCAATGAAGTTAAGATTCAAACGGATTTTGGCCGGCATCACTACATCAATATAATACTTTTCAGGGTCGTTGACGCCACTAAGTAATTCATTTTCTTTTGAATACTCTATAGAAGCAATGTCAGTAATGCCTGGTTTTACAGAAAGTACGATCATTTGATTGGCCAAAGAATATTGTTCGGTATACTTCCTGACTTCCGGGCGAGGGCCTACCAGACTCATCTGGCCATTAAAAACATTTAGTAGTTGAGGTAATTCATCCAATTTGTATTTGCGTATGAACGCACCTGAGCGGGTAATTCGTGGATCTTTCATTCCAACCGTAATAAGTCCGAGCTTATCTGCATTGATTTTCATAGTACGGAACTTATATAACTTAAAATCTCTATTATTCTTACCTACTCTCCATTGGGTATAAATAACTTTTCCGGGTGAATCAATAAGCACAACGAGTGCAATTATTAACAATAGCGGTGACAGAATGATCAAACCAAGAAAAGAAAATAATAAATCAAATAGACGAATGAGAAATCTGTTTATAAATCCCTCCCACCAGATCATTTTTTCGAAGTAGATAAAATCCAGTTTGCCATATCATTGATCATTGTGATATCTACGTTAGCGCTTTTGCCATATTCAGACGGTACGCTTTTACCAACACCCGTAATAAAAAAATGATTGAGATTTTTATATGATTTGAATTCAACATTGGGACCTTTTAATCCACTCTTCCACAAATTCAAATCAGCATCGGTGACCTGATAATCTCTATCGCCGAAAATGAAAAGCATAGGTGTTTTTAATTCTTCTGCAGTTTTAACAGGATTGTATTTATTCATATCGATCCAATAGGAATGCGGAAGACGGAAAATAAATGAACTATCCTTATCCGTAGGTTTCAACATTTTAATTTTAGTTACCTCGCGTTTAATGGAATCGAGATAGGATTTGTGATCCTTAATAATAGTATCAAATCCTAATACATAAGCTGTTTGTTCATACTGTATATCTTCTAAAGGCCGGGCATTAGAGCCGAGGTAAATTAGACCTTTGACACCGGGAATTATTTTAGCAATTCTGGGAAGCAACATCCCTCCCATTCCATGACCACATAAATAAATGGCAGTGCTGTCGATGGTTGAATCCTTTTTAAGTAATTTATAAGCAGAAACGGCATCTTCTAAAGTTTCATCTTTTACAGTGAAATTCTTATTAAGCGCCGAGACAACAGAATAAACACGCGTCCGTTTTTCGTACCTATAAACAGCCACTCCTTGCTGAGCGAGCCCGATGGAAATGTCCTTAAATATTTTCATTGGCCCTACAGTCTCATCTTTATCATTCGGCCCTGAGCCATGGATAAGAATTACAGCAGGAAAGCGTCCGGCTTTATTAGGTTTTGTGAGAATACCCGGTAATCGAAAAGGTCCATCCTGTATGGCAATGACGCTATCTTTTATAAGTTCCGGTTTGTGGTAATCGGGGAGTTTATAACGTTCGCGAGGTTTATCAGGAAGAAACATGATTCCTTTTATTTTACCGTTTTCAGAGTAAACAAGTTTGAAATCAATTTTCCTTTTTTCAAATTGAAGATGTTGAATGATTGCATTGTTTGTATCTGAGGTATCTTTTTCGATACTAATAACTTTTACGAATGGGCCTGCAATCGGTAAAAGTTTATCCCATGTAGATCTTAAACGGGTTGTATCAATCCGTTTAGAAATATTTGTATCAAATAGCGCTGTTACACTTGAAAACTCGCGATTTCGGATTTGTTCAAAAATCTTTGTTGATTTAGCTTTATAATCTGTTTGCTGGGCAAAAGATATATTGAACGGAATAAAAAACAGTAATAAAAATTTTCTCATAGGTTTGCTAATTATTTTCTTCTTCAACGGCAGAAACAACTGCCTGGATTACACGTGAAATTTGTTCGTCGCTAATATCGTAAAAAACAGGTAACGATATTTCGTTCGAATATTGTAAATATGTTACCGGATAATTTTTAATATCGTATCCCATTTTCTTGTAATACGACATCATTGGTACCGGAATAAAATGAACATTTACTGACACTCCCTTTTCTGAAATTTTCTGAATAATCCTATCGCGGGTTAATTCATCAATACCTTTAATTCGAAGTGCAAATAAATGGAAAGAACTTACGATTTGCAAGGTACTATTTTCTAATACAGGAACAATTGCCCAGCTAAATTTACTAAAGGCCGCTTCATACTTTTTACATATTTCTCTTCGATGAACAAGAGTATCTTCCTGATATCTGTTTAATTCAACTAAACCGATGGCTGCCTGAATATCTGTCATATTCATTTTATAGCCGGCTTCGACGATATCGTATTTCCAACTGCCGGCTTTCATTTTCGATAATGCATCTTTATTTTGTCCATGCAATGATTTAATACAAAGATCTGCATAGATCTGTTTATTATCAAAAGGAGCCTGAAAATTTAATGCTATTGCGCCACCTTCGGCAGTGGTAAGATTTTTAACAGCATGAAAAGAAAATACGGAACAATCCGTTAGTGAACCGGCACGTTTTCCTTTAAAGATTGCTCCCAGAGAATGTGCGGAATCAGACAATATCATTATTCTACCGAGCTTTCTTTGTTCATCTGTTTCAGGTAAAAACATTTTTTTAATTGTTTCATCTGAAACTAAATTATTTAATGCAGAATAATCGCACGGCCAGCCGCCAAAATCGACAGGCATAATTACTTTGGTACGCGAAGTAATTGCTTTTCGAACTTTTTCAGGGTCGATATTAAAATCATCTTTTACATCTACAAAAACCGGAATAGCACCACAATGAACAACGACATTGGCAGTAGCAGAATATGTGTAAGCCGGAATAATAACTTCATCACCCGCTTTAACACCAAACCATCGCAACATAAGTTCCAGTCCGGCAGTGGCAGAGTTTAAACAAATAGTCGATTCAACATTACAAAATTCGGAAATTTTTTTCTCCAATAATTTTGTTTTGGGACCGGTAGTTATCCATCCGGAACGAAGAGTATCTACAACGGCATCTATTATTTCCTGATCGATGCGTGGAGGTGAAAATGGTATCATTTGGAGATTTTTTTCTGCAGAAATCCTTTGCAATGTATTTATGTTTGTTGGCATATGATTTTCTGAACTATTCGTGATAATATTTTTTAAAGTTAACATAAATGAAGCAACCAAAGAAACTAAAAAAATAAAGTGATGAGGCTCTCAAAACGGTATCACCTAAAGCATTTAATAATACGATTATGATAAAACAAATGCCGAAAAAGTATTTTGATTTTAAATAATCCTTCAAAGGAAAAATAATACAAAACACCAACAACAATAAACCAAAAATGCCTAATGACATTGCCGTTTGAAGATATTGATTGTGTGCTCCTGTAAATCGTTTTGCAAGATAGTTATGATGAGAACGACCCAGTTCATTAACCGATTCATGAATAACATCTCCGGTGCCAACACCTGTAAGAAAATTGTTTTTAAAAACATTTAAACTGTTTTTAAACAATCCCATTCGAATAGTTGTACTATTATAATAAACCTGTGTGGTTGAATCAAAGACTGCTGTTGTATCCTGATGATTTTGTATTGCTTCTGTAATCTGCACAAAACGGTTATCGAACCTAATTAAAAAAATAAATATTCCGATAATTAAAATCGCCTGTATTAAAAATCTCGGGACAAATTTCAGTATACTTTTTCTTTTGAATGATTCTGCAAAGATAAATACTATCAATGTAAAAAAGGTTATAAGCATTGCCAAGCGAGCATTGAGTAAAATAACTCCAATCATCAGTAAGAAAAATAATGTAATTCGTACTTTACCTGAATGAAAAATAGTTTTTTTGTCGCTTAACGTATCGTAACAAATAAACAGAAGAGCAAGATTCAGATACATTGTAAAATATGTAGGATGAAGAAAAACTGAAAAAGAAATATAGAAAAACTTTTGAACATCATTCGAATCAAGAAATAATGAATAGGAATGAAACAACCCAATAAATATTGCCAATGCGCAACCTGCAACTAAAGCGATTCCCGTTTTCCGAAAAGAATCAACTGAAAACTTTACCGTGCTGAAGAGAACCGGAAAAATTAATAAGGGAAGTTTAATTATTAAATCATCCCACCCTTCTTTCTTGTCGTCCGTCCACAGCATTCCTGTCAGATAAAACAGATAAAGTAAAATAAAAAGTGATAACTGAGGAAATGATTTTAATTTTTGGAATAAGTTTTTATAATCATTCTGAAAAACTACTGTTAAAATCAAAATTCCCCAACAAACGATAGAAACTATTTGAAAAATAGGAAGAAAAAAAACAGATAAAGCAAGAACATTATCTGCAAAAATCTCCCTTTTATTTTTTAAGTCTAATGAATTCATATTTTTCTGAATAACCCCAAAAGAAAACCGCTTCCATAGGATAGATGAATTAACGGGAAAACAGGAATGGAAAGTAATCTTATTTTCAATATCTCATTAAAAGAAAGTGATCGTGCCAGTATCAATAAAAAATAAAGCAACAAAGGCAGAATCCATATAGGAATAAGAATCATTAACGGTAATGAGAGCAAATATATTGTGAACAGAGATGGCATAAGGTGACGTAAACGAACAGAGCCACTGACTTTTTTCAATACGGCAGGCTTATATAATCCATATCTGAAATACTGTCTGAATAACTTCACAAAAGAATCACGTACATAATAGGTAGAAGACATTTCTGGGATCATCATGATTCTGTATCCCTTACTTTTTACACGATAATGAAATTCATCATCCTGATTCACAGGCAAGGATTCATCCATTAATCCGCATTGCTCGATGATTTCACGTTTATAAATAGCGAAAGCAACGCTATCGACCATCATTTTTTTATTCTCCGTCCTGAATTCAGTATTTCCTACTCCTAATTTACTACTCATGACAAGTGCTATCGCTTTACCTGCAAGTGATTTTCCTTTTTGATTTAAAGGGCCACCAACAACATCACATTCATTTCGCCTGAGACAATCCAATCCTGAAGTAAAATAATTTTTGTCATAATTAGCGTGTGCACCTACGAAAGCAATAAATTTCCCGGTAGAAAATTTATATCCAATATTAAAAGCATGCGTTGATGTACGAAATGGGTTTTTCAATAATTTCAGGGATGAATATTTATTCATCAGTAATTTCACCTTTTCTATTGTACCATCGACTGAACCGCCGTCGACAATAAGAATTTCTTTTTCTAAACCATCGCTAATACATAAATTGTCGATGAGAGCATCGATAAAATCAATTTCATTGTAGGTAGGGCAGATTACAGAAAGCTCCATACTACATATTCAGGATTTCATTTACAATATTTTGTGATGCCTTTCCATCGCCGAAGAATTTTTCAGAAAATGAAGAAGATAATTTTTTATAATTTTTAAATGAGCTGATAATTTTTTCACTGTCAGACCCGGCTAAAGCAATGTATCCCGAATCACGTAATTCAGTCCATTCAGTTTCATCACGCAGGCAGACGCAAGGCTTTTTAAAAAAATACGCTTCCTTCTGCAAACCGCCACTATCAGTCATTACAAGCGAACAATTCTTTAGAAGGTTTAGAATATCCAGATATCCGACAGGATCAATAACAGTACATTCTAATTTTAAACCGAGAGCATCGATTGTCTTTTTAGTACGGGGATGAAGCGGGAAAATGACAGGTAATTCTTTGTTGATCGTATTAATAGCCGCGACAATACTTTTAAGTTTTATAGGATCGTTTGTATTTTCAGCACGATGAACAGTGCATAATACATATTCCTTAATGCCGATTCTGTCAACAATAGAAATTGTTTTTTGGGCGAGGTTAGAATAATAAATAGAAGCATCTAACATTACATCTCCGGAATTAATATACTTACAATCAAAATATTTAAAACCCTCCAGAGTAAGATTTTCCATAGCGGCTTTTGTCGGGCAAAATAATAAATTCGATATGCGATCTGTTACAATCCGGTTTACCTCTTCAGGCATATTCATATTAAAACTTCTTAAGCCGGCTTCCACATGAATAATCTTTACATGAAGTTTGGCAGCAGCCAAAGCGCCTGCAAGTGTAGAATTGGTATCGCCATAAACAAGAACAGCATCCGGTTTTTCAGTCAGAATAATTTTTTCAATTCCTTCAATCATCCTTCCGGTCATTTCTCCTTGTAAGAATGATTTTATTCCCAAATTATATAATGGTTCGGCAATGCCCATTTCACGGAAAAACACTTCCGACATATTTGAATCATAATGCTGGCCGGTATGAATTACAACTTCCTTTATGGATTTATGTAATGAAAATTCCCGGCTTACACTTGCAGCTTTAATAAACTGAGGTCTTGCACCAATAACTGTTAGTATTTTCTTTTTAGTTTCCAATTTTTATAAATGTTTGTAAATATCGGTAATTTGGGTAAGATTTTTAAGATTATGTTTAATAACTTCAACAATGCTTAAACATAATTCAATATGAGGTATCCTTTAATTTATACTATTGATTTAAAACTTTATTATAAACAATCATCATTTTTTCGACACTTTTTTCCCAATCAAAATTATCAATTACATTTCTTCTGCCGGCTTCACCCATTTTTGTCCTTAAAGATTCATCATTCAACAGTCTTTCAAGAGCATTTACTGTTTGATCCGTATTTTTAGGTTCTACAATTATTCCGGTAACTCCATCTTTAATAACTTCGGGTAAACCACCTACATTGGTTGCAACAATAGGTATTCCGCAAGCACTTGCTTCAACACAAGCAACTCCAAAGGTTTCGGAATCCATGACAGATAAAATTGCGAAAATATCCAATTGCGACAGAACAGAAGAATATTTTGCGAAATCGGTCTGCTGATTAATATAGCCATGAAATGTAATCCGATCCGAAACTCCCAATTCGCGTCCCAGGTTTTCAAGCTTTTCCCGTAATTCGCCATCACCAACAATTTCCAGTGTAATGTTAGGAAATTTTGGAGCGAGGACTGCGAAAGCGCGAATCAGGTATTCAACACCGTATTTAATTTTTAGGGTTCTGAATGTTCCAATCCTGATACTTCCGGGATGATTTTTTTGGACAGGAACAAACTTTTTTGTGTCGACACCAAAAGGGATCAGCTCCACTTTTTTATCAGTCAGTTTCCTCATTTCATCCAATGTAATTTTTGATAGAACAGTAAGAGCATCAGCTTTTACAAAAGACCTTTTAATTATTCTTTTCAAAACCGGGTGTTTGGTGCTATCAAATATATCAGCTCCCCAGCCGGTTATAATATATGGGTGAAAATTACAAACCGAACCCAAATAACCCCAACTTGAAGCATAATGAGCATGAAGAATATCAGGCTGAATACTGCCAACTAAATTGCGTACCCTTTTTAAGTTTAAAATATAATCTGCTTTACTTTTTGTATACTCTTTTAAATAATGATATTCGACATTTTCAAACTTCACTCCTCTGTTGAATGAAATAACATGCAACTCTATGTCGTTTCGTTCTGATAGAGCTTTGATCCACTTTTGATTATGAATACTAATATTGTCGCCGAGATAACAAATTTTCATAGTATATTTTCTTTCTTGTAGGAATGAACAAGATTTTTCAATCCCATACTCAATGAAGTATTTTCAATACTTACGCATTCAGAATTTAATTTATCGGTTGAATAAATCTTTTTATTTGTCAAAGCAAAATATTTTTTTGTATTCAAAACCTGAAACCGATGTGGAAAAATATCAAATAAAAGTGCAATCGGATATAGCAACCAATAAGGTATTCTCAAAGATTTTCTTTTAATATTTAATTCAGCTTTCAATAATTCAATCATTTTATCCAAAGACATAGGTGAGTTAACATTATAAATTTCATTAGTAAACCGATTCGTGTCAACAAAGTGAAACATGACAGAAGTAACATATTTTACATAAACATAATTAACAATGGCATTTTTACCAATAAAAAAAAACAGACCTTTTCTAAGAGATTTCAATAAGTTCAATAATTTATATGACAAATCGTTCTCTCCAATTACATTTGAAGGTCGTAAAATAATGTATTGAATTGAATTCTCTTTGGCAGAGCTTATCAAATATTTTTCGGCATCCAGCTTTGTTTTTTCATACATGTTATTTGGGAAACATCCTCCATCTTCTTTTAAAATAGTATCCGGATAGTTTTCAATTCCATAAACACCGCAACTGCTTATATAAATCATTTTTATTTCAGGAAAATTCTTTAATAAAGAAATAATTTTCTTTAAAGAACCAACATTTACCTCTTCCATTTTAGGCTCATCACTTTTCTCACCTGCAACATGAATAAAATAATTACATTCAGATAATATTGCCTGATATTTTTCAATTTCATTAATATTACCTTCCAATACTTCGATATGATTGTATCCATCATTTAAACGGATATTCTCTTTCTTCCTGGTAAGAGCATATATCTTATAATTGCGATTAAGAGAATCATTTATAAAATGTGAACCCAGAAAACCTGAAGCCCCGGTAAGAAATATTTTTTTGGTTGCCGGAGTCATTATAGATTTTTAGTTGCGGTGAAAATATAGGGTAAGGTATAAACATAGGCTTTCAACTTAAGTAAATACACTTTTTTGAAAGGTGATAGCAAGCCAAAAATAATAATTCGCATTATAACATTAATAAAACTGATAAACTGTACTATAATTAATACGGCAGAATTCCGATGAACTTTATAGAACTTAATTTTATTAATAACCTGATTAGAAATTGAAACGTTGAAATTCTTTTTAGCGCTTTGTCCGCTATGGTGAACTATTGATGTTGATGGGACATAAAAGACTTTCCCGCCGGATATTTTAGTTCGATAGCAAAAATCAATGTCTTCGATCCAAAATAATTTTTCATTGAGAATTCCGATTTTATCGGTAAGTGATTTTCTGAAAAACAAAGCCGCTCCGGAAGCAGAATCAACCTCAAAGACGGTTTTCATATCCATTTCTGAATAATATCTATTCATCGACATTGATTCAAGATAGAACATTTCAGTAATAATAAACCATATTCTCGGGAATCTAAAAATAGATCGTTGAATAGAACGATCCGAATTTAAAAGTTTAGGAGCAGCAATGGCAGCGCTGCTTGAATTTTCAAGGAAATTTTTCAGGATGGAAATCGAATCTTCAATTAATTCAGTATCGGGATTCAGGAGAAAAATATATTCACCTTTTGCTAAATACAAAGCCTGATTATTTGCCGCAGGAAATCCGGCATTGATCGTATTGGCAATGACAACAACTTCTGAGAATTGATTTCGAACTGCATCGACAGAACCATCATCAGATGAGTTGTCGACTACAATTACCTCAATTTGCAAATCCCCTATTGTTTTATATATAGATCCAAGGCATTTTAATAAAAGCCCCTTAACATTATAGTTAACAATTATAATACTAACGTCAGGATTTTTCATTGAATGCTTCCTTTTGATTTAATATTTTCAGCCAGTCCAAGGCTTAGCCAAAATAAATAAGACAACAAATAAAAATCGATAACATTACTAACTATGCATTGAATATTTACAACGATAAATAAAACAAATAAAAAATGGAAGATACCATACGTTTTTGTTTTAATAAATTTCACACCGGCAGTAAAAAAAGCTATGGCCAATGTAAGATAAGTAGCAAGTCCCCAGAGGCCTGTTTCACCGGCAATTTTTAGAAACCAACCATCGGTTGAGCTGACAGAAGCCAATGTAGAATGTTTTCCGAAGAAACGTGTAGCTACATGACCTGCTTTTCCTAAACCAAAACCAAAGGGGCGTTCTTTAAAATCTGCGAAAGCTTTGATCCATAGATCGACTCTTGTAACTCCTTTTTCTAAATTCAGAGTATCCGAAGAAGACTTAATTATCCATGTAATAAATTCGAGAGGCGATGCAATATAAAATGATATACAAAAAAACAAGGTAATCATGATCAAGAACAAATATCCGAGAGTCTTCCATTTGCCGGATAAAATAGTTAAGATCAAGAGTCCGAAAAAAAGAATTATCAAAGCACCGCGGGATACTGACAACAAAATACACAACCAAAATATAGAAAGTAAAATATAATTTCTCTGTTTGAAGACATTTGTTATCCGATAATAAAAATACAAAAATGAAAGAGTCATGAATGAAGCAAAAATAACAGGAGACCAAAATACAGATGTCATTCGGGTAATAAAATAGTTATTTACAATACCACCGGAACGGTAAATCATATCAATCATTGTTGAATAAAACCCAAAATACAATACTAATCCAATGATTGCCACAAAGAAAAACCAATGATATATTTTACTGAAAAGTGTTTCGATCAGATTAAATTTAAAATCATTAAATCTCAAAACGAAATAAAAGAAAGCAGGAAGGTAAGTCATCCGGAAGCCGTATACACTTAATTTAATATTCTGAGAAAGAATTGTTCCTAAAATAGTGTTTGATAAAATAAACATCAAAACAATCCAGTCAAAATAAGTAAATTGACTTATTAGCCTTTTTTTAAGAATATGAATTAAAGAATACGCAATAATTGAAATAGCAGTTAAATCAAAGAGGCCGGAAATTATATATTCCAAAATATTTTTAGATGTTTCCGAACCAATTAATAAAATTCTTAAGGTCGGGAACAAAGATCCAAATACAAAAAACAGCAATAGTGCAGTTTGAAATTTAGGAAGTGTGTTTAAATATTTGGCCTTAATCATTCTCTCATTATTTTATTAAGCTATTTTATAAAACCAACGTAATAAAATAATTGTATAGAGAGATTGCAAAACTGTAAACATTAAAAGACCTTTAACGACATCATGCACAAAAATTCCTCCGTATAGCATTGAAATTATGAGTATGAAGTTTCCTATTAAAGAAATGCTGAAAAGTCTTTTCTGTCTTCCAATAATTAATGGCACCTGGGAAACCGGTGATCTTATAAAATCAAAAAACAACATTGGCGATAGAATACGGGCATAAACTCCTGCTTCCCGCCAGGTTTCACCGAATACGAAAGCAAATAATTGAGGGCCAAAAAAAATGATTGCTAAAAAAATCGGAAGTCCGGTTAAAGCACTTTTAATCATTGTTTTTTTAACAATGTCTTTTAAATTTTCACCATTATTTTTAAGCTCGCTGGCTTGCTGATAAAAAATCTGAGCCATTGCCGATCCGAGTAAATTCATAGGAGCTTGTAAAATCCGCAAAGCATAGGAAAAGGAGCCAACGATAAATGAATTAAAAAAATAAATAATAAAATAGATGATTCCATTTATCTGAAGCATGTCGGAAATTGATTGAAAAGAATTAACCAAAGGAAATTCCTTATAGCTAATAGCTATTTCTTTCATTTTTCCTTTGCTTATAAATCCGGCTTGTTCTTTAAGATCTTTATACATTTCCTTAAAAAAAATTACAACTGATATTCCATTTCCAAGAATAGCTCCGACAAGTAAGCCGATTGATCCGAATTTCATTCCTCCCATGGCAATATTTACGGAGGAGCTAACGAGAGAATTGGAGACACGGTAATTGACAATGCTTCTATATTTCTTTAACCGGTTTGCGTAATTATTTAAAATCTGGTAAAATCCTATGAATAAAATAAGAACAGGAATAAAGTATAATAAAAATTTCAGGTCTTGATCCAGAAATTCATAACCCGGATAAAAATATTTAAAAAGAAGTACACCAATAAAAGATAAAGTAGAAATAATTAAAGTAAGCAAAGCTGCCAGAGCAAGGAGATTAATAGCGACATCTTCTTTTTTGGGTAATACAATTGCAATTTCATAACGCAAAGATGCAATTAATGCAATGGCAGAAACAATAGATAAAAAAGTGCCGAATACTCCGAAATCATGAGGTGTAAAAAGCCTTGAAAGTATTGGAGAAATCAGTAAAGTAATTCCCTGGGCAAGGGTTGTTCCTGTTAAAAGCGTAATTAAACTTTTTGAGAATCCCGAACGCTTTAACAACCTTAGAAACATTTACAAGGTTTTTGAAACTAGGTTATTTAGCATAGTTGACAGACCGTGTTTCACGGATGACTGTAACTTTTACTTGTCCCGGATATGTCATTTCGGTTTGAATTCTGTTTGCAATATCGAATGAAAGAACTTCAGCTTGCTTGTCAGTTATTTTTTCGCTTTGCACAACAACTCTCAATTCGCGTCCTGCCTGAATAGCGAAAGTTTTATCAACTCCGGGATATGAAAGAGCAAGAGCTTCCATGTCTTTCAATCGTTTGATATAAGATTCAACGACTTCACGACGTGCTCCCGGCCGTGCTCCTGAGATTGCATCACAGACCTGAACAATTGGCGAAAGCATGCTCGTCATTTCAATTTCATCGTGATGGGCGCCGATAGCATTACATACTTCAGGATTTTCTTTATGTTTTTCAGCAAGCTTCATTCCTAAAATAGCATGTGGCAATTCAGGTTCATCTTCAGGAACTTTTCCGATGTCATGCAGTAAGCCGGCGCGCTTTGCGAGTTTTACATTGAGGCCGAGTTCTGCCGCCATGATTGCACAAAGGTTTGCAACTTCACGCGAGTGTTGAAGAAGGTTTTGTCCGTACGATGAACGGTATTTCATCCGGCCCACCATACGAATTAATTCAGGAGCTAGTCCGTGTATTCCAAGATCAATGGTTGTCCGTTTTCCGACTTCGATAATTTCATCATCCAACTGTCGTTTAACTTTTGCAACAACTTCTTCAATTCGTGCCGGATGGATACGACCATCGCTTACGAGTTGATGAAGCGCTAGTCGTGCCATCTCACGGCGAATCGGGTCGAAGCCGGAAAGTATAATAGTTTCGGGTGTATCATCAACGATAATTTCGACACCAGTTGCAGCTTCCAGGGCGCGGATATTACGTCCTTCACGACCGATGATGCGGCCTTTGATTTCATCATTTTCTATATTGAAAACTGTAACAGCATTTTCTACAGCATGTTCAGTTGCGACACGCTGAATGGTTTGAATTACAATTTTCTTTGCTTCTTTATTAGCAGTTAGCTTAGCTTCTTCCATAATGTCTTTGATATAAGACATGGCGCCGGTTTTAGCTTCTGACTTTAATGCTTCTATGAGTTGGGTTTTTGCCTGATCAACGCTTAATCCGCTGATTTTTTCGAGCTGCTCCACCTGACGCTGGTGTTGTTTGCCCATTTCTTCTTTTCTGCCTTCTAAAATATCAAGTTGATTTTTAAGATTTTCCTGAAGCGTTTCGTTTTCTTTTTCTTTTCGCTGAGCCTGTTCGATTTTTTGAGCGAGTGTAGTTTCTTTTTGCTTGATACGATTCTCGGCAATATTTATATTTTTATCCTTTTCGACGATAGCTTTTTCATGCTCCGTTTTTAACTGAAAGAATTTTTCTTTTGCTTCGAGAATCTTATTTTTTTTAAGCACTTCAGCTTCTGACTCCGCTTCTTTGAGAATCATTTTAGCCTTATCACCGGCAATGAGTTCTTTTGCTTTATAAGAACGCTTCACTATGGCCCAGGCTATAAATCCTCCAATCACAAGCGCAGCAACGCCGGTTGCTATAAGTATAATTATGGTGGTTTGATCCATGGAGGTTGGTTATTCGGAGGTGGTTATTAGTTAATTGTTAATTGTTTGAGTTAATTCTTAGTTCTTGACTCTTGCTTCTTGTCTCTTGGTTCTAATAAAAAAACCCGCAATAATTCCGTGACTTGTTAAACCCATAAGTCATGGGTGGAGCGGCCTGAATTTCCTGGTGTCTACTGTTGCCCTTTCGGGTCCGCCAAGTGGAGGAGGTAGCCTGCCATCGAAGTCATTGAGCCAGTGCTCCAATGGTATCGAAGTGTTGAGTTTAATTAAGTGAATCGGAACTAATGCGGGGAATGCATTATAATTTTTTTTGTAGAGATGGAAAATTTTCCATCTCTACAAAAAAAATTTATATTCAAAGAACGTTACCTTAAAGAGAAGAATTATCTTTTTCTAAATACTCGTCGATCAAAAGATTAAGAAATGTAATATTTTCATTTATTTCTTTTTTTGTTTGATCACTCGTATTCTGTTTAGCACCCATTGCTTCATTGGCAAATTGTAAGGCACACATGGCCAGAAGATCTTGTTTGTCTTTTACTGCAAAATTGTCTTCAAAATCTTTAATTCGCTTATTGATATTTTCGGCGGCACGCAAAACCTTTTCCTGTTCTTCAACAGTAATTCGAAGAGGATAATTGCGATTCGCAATGGATACTTTAACTGATAGTAATTCTCCCATAGGGTGATTCACTTTTGACTTAATTATTTATTTTCCATCAGCGACATATTTTTGTCTATTTCGACAATAATATCGTTGATTCTTCTTTTCATATTGGTGATATTCTGCTTGGAAGAAGATTTTTCTACTTCTTTAAGGTTTTTATACCCGACTTCCAATCTTTGAATCTTTGCTCTTTCTTCTCCAAGCTCAATAATAATCTGCCGTTTTTCAGCAAGTAATTTATTATTGCTCTTTTTCAAGTCGTCACACAAATGTATTAATTTTTGAATCTTGTCCTGAAGGGAAGAGAAATTACTTTTAAAATCTGTTTGAGCAGCCATAATGCTGTATTTTTAAAGCATCTAAAATAGACTGCAAATAACAAAAAATAATTGAATAATCACATAAATTATGAACAGGCAGTGTTCACAGTATTAAGGGGGTATCATGGAGGGGGTATCAAGTATCAAGTATCAGGTATCATGAATCGGGTATTAACAATAATCACTTATCAGAATTAATATACGTTAATTGAATTAGTAATTTTATTGATAATAAAGGATTAAAAAGATTTTATTGTTCCTTGTTTCTGAATTAATAAAAAGGAAAGTAGTTTAAATATTGGTGTTTATATAATCTAGCTATGTTAACAAGCTGGTTTTAAACGTTGTCATTAAATAAATCATAAAATGTAATCCTTTATCGTAAAAATTAAGCCGTTCTTTAACATCTAATATCTCGATACCTGATACTTGATACCTGATACTCTTTTCTATTTCCCCTTTTGTTACTTTCGCTTTTAAATGATTAAAACAACTCAGTTAACCAAGTCCTATAATTCACTTCAGGTATTGAAAGGAATTGATCTGATAATCAACAAAGGAGAGATAGTTTCCATTGTTGGAGCTTCAGGTGCAGGGAAGAGTACATTGTTACATATTTTGGGGACATTGGATCGGGCTGATGGGGGAAAAATTTTCATTGAAGGTGAAGATGTAACTAGTCTTTCGTCTAAAAAACTGTCTCAATTCAGAAACCGTAAAATTGGGTTTGTTTTTCAATCTCATCACCTCCTACCTGAATTTACAGCGCTCGAAAATGTGATGATGCCTTCATTGATTGCCGGTGATTCCAAACAGAAGGCGGCGGATCGTTCAACTCTGCTTCTTGATCGTTTAGGACTTAAAGACCGATCATCGCATCGGCCATCTGAGCTAAGCGGCGGAGAACAACAAAGAATTGCAGTTGCTCGGGCATTGGTCAATCAGCCGGCGGTAATTTTTGCTGACGAACCTTCCGGAAATCTCGATTCAGAATCCGCCAAAGCACTTCACGAACTTTTTTTCGAATTACGTAAAACGATGAATCAGACTTTTGTAATCGTTACCCATAATGAAGTTTTGGCCGGAATGGCAGACAGGAAGTTGACGATGAAAGATGGATTTTTAGTTGGTTAATTTGAAAATTTGTTCAACAAATTAATAATCGAAATTTCATTTTCACTTATAAGCGATCGCCGCACTCGACGGTCCGGCCAATGGAAGAATCGATGTCGATTTAAATCCTGCCACCTTTGCCCATTTATTAAAATCTGCAAAGGTGTAATCAAAACCTTTGCCTGTTTCAATAAGCATGTTGAGACTCATCATTAATCCAAAAACATTTTTCTTTCTCTCATCATCGATTATTCCTTCGATGGCAACAAAAGCACCTCCAACAGGTAATGCCGCAAAAGCTTTTTTCATTAAAATAATTTTATTTTCTTCATCCCAATCATGTAGTATATTACCCATTACAACAATATCTGCTGAAGGAATAGGGTCGGTAAAGAAATCTCCAGAAGCAGTCTTAACTCTGTCAACTAATTTAAAATGCTGAATATTTTTATCTGCAACCGGTGCTACAGGAGGAAGATCAAAAGTTATGCAACTCATGTGTGCCTGATGTTTTGCAACCATCAATGAAAGTAAACCGCTCGAACCACCGACATCTGTAAGAGTTTTGTATTTTGAAAAATCAAATTTTTGAGCAAAGGCCATAAAATTTCCCATCTGTATTCCGCTCATAGCATTTACGAATTCATTCAACCGTTCCGGACTTTTATATAATTCAGCGAAAAAGTTTTCTCCATTTTTTGCTTCATTTTGCGGATGGCCGGTTAAAAGAGCTTCTTCCAGATTTCCCCAGAAAGTATATAAACGGTTATTTAACATTTCAAGTATTCCACCTATGTAAGTTGGTTTATTTTTATCTAGGAAAAATTCTGTGTCATTGCTGTTTGAATACAAAGCAGATTCCAATAAACCTTGGCGATTAAGAAAACCAAATCCCGTTAATGCATCCAGAAAATCATATACATTTCTATCGGTACATTTTAAATTCAACAAAGATTTGATTTGCGAAGCTGATTGTGCTTTTTTATCTGCCAGCTTAGTAAACAATTGAAATTTTACTGCAGATAAAAGAATTTTTGAAGCCCAAAAGCCTGTGCCAATTTGCATGATAGTTCCCGGGTTTGGCTGATTGCCTGATTGTTCCATATTAATATATTTTTAATTGGTTTATTACTGTATTCTAATTTAGATTGTAAAGTAAATATAAAGAATCGTAAATCATAATCAGATTTGTAAATAAATTCCTTCTCTTTTTTATGAAGTATTATTTAAAAGACAGAACATATTAATGAAACTGATTAGTATAATATTTTGAAGGTAGTTTTTCATTACTTTTTCAATTCTAAATAATATAGAAATGGAACAAAACAATTTACCAATAAAAAATAGTGAAAACAATAAGTTACTAAAGCCGATGCCGATGTGTGAGTATCACAATTTAGCACTCAAGGCTTATATAGAATTCATGAAATTAAAAAATTTAAGTACGAATACAATTTCCAATTACAAAAACTGGTTTTTGATTTTTCTAAATTATTTTCCGGGCAGGAAGCCGTCGGAAATAACAAAGAATGAAATAATGGATATGATGACGCATATGCGGAATAGTCCGAAGTGGAGTGCGACAAAGCAGAACCAAATGATTAATGCAATAAAGTTTTTTTATGAGCAACTATTAAAAAGGCCAAAGGAGTTGTACGATTTACCAAGAGCAAAAAAACCCTTTCAACTACCTACAGTATTTTCTGAAGCAGAAGTTTTGTCAATTCTTAATGCAACAGAAAATTTGAAGCACAAAACAATTTTATGTATGGCCTATGCAGGAGGTTTAAGAATTAGTGAGCTTATAAATTTGAAGATACTTGATATTGACCGTGAACGAATGGTTATTAATATAAGACAAGCGAAAGGAAAAAAAGACCGTATAGTAATGTTGAGTGAAAAGCTTTTGATAATGTTACGGGAATATTATTCAAAGTACTTGCCGAAAGTATGGTTATTTGAGGGAGCTTCCGGAGAAGAGTATAGTACGAGAAGTATTTCAAAAATATTCCAACAATGCAAATCCAAAGCAAATATTACAAAGAAAGGTGGCATACATTCATTTCGCCACAGTTTTGCTACGCATTTATATGAAGGGGGTACAGATCTTTTGAGTATTAAAGAATTATTGGGTCACAGCAATCTTC
The DNA here is from genome assembly GCA_031417555.1 of Bacteroidota bacterium. Classification (GTDB taxonomy): domain Bacteria; phylum Bacteroidota; class Bacteroidia; order AKYH767-A; family 2013-40CM-41-45; genus JADKIH01. The sequence goes on from JANOVV010000126.1 coordinate 25,194, forward strand.
GCACGACGATGACATATACACATGTAAGTAAGAAACATATTGGTAAAATTCAGAGTCCTTTTGATAAACTTCCCTGATAAAATGAGTTACGGATAAAGTGCCACAATTTTTTATCACAAAAACAAAAAGTACATTAATTCTACTACCTTTGGTAGAATTAATGCATTTTTTACCCCCTAATGGTGCATATAATTAATTGTTTGCGGCAAGCATTTTTTCTCCGTCGCAAATTTTTAAAAGTCTTATAATAGTCATTTTCATATCAACATTACTTTCTAGTAATATTTATATTGTATGCCACGTGTGCGATTTCCGGTTTTAGTTTTGCAATGTGTGGTTTGTGCCTCGCTGGGTGTGAATTATTTTGTTTGATATTGATTACACGTTTATTGTGTAGTGAGTGTTTAAACTGCGCTCCTCCTCTACCGGTATTTTATAGTTAAAAGTACTTCCTGAAAATGCTTCCCAAAATGCGACGTGTACGATGCCCATTATGCCATCCGCAAACAATAGCATTGCCGCCATCCTTTATTTCTTTAATTGTTTATATTTGCAATAAAGCACGGCGTCAATGCTCCGAGCGTTATGCGTCACCCATGGAAATCCCGCTCTTTTAATAATTTATATTTCAATTGTAAAATATTATTTTAATGAATTCATGTATAATGAAATTATATTTGGCGATTTTGTTATTTCTGTTTTATAGTGTGCATAGTTATTGTCAATTGTTAAGTAATGCTGACTGCAAAGACACAATTGAATATTATGGTAATGGTAAGGTATGGAAAAAATACAAAAATTGTCCAGAAGGAATTATTGATACCTTGTATTCTTATAAGCTAAATGGTAAATTAGAAGCATATTTTGTATTCGGAGCCAGGAATTCAAATCAACCAATTATAAGACATTTCTTTTATTACTCTGTTACTACAAGAGAAGTTGTGAGTCAATATATTTTGAACGAAGACAATATGCCGGTAGATGTTGGAGCGAAAAAATATTATCGTAAGGATGGAACGCTGATGGATTCCGTGATTTACGAAAATGGGAAAGAAATTTATCGAGCTAATTTTGATAAAAAAGGAATTTTTCAATCTGAACATCGAGAGAAATAAATAAGACTATTCAGCATATAAGATTATAAATTGTGAAGTTGGGCGAACGCATAACATTAGCATTGTCGCCATGCTTTATTTCTCTAATTGTTTATATTTGCAATAAAGCACGGCGTCAATGCTCCGAGCGTTATCGGCAACTCGTGGCGTCCTCCAAACTTGAAACATTCGGATAAGAAGTGAGCGAAAAAAAAGTGACCGAAAAATTGTTAGACAATTAAATTAGGCGACAGAGTTTTGATAAGGTCAGTAGTTAGCAGTCGTCTATTTTTATATAATAATGATAGCGAGATAAATAACAGAGATTTTTTTAATTCTTTAAACAACTAACTGTCATGTCAACAATTCAAACCGATGATTTTTCAAAACTGGAATATACCGGATGGCAGAGTGTAGCAGGCAAGTACATGGATAACTGGGCAAAGCTTACCCGGCAGTTTATTGAACCGTTGCTGAATGCTGCTAATGTAGTCAAAGGCATGAAAGTGCTTGACGTTGCCTGTGGACCCGGGTTGGTTTCTGAGAAAATTTATCAAAGAAAAGCATTGCCGGTTGGAATTGATTTTTCGCCCGAGATGATAAACCTTGCAACGCAAATGTATCCGCATATTGAATTTGAAGAAGGAGATGCACAGCAACTTCCATATAAGAATGCCTCCTTTGATGCAGTGGTAATGAATTTCGGCATGCTTCATTTGCCAAAACCATTGCAGGCAATGAAAGAGGCATATCGTGTACTTAAAAAAAAAGGAACATTTGCATTTACAGTTTGGGCAAGTGCGGCAAAAAGCCCTGCTTCCAAAGTAATGAATGATGCCAAAGAAAAATATGCCGATATGAATGTTCCTATGCCTGTGTCACCTCCTTATGATTATTTTGAAGACAAAGAAAACTGCAAAAAATTTTTAAGCGATGCAGGTTTTGATCCCCAAACAATGCATTACAAAACAAAACTTGTTAGATGGAAAGTTCCTACTGCCGGCTTTTTATT
>JANOVV010000127.1:0-7265 GCA_031417555.1 Bacteroidota bacterium
TCAAAAAATGAAGAATGAAAAAGGTGTAAAATTACAATTTCTGTTTTATCGTATAAAAATAATTAACTAATAAATTATAAACTTTTAAATTTTTTAGTATTTATATAAATAAATTCTATCTGATTTTTTTCGGAATTATAAAAAAAACAACACGACTTGATGTGCTGATTGAAGCCTTAAAAGATATTCCTGCAAATGTTCATTTGATTATTGCCGGTAGAACAAGAAATATTTCTTTTAATCATTATGAAAAAATGATAAGTAAATGGGATTTATCCGATAGAGTGCACCCTTTGATTCGCTACATTTCAAATGACGAACGCAATAAGTTATTTAATTTTTCCGATCTTGCAATCCTTCCATATCAAAAAATTTATCAAAGTGGCGTCATGCTAATGGCAATGAGTTATGGGTTACCTGTAATTGCAAGTGATTTGCCGGCCAATAAACTAATTATTGATGAAAAAAATGGAATACTTTTTAAAGAAGGGAACTCTTCTGACTTAGCATCAAAAATTAATGAAATTATTAATGATGACCGGAAAAGAAAAACTATTTCTGAAAACGCAAAAGAGTATGTAAAATTAAATAATGATTGGGAAAAAATAGGTAGTCAATATTTAAAGATGTTTCTTACAACACAAACAACTAAATAATAAATTAATAAAACATTAAATGAAAGTTTCCATCATAGGAACACACGGTATACCTGCCAGATATGGCGGTTTTGAAACCTTTGCTTTTCATCTGGCAACTGCTTGCGCCAAAGAAGGAATTAATATCACAGTAATCAATCAAAAAAATAATCCTGTTATTCCATGCCCGGAAAATGTTGAGATCATTACTTCTTCCTTTAATAAGACTACAAATCCGTTAAAATTTTATAAAGATTCATTAAGGATTGCCTCTGCGGACAGCGATATTATTTTATCCTGTGGTGTAGGTGGTGGCTATTTCTATCCTAAAAAACATTCGTCTCGTTTTAAAATAATAACTCACCTCGACGGACTTGATCACAGAAGAAAAAAATATTCTTTTCTTCAAAAAATAATTGTTCACTTCCTTCAAAATTTAGCGACAAAAAGAAGCGATATAATAATAGCTGACTCACAAGAAATATGGGGATATTGGGTAAATCGTTTTAATCGGTATTCAAAGAAAATAAAAGTAATTACTTATGGTGCTGATGAATGCTTGCCTTTCAATCCTCAAATTTTATCTGACCTACGTCTGGAAAAAAATGAATACTTTTTGGTAATTGCGCGCCTGGTGCCGGAAAACAATATTGAAGAAATTATTAAGTCCTACAATCATTACATTGGAAGAAAAAAACTTGTTATCGTCGGCGCCATTGAAAACAATTCTTTTATAAAAAAATTAAAAAGTATTTCTACAGAGAAGATTATTTTCACAGATGCTATATACAATAAAAATATTCTTGACTCGCTCCGGCAAGGCTGTTTCATTTACATTCACGGACATAGTGTAGGCGGCACAAACCCGTCTTTACTTGAAGCTATGGCAGCAAGTTGTGCTTGCTTGTGTCATAACAATGTTTTTAACCTCGAAGTAACACAAGGACATCAAATATATTTTAATTCGACGTTTGATCTTTCAATTATGCTTAACCTGCTCGAACATAAATCAAACGATCTCGAAATTCATAAACAAAAAGCATTGGAAAGAGTTCGAAACGAATATAATTGGGATCGAATATGTACAACTTATATCGACTTATTCAAACGTATACACAAACGTGGAAAAAGTTAACCATTTACGATTAAGGTTGTATGAAAAAAATTGAGAATTTATCTATACGTAATTTCAATGACAAGGAATTTGAACGATTAACTGAATTAAGTCAAACAACATATCCCGGACGGGAAATATCAAACTCAAATTATTTGCATTGGGAATATTTACAAAACCCTGATGGAAATGCGATAATAACTGTAGGCGATATTAGCCATAAAATTGTATCACAATATATAGTCCTTCCGCGTTTATTTTCCATTGATAAAAAATTAATTCCGGGATCTCTTTCTGTAAATACATTAACTCATCCCGATTTCAGAGGAAATAATATTTTTGAAAAATTGGCTCTTGAAACTTTTAATCGATGCAAGCAGGAAAATATATTTTTCACCATCGGTTTTCCTAACCCTGTTTCTCATCCAATTATTAATAAAAAACAAATTTTTGAAACATCAGGGCATTTATCATTGCTATTAAAACCTTTCAACCCCCTTTCAACCCTCTTCAGCTATTTTAAAAACAAAAAAGAAAAGACTGGCCATGAAATTGAATTAATATTTTCAGATAAAATTTTACCTTCAAAATCTGATGTTGCATTTTTCGATTGGGATAAAGATGCCGGTAAATATAAAGAATTTCTTAAAAAGTTTAATGATGAAAAACAAAATGTAACATTTCGTTCATTAAAATTTTTAAAATGGCGTTACCTGAATATTCCCGGTCGCAAATATTTTATTTTTAAACAAGAATCTGAAAATAAAATTAAAGCTATTGTTATTGTCCGTGCAAAATATATTTATGGCATTCGTTGCGGAATAATGGTCGATTTAATGACTCATTCAAAGTCCGATGACGTTAAAATTCTACTTAATGCAATAAATGAAATAGCAAGAAACAATAAACTTGATTTAATTTTCTCTGCCATACCATCACATTCCCTGGAATTTAAATTATTGAAAGGTGCCGGATTTTATTCTTTCCCCAAATTTCTTCTCCCGCAAAAACTTGCTTTCATAGTAAAACGCCATTTAGCCGCTTGTCCGGATTCAATTGCTGATTTTCGGAAGTGGTTTCTTACATTTGGAGATTATGATATTTTCTAAAGATGAATATTTTAACCTTTGACCTGGAAGATTGGTTTCATATTCTTGATTATCCGGAAACATCATCCCCTACTTCATGGGATGCTATGGAAAGCCGCATAGAAAAAAATACAGACCGCATACTCACCCTTCTCGAAGAAAATAATTTGAAAGCAACCTGGTTTTGCCTTGGTTGGGTTGCTAAAAAATATCCATCCCTGATAAAAAAGATTTCCATCAACCATGAAATTGCCTGTCATTCCACCAATCATCAATTGTTGTTTCAAATGAAAAAAGCGGACGCCGCGGCTGACATACAAAACAACATTCATCTTCTGGAGGATCTATCAGGTAAAAAAATAAACGCCTATCGGGCCCCCGGTTTTTCTTTTACTGAAAATACAAAATGGCTAATCCCAATACTTGCCGAAGCTGGAATACTCTATGATTGTTCTATCTTTCCTTTAAAAAGAAATCATGGTGGTTATCATACGTTCCCGGTTTGTGAGCCCTGTCGCATTAGTTTCGATGGCATAGAAATCAAAGAATTTCCTATGAATAAAACCTCGATTTTAGGAAAAGAATTTATTTTTTCAGGTGGTGGATATTTTCGTTTATTGCCTTATCCGATTATTTCGACTTTAATGAAGAAATCATCATACGTTATGACTTATTTCCATCCAAGAGATTTTGATCCGGATCAACCGGTCCTTGAAAACCTATCCTTGAAAAGAAAGTTTATGTCATATACCGGTTTAAAAAAATCTTTTTTCAAGTTAAACTGCTTGTTAAATGATCATACATTTATCACCGTAGAAGAAGCCGCCGGTCAAATCAATTGGGAAGCAACTTCTTTAATTAATCTCGAGAACTATTAACGATGCATAATTTATTTACAAACCTCAACAATCATTACTTAAAATATTTTAACTTTTTTGAAATGCGCAAACGTATTTTTCGAAATGGATTGATTTTGTTTTTTATGCTAACGAAATTTTCTTCTCAAGCTCAGGAATATTTCTATCCATTAAATCGAGATATGGATACACGAATCGGAGTTTTTATAAACGAAGACAAAAGTGGTTTTCACACTTCAATGAAACCGTATATTAATGCCGAGTTAAAAAAAATTGCACCACTGGATTCCATTTGGCAGCCTATTCTCAAACCGTCAAAATTTTACAATACATGGGTGGGTAGAAAACTGAGAAAAGAACATTTTATTAATGTTGATGAAGACGATATACTACTATCTATAGATCCGGTTTTTAATCTACAACTCGGAAGAGATCAGAAAGCAAAAAGAAATGTTTATGTAAACTCTCGAGGATTAATGGTAAAAGGTAATGTAAAAGATAAATTTTTTTTCTTCACACAGTTTCACGAAAATCAGGCTCGTTATGTAAATTACATTAGCAATTCTATTAACCGTTATGATGTCGCGCCCGGACAAGGAAAAGTAAAATTTCTTCCTGATGAATCTTTCGATTTCAGCCAGGCAACAGGTGGAATTGCTTATACATTAAATAAACATTTTGATTTTTTATTGGCGAGCGATAAAAATTTTATTGGTGATGGATACCGTTCACTTTTACTTTCGGATAATGCCTACAGCTATCCGTTTCTTCGAATTAATATGACCTTTTGGAAATTCAAATATACCGTTCTTTATGCCGTAATGCAGGATCTCCAAACACCCCACGATCCGAATGTAGGATACGATAAAAAGTATTCTACCACACATTATCTTGATATCAATATCGGAAAAAAGAATAAACTTTCCGTCGGAATATTTGAAACTGTAATGTTTAAACAAGCAGCATCCCGTGGTTATGAATTGTCGTACTTAAATCCAATGCTGTTTTTACGTCCGGTCGAAAATTCGCTCGATTCCCCCGACAACGTTTTACTTGGTTTAAATACTCGATGGAAAATAAACGGACATAATACAATTTACAGTCAGATTATGCTGGATGAATTTCTTCTAAGCGAAGTCCGTGCAGGCAATGGATGGTGGGGTAACAAGCAAGGTTTGCAATTGGGTTATAAATCATCCGATATTTTTACAGTTAAATCATTGAATTTTCAGACGGAATTTAATTTTGTCAGACCATTTACTTATCAGCATAGAAGTAATGGTCAAAATTACACGCATCACAATCAGGCACTGGCGCATCCACTAGGTGCTGATTTTATTGAGTCGGTAACATTTATAAATTACCGTTGGAAAAATCTTTTCGCGGAAATAAAATTCCAATATGCGAAAATGGCTCAAAATATTGGAGATCTAAATCTCGGCAACGATATTTTTGAAAGTTACGAAACACGCACCTTTGAATATAAAAATTATATGTTCAATGGCCGTGAAAGTAAATTAAATTCCTTCGATTTCAGGATTGCCTACATGGTAAATCCAAAAACGAATTTTAATATTGAAATAGGAACAGTACTGCGGAAATTCAACTATTCAATAGGACAGGATGATTCTCAACTAATTTATTTCGGAATCCGTACTTCTTTAGAGAATTATTATTTTGATTTTTAATTTCCAAGTTCAATTCACTACTTTTACTCCGATGATGAATTTCTTCCTTTGTCTTATCACATCCTTCCTTGTAGCATTTGCATCCATTCCATCAATTATCAGAATCGCCAACAGGCTTTCTTTATTTGATGAACCGAATGAACGCAAGATGCATAATAACAGAATTCCCTTGCTGGGGGGAATAGCCATATTCGCCGCTTCATTGTTTTCATTTACTATCTGGGCAGCTCCATACTTTGAATCACAACATCTTTTTATAATTGCTGCACTTATATTAATTTTCTTTTTCGGATTGCGCGACGACATCGCTCCACTTGCTCCATTAAAAAAACTTTCGGGACAAGTAATTGCTTCTCTGATTGTAATACTTTATTGTAACATCCGACTAAGCGGTTTACATGGCTTGTTCGGAATACATTCACTATCCTGGATTTCATCTGTAGTCTGGACAATTTTTGTAATGCTTTTTATTATAAATTCTTTTAATTTAATTGATGGCATTGATGGACTTTCATCCGGACTTGGAATAATTTCTTCATTTGTTTTTGGCATATTGTTTTACGTTTATGGAGATTTTCTTATGTCAGTACTTGCCTTTTCATTGTGCGGAGGATTGCTTGGATTTATTCCATTCAATTTTTATAAAGCAAAGATTTTTATGGGTGACACCGGATCAATGACAACAGGATTTATTTTAGCATTACTGTCTGTACATTTTATGGAATTTACACGGGAGGTTTCTATTGCTTCCTGGTTTAATTATTCTTCAGCACCGACGCTGGTGCTGGCAGCATTAATTATTCCTGTTGTAGATATGATGCGTGTATTTACCATTCGGATCATTCGTTTGAGATCACCTTTTTCGGCAGATCGTAATCACATTCATCACAGACTTTTGATGTTGGGTTTGAATCCGGCTCAGGCTTGTTTAATACTATATTTAATAAATATTCTCTTTGTAATTGCAGCCTGGGTTTTTAGAAATGAAAATGCCGTCAACGTTTTCTATATTCTAATAATAAGCGCTTTCATACTTACCCAATTACCGCAATTGTGGCTGATGATTAAAAAGAAAAAACAAATTGCCTGAAACAAATATTATAAAAGAATTTAAAAATGGAGGCGGATTAAATCGTTCTGTCTTCCATGCACTTTTGTTTCGTCTCTCCGGATTAGGTTTGATTTTTCTCCTTCAGGTTATGCTGGCAAGGCTGATGGGGCCTTCTAATTACGGTGACTACACCGTTATTATTACTACAGTAAATCTTTTGCTTGTTCTATGTGTATTTGGTTTCGACTCATCTATTTTACGATTTCTTCCATCCTTTATAGCGAAAAAAGATTATTCATCAGCCAATGGTTTTGTACGGTTTTCTTACCGCATGATTACTATTCTCTCCATTTTATGCAGCATTGGTTTATTTATTTTTCTATTGACAAAAGCGAAAAAAAATAATATTGCTTTTTCTGAAGGACTTTTTTGGGGAGTTTTACTCATTCCTTTTCTGGCTTTTGTTTATCAGGCCAGTGCAGTGCTGAGGTCATTAAATAAAATAAAGACTTCTTTATTATCCGTATATTTTTTATTTCCTGTTTTAATGGGACTTACTTGTCTCTATTATTATTATAGTAATAACCGTTTGACAGTTGATGCTGCGATGCTGATCAACCTCGGATGTTCAGCAGCTATTTGCATTTTCATTAACAGAAGAGCCCGGAAGGTTTTAAAAGAACAGGCTCCATCTGAAAATTTAACATTCGAAAGCAGAAAGTGGATATCTGTTTCATCCATTCTTTTTCTCACAACAGCTTTCGATCTTTTACTCAGGCAATCGGATATATTAATGGTTAGTTATTTTTTAGGGAATACAAAAGCTGGATAT
>JANOVV010000128.1:0-37636 GCA_031417555.1 Bacteroidota bacterium
TTGTGGCATATCATCCTTAACTTAATGACATTGCCCGCAGGGAACTTTTGTGGTCAAAGCATTAAATTTATTTTTGAGATGGCTTATAATAACAATTTTCATAACTTACTAGCGAAAAAATAAATAAATGTCCCAATCCCGTCAGCTTGCCGCTATTATGTTTACCGATATTGTCGGCTTCACTACTTTGATGGGAAATGACGAGGAAAAAGCAATTGAACTGCTCAAAAAAAACAGGGAATTGCAAAAACCAATCATTGAACAATTTAACGGCCGTTGGATAAAAGAATTGGGTGACGGCGTAATGTCAAGTTTCAATACTGTTTTCGATGCAGTAAATGCAGCTATTAAAATTCAGGAAGCATGTTCTCTTTCCAATGATTTCTTATTGCGTATCGGCATCCATTTGGGTGATGTGATTTTTGAAAATGATGATGTCTTTGGTGATGGAGTAAACATTGCCTCACGTATTGTTTCATTGGCTGAGCCGGGAGGTATTTACGTTTCAGGAAAAATTTATGCTGAAATAAAAAATCAAAAAAGCATTGAATCGGTCTTTCTTGGAATGTATGATTTAAAAAATGTTGCTTCATCAGTAGAAATTTTTGCTATCAGTAATCCGGGCATCGCAATTCCTCAACAGGAAAAATTAAAATTGAAAAAGAAGGAAGTTCCATTGGAGAAAAAATCTTCTAAAAAAAGTCTGTTTACAGTCAGCGCTATTGTTGTTGTTCTAATTCTTTCCGGCATCTATTTTTTTAAGTTCTATTCTAAAACAGGGAAATCAGATGAAGCCAAATCAATTGCTGTGCTCCCATTCATCAATCTCAGCAGCGATAAAAACGATGAATATTTTGCCGATGGAATGTGTGATGAAATTCTAACCAACCTTTCCAAGATTGGTGATTTAAAAGTGATTTCACGTACATCGGTTTTACAATACAAGGGTACAAAAAAGAATTTGCGCGAAATTGCTGATGAACTTGGCGTAAATAATATCCTGGAAGGAAGTGTGCAAAAATCAAACGATCGTATTAGGATAAACGTTCAATTAATAAATGCAAAAACCGACGAGCATTTGTGGGCCGAATCGTATGACCGCGATAACAAAGACGTGTTTTCTATTCAATCGGAAATAGCAAAAACGATTGCCCGAGAAATGAAAGCTACGCTTTCAGAAAAAGAAAAATCGTTGATTGAAGAAAAACCTACGGAAAACCTCCAGGCGTATGATTTTTACCTGCGCGGGAATAGTTATATAGATGCAACAAACTTCACCGAAATTAAGGATGTGTTGGATGATGCGGAACGAATGTACAGGGCAGCGTTCCGACTCGATCCAACTTTTACGGAAGCATACACCAAGCTGATCCAAGCGTATCTTAGCATTTACTGGAGTGGAAAAGAAGCCAATCATGCTGATTACAAAGTAAAAGCAAAAAACCTGCTTGATTCACTTCTTGCTCTGAATAATGATATACCGGCTGTTCATTTGGCGAAAGGATTTTTTAAATACCATGCTGAAAGAGATTATAGCGGAGCCATTGCCGAGTTTGCCATTGCTGAAAAAAGCGACCCAAATAATTCCGATGTGATCCTTGGAAAAGGATATGTGTATCGACGGCTTGGAAAATTAGACGATGCGATTATAAATTTTCAAAAAGCAGTCGAGCTAAATCCCAATGATAAACAAAGTCTGTTTTCACTATACGAATCATTGTTGTGGAATAGAATGCCTGATGATGCTCTCTTGCTTATTGATAAAGCAATTTCCCTTTCTCCGGACAATGCAGATATTTACAGACATAAAGTGGCTACTTATATTGATTTTAAAGGTGATTTTAAAACAGCCCGAACTATTTTAAATATTGCCAGGGATTATGTAAATGCTTCCAAACTGACCGGTGCTTATGCATATTTAGATTATTGCCAGGGAAACAGCGGGGAAGTAATTAAAGCATTTACACCACTAGTTGATAGCTTGTTACCAAGTCAATCGATTATACGTTGTTATGCACAAGATTTGGCAATTGTATACAAAGCTGATGGGAAAGTGGATTCAGCGAAAAAATATTTTATTAAATCCAAGGAATTGATGATTTCCTTGCTAAAAAAAGCACCTGACGATTTCAGAATTCATCGCAATTTAGGTATCGCTTTTGCCGGATTAGGAGAAAGGGAAAAAGCATTGGTACATGCGAATCGTGCCTGCCAACTCATGCCGCTTTCTAAAGATGCAATGATAGGTGTGGTTCCTCTCGAAAGTCTTGCTCTTGTTCATGCCTACTTGGGAGAGCAGGATGCTTCTATTGATATTCTAGAAAAACTATTAAAGATGCCGCGTGGCTTTGTTATCACAGCCACAATTCCTCTGTATAAAATGCATCCATATTGGAAATCCTTACAAAATAATCCGAAGTTTCAAAAGATGATAAAAAGTGAGAATGGATGAGGGTTATTGAATAGTGAATACTGAATAGTGAACAAACAAAAAAACGAATCTCCAATTTGGAAACGCTAAACAATAAACTTAAACTATAATCTCTTAACTAAAATATGTCCCAATCCCGCCAGCTTGCCGCCATCATGTTTACCGATATTGTCGGCTTTACGACACTAATGGGTAATGATGATGTAAAAGCAATTGAAATACTCAAAAAAAACAGGGAATTACAAAAACCAATTATTGAACAATTTAATGGTCACTGGATAAAAGAATTAGGTGATGGAGTTATGGCCAGTTTTAATACGGTTTCCGATGCGGTAAATGCAGCCATAAAAATTCAGGAAGCGTGTTCCATTTCTAATGAATTCTTATTGCGTATTGGAATTCACTTAGGCGAAGTGATTTTTGAAAACGACGATGTCTTTGGCGATGGAGTAAACATAGCTTCACGCATTGTTTCATTAGCTGAACCGGGGGGTATTTTTGTCTCAGGAAAAATCTATGCAGAAATTAAAAATCAGAAGAGCATTGAATCTGTTTTTCTTGGAATGTATGATTTAAAAAACGTGGCTTCTTCAGTAGAAATTTTTGCCATCAGCAATCCGGGTATTGCTATTCCTCAAAAGGAAAAATTGAAACTGAAAAAAAAGGAAGTTACTGTTGAGAAAAAATCTTCTAAAAAAATATTATTTCCAATTGCGGCAATCGTTATTATTTTGGCTCTTTCCGGTATTTACTTTTTTAAGTTCTATTCTAAGTCAGAAAAAACGGTTGATGCCAAATCTATTGCTGTGCTTCCATTTATTAATCTCAGCAGCGATAAAAACGACGAATATTTTGCCGATGGTATGTGTGATGAAATTCTTACCAACCTGTCAAAGATTGGAAATTTAAAAGTTATTTCCCGTACATCAGTTATGCAATATAAAAACACTAAAAAGAATTTACGGGAAATAGCTGGAGAACTCGGCGTAAACAATATTCTTGAAGGAAGCGTTCAAAAATCGAACGACCGTATTCGTATCAATGTACAATTAATAAATGCAAAAACAGACGAGCACCTGTGGGCAGAATCATATGACCGCGAAAACAAAGACGTTTTTACTATTCAATCGGAAATAGCAAAAAAAATTGCAGAGGCCATGCATGCCACACTTTCCGAAAAAGAAAAATCATTGGTTGAGCTAAAACCAACTGAAAATCTTCAAGCGTACGATTTATATTTAAGAGGAAAAAAATATATTAATGAATATATTACAAATAATGAAGAAGAAAAGAATAGAATAGAAAATGCTGAACGAATGTTCCGTTCTGCTTTTAGTCTCGATCCTAAGTTCGCAGAAGCCTACAATGAGTTAATTAATGGTTATCTTGATATTTACTGGAATGGTATTGAAACCAATAATGCATTATATAAAATTAAAGCAAAAAGTCTTTTAGATACACTTCTGGCACTTAATATCGACAAGCCGGCCGTTCATATGGCTAACGGCTATTATAGATATCATGGAGAAAGAGATTACAGTGGTGCTCTTGCTGAATTTGATCTTGCCGAAAAAAACAATCCAAATAACAATGATGTTTTAATTGCAAAAGCATATGTATACCGCCGTCTTGGAAAATTAGATCAAGCAATTATAAATTTCCAAAAAGCAAGTGAAATAAATCCAAACGATGAGTCCATTATGAGCGACCTTTCTGAAACTTATAGATTTAATCGAAAAGCGGAAGAATGTCTTTTGGCAATTGATAAAGCTATTGCTTTAGCTCCCGACAATGCAACTTTATATATACTAAAAGCAGGAATCCTTGCCGATAATAATAGTGATTTAAAATCGGCCCGTGCTGTTTTAGATGACGCAAAAAAATTCGTTGCTGAAAGTAAACTGAAAACAGCAAATATTATTATAGATGAAATGGAAGGAAATTATGCACCGCTTTATAAAGAATATAGCAAATATCCTGACAGTGTTGAAGCTTCTCAAGGTGGAATCTTTACTTATGCTCAATCATTGGCAGTAGCTTACAAAGCAGAAAACAAAGAAGATTCGGCAAAAAAATATTTCATCAAAGAAAGAGATCTTATGCTTTCGCTCATGAAAAAAACTCCGGACGATTTCCGGATTTATATGAATCTCGGAATCGATTATGCCGCTTTAGGCGAAAAAGATAAAGCACTGGAATATGCAAACCGCGCCCGCCAGTTAATGCCACAATCAAAAGATGCTTTAATCGGAATAGTTCCGCTCGAAGCACTTGCCCTTGTTCATACCTATTTAGGAAATCAGGATGCAGCCATTGACATTCTTGAAAATTTATTAAAACTTCCTCGTGGATTTGCAATTACATCTACTATTCCACTTTATAAATTACATCCATACTGGAAATCATTGAGAAGTAATCCAAGGTTCCGGAAAATGATTAAATCATAACAAACTATTATTTATATGAAATCGCATACAAAAGAAACCCAGAACACTCTAACACCTAAACACGCATTAAATATATTAAAAGAAGGAAATGTAAGATTTGTAAATAATATTAAAGCTCATCGGAATTTATTGCAACAGGTAAATGAAACATCCTCCGGTCAATTTCCATTTGCAGCTATTTTAAGTTGTATCGATTCCAGAACTTCTGCCGAATTAATTTTTGACCAGGGTTTAGGAGATATCTTAAGTATCCGTATTGCAGGAAACATCTTGAATGACGATATATTGGGTAGCATGGAATTAGCCTGTAAAATTGCAGGTTCAAAACTTATTGTTGTAATCGGTCATACAAAATGCGGAGCAATAGAGGCAGCCTGCAACAATATCGTACTTGGGAATATTACAACCCTCCTAAGTAAGCTAAAACCAGCTATAGAAACGGAAACTAAAACTATTTTAAACCGAACAGGAACTAATAATTCCTATTTATACAATGTAACCGTAAACAATGTTTTTCTTACTGTGAAAAAAATTAAAGAACAAAGCATTATTTTAAAAGAGATGGAAGAAAAAAATGAAATTAAAATTATTGGTGGCCTTCATGATATTGAAACTGGACAAGTGACTTTTTTTGAATGATTATAGATCAACTATAATTCTTTTTTATTGTTTTATCTTATTTCTAATATTACTTATAATTTTTTTCATTGAATTTTAATTTACAATCAATTCTTATAAATTATTCTACGATATTTTTCATCGTTTTTATAATATAATTTAAATGTCATATTCACATTACTTCTTTTAAGTACAACTGAAGTTATCTGTTAGTATCAAATTGTAAAAGCCGACTTTTTACAATCATAAAACTCAAATCCCAAAAAACATTATCAATAAAAAGGATTTATACTTCAGAAATCTTTAAAATATATACTTTGAAAATCAATAATGGGAATAAACAGATATGGATCATAATATGTTTTTTAAAAGGTGATACATATCATATAATTAAAAATGAATAAAAGGCAATTTTGGGCACATCAATTACGTACAAACATTATCATATATCAGTAAAAAAAATAAAAATAATTTTAAAAAAAATCTTATGAAAAACAGAAAAAAATTCCTCGCTTTAACAATCTTGGTTTTCGCGGGTTTGAGTTTATTATTAACTCAATGTAAAAAAGACACTGAAACTGTAACCGTTACTGTTCACGACACTACTTATGTTGACCCTAACGATACAGGCGTTTTCGTACCGGGAACTTTTTCCATAGACACTTCCTGGACGTTCGATAAAGTTCATTGCAATGTTAACTGGCAATCCAGATTTTATGATTTCTCTTCAACTATGTTAACAGGAAGGTTCAATAACTTTAATTTTAATCCTAAATTTTCATTTAATGAAAATAATATTTCTGCAATAGGATTAGATTTTTGGGTTCAGCTTTCAACGTATAATACCGGAGAACCGGGAAGAGACGGTTATGGAAAATGCGGTTTAAATTATCTCGGAATAACTTATTTGGATTCTGCTAAAACTCAAATTGACCCATTATCTGATTCTGCTAAATTTCATTGCAATACAGTAACTATTGATTCTCATGATGGTTATATTATGCATGGTACATTTGCTTTCAACAGGTATCGCTCTGGTAGCGGACATGCAGATGGAACACCAATTACTAAAAATGTTGATGTTCATCTATCTTACAATGGCATGAGAGATTTTGATTCAAACCGTGATGGAACAAACGATAAATTCAGAGCTGGATTTACTGCTACATTTAGTTTTAACAGATCTGATTTCATGGATATTAATTCTACAAAAGCTTTTATGCCAGTTCCTACCGTAGCTGATAGTGTTGCTAATATTACTGCAGCTAATAATACAACTTACGGTGTATGGTCAACATCTACTGCCGACCAAATAGATCTTAGAATAAATGCTGTATTCTATAAAAATCATTAACAGTTAATTTGTAAACCACCTCGGGTTAGATATTTTATTAAAAGAATAAAGAGTCAGTAGAGTTCATTAAAGACAAAAAATTATGAGAATCATAAATCAAATAATCAGGATTATTCCAGTAGTGATAATGGTGGTTTTGGTTTCTTGTGAAAAGGATTATTATTACGTTACTCCTCCTCCTAAAACCTCTCACCCTTCATCTACTCTTGAAGCAGTCTTAGTTAATACAGCTCCATCAACCATCAATTCGGCCTATTGGAGAACTGCAGATTATTTGACTATCAATTCTACAAATGTTAGCTCTAACGAACTCTACAACGATGGCTTGCTGAATATGACAGCAACTTTTTTAGGATTAAATTCTTTTAATAAAGGAACTGACCCGGGGCTTCGGTTAAAAGCTGCCTATGATAATACCAACCTTTATATATTAGCCGAGTGGACCGATTTCACAGTTGATTTATCAAATTCAAGCTGGCTTTGGAATGGTCCACCCGATACATTAAAGAGTGATGCCAATCTTGGATGGACTTCACAACGTAATAGTGACAGAATCGCTTTAGCTTTTGAAATTAATAATGCATCTACTACCGCCGGAGTTTTTTCAAATGTCGGTTGCGCTGCAGCTTGTCATAGTAATGCCGGCCAAATGGTTATGCATCCCAATAGCGGTTTAGTTGATATCTGGAATTGGAACCTGGCAACCTCTGCCCCACTGGGTTATGCTGAAGATATGGTTGCTAATTCTGACAGCCTTGCAAATGATAACGGACAAAAAATGTTTTTCCGAAATATAAACGGTTCAACTTCCAGGTCAGGACCGGCCTTCGAATGGGATGGTACATCACAAACTGTTACACTTTCTAATGGCCAATCGTCAATACTCGATCCTGCCTTCTATATTCTAAATAAAACAACATTTACCGGAAATGCTCAAAGAGGTGACTCTCTATATCATACTCCAACGCCTCCCGGCGATTGCTCTTATTGCCATGGCTCACAAGGACAAGGTGGTAGCAATGCAGCTATAAATACACTTTCGCAAAATAAAAAATCAAGAGCTGCTCTTATCTCAAGTATGGACGACGTTGGTGACATGTTTTCGTATTGGGCTCCTTTAAGTCCGACCGATAAAAATGATATTGTTGCTTACCTGCGAGGCTTATCCGGCGTTCCGGGTAATTGCTTAACAATTCCTGATGGTAGCAATGCCGATATTAAAACACTAAACAATCTTACTCCTATCCAAATTAAAAATGCAATGTTGCCGGGTACAAATAATCATACGCTTTACCAGGTACTTTTTATTCGTAATCTGAAAACAAATAACCCTGACGATGCACAATTCGAGCCGGTAGCTAAAAGCAATTACACCTTTGGTATAGCCTTGATGAATAATGATGGAAAAAACCATATTGGATCCAATAAAGAAAGTTTGACTTTTAAATAATTATGAAAAAATACAAATTCATTTCACTTTTATTGATTAGTCTTTTAATAATGAATGCATGTGAAAAAGATTATCTGACTCCAAAAAAAGTTGATATTAATTTTCCGGTAAGTTTTGCAGAAAATGTTGTTCCGATTTTGACTGAAGATTGTGCAACACCAACATGCCACGTTTCCGGAGCCCAATCACCAAATCTTTCCGCTTCAAATGCATACGATGAACTTACCGGACTTGGTTATGTAGATACTACCAATGCAGAAGAAAGTCTATTGTTTAAAAGAATAATTGCTACAATAAAACCAATGCCTCCTGCTACTAAACTTTCAGCAGAAGAAATCGGATATATACTTGCTTGGATAAAACAAGGAGCTCAAAACAATTAATAATTAAAACTATGAAATACTATAAAAATTGTTTATTAAAAAAATTATTTTTTCTGCTTTTATTATTTTTACCTGCTTTAATAAGTGCTCAGGAAAATAATGAAGCAGTAACACCCGCTCCTGCCAAAGAATATGTGAAAGGAACTTTCGAAAATCCGGTGTTAATTAACAATCAAACAATTGAAAGTAATAGTTTAAAATCTTTGGAGTTTATGATACAACATAGATTTGGCGTCGTAAAAGATGCCAAAGATCTTTATGGGATTTATGCTCCGGCAAACATAAGATTAGGCTTAACCTATGGTATTACTAAACGCATTTCAATTGGAGCCGGAGTCACTAAAAATAAAATGCTTTATGACATTCAAGGTAAAGTTATATTACTTAAACAAACCAAACAAAAAGGAATTCCCGTTTCTGTAACTTATTATGGAGATGTAGCAAAAAGTTCTCAAGACGACGATAATTTTCTCAACCAGGAAAGCAAATTTAAAGCTGTAAACAAATTATCTTATTTCCATGAAATTATTATTGGTCGAAAAATAAACAGTAAAATTTCACTTCAGGTTTCCGGAACATATTCACATTTCAATTTAATTGACTCAATTTATGGTAAACACGATTTTTATGGTGCTTCATTTGTCGGCAGATACAAATTTAGCCCACAATCATCCGTCTTAGTAGAGTATGATTACCTGTTAAATGTTTCAACAATTGATAAAGATATCAGACCAAAGCCGAATTTGGGAATCGGTTACGAAGTTTCAACCGGAAGTCACCAGTTTCAGGTATTTATTTGTTCTGCTCAGGAAATAATCAATCAGGAATATAGAGTATTTAATCATAATGATTTTTTTAAGGGCGATGTTTTGATTGGTTTTAATATAACACGCGAATGGAGCTTTAAATAGAATCATCTAACCGGTGTCAGTAAATCATTTTTAATTAAAACAATCAAAAGAAAAAGAAAACTGATTTTATGAAAAATGAAAATGAAGATTCTGATCGCAGAAAATTTTTAAAGTTTGGTCTTTTAGCCGGCGGAGCAACGTTAGCCGGACTGGCACTTCAAAATAAACTGCTAGGTGATGCTCCTGCAGCTTCCGGTTCTAAAGTAAAAGTTTTAACTGCAGATGGTAAATTAGTGGAGGTTGATAGTGATCAAATCAATCATCATATTGCTGAAAGTAAGATTACCAGCCTTCAAGCTCGTGAAGGCATAGAAGGTAAAAAATTCGTAATGGTTATTGATTTAGCTCGTTGTGCCAATGCCAGAAAATGCGTGGAAGGTTGTCAGACAATGCATCACAAAACACCTCCTGTTGAATGGATAAAAGTAAAACGAATGCAAGACGCTGAAACGACCTCTCCTTATTGGATGCCTCAGCCCTGCTTTCATTGTGACAACCCTCCTTGCACTAAAGTTTGCCCTGTGGATGCCACTTTCAAAAGGCAAGATGGAATCGTATTAATTGATAATGAAAGATGCATTGGTTGTAGATTCTGTATGGCAGCATGCCCTTATAATGCCCGTTCATTCAATTGGGGAGAAAATTGGGGAGAATTAAAAGATACTACAAAAACAGATAAATGTTGTGAATATACTCCGGAAAAAAGTGTACCGGGAAAAATGGGAACAGTAGAAAAATGTGATTTTTGTCCGGACATGGCAAGAGAAGGAAAATTACCTGATTGCGTTACGTCTTGTCCAAATGGAACCATATTTTTTGGTGATGCTAATGAAGATGTAGTTACAAATGGCGATGAAACTTTTAGATTGAGCGAACTTATTAAAAAGAGAAGCGGCTATCGTTACCTGGAAGAATTAGGCACAGAACCAAGAGTTTATTATCTCCCTCCAACAAATCGTCAATTTCCTTTTGAAGAAGATACAGAAAAACATAATGTCACAGAATAATAAAAACCTTTTTTTATGGATACCTTAACCAATGAAGGAACTCTGCATCATAGCAACCTAAACGCCGATGAACAGCGTCAGGAAAGGCAAAAAATGCGTGATGTAGTTTTACGTCCCTTAAGGCATACAGGTACCATCGGAAAAATCTGGATATCGCTTTTACTGATCATTTTTCTTTTCGGATGTTATGCATACTATATTCAGCTGAGAGACGGATTAAAAGTTACTGCATTAAGAGATTATGCTTCATGGGGTTTATACATTTCAAATTTCGTTTTTTTCGTTGCCATTAGTTTAGTTGGCGCTTTAATTTCTTCCATATTACGACTTACTAATTTTGAATGGCATCGGCCTCTGACTCGAATTGCAGAAATAATTGCTGTTGCAGGAATTTTATTTGCCGGACTTATAATTGTAGTTGATATGGGTAGGCCTGAGAGAGTTTTGTATTTGTTTACCCATGGACGAATTCAATCTCCGATTATGTGGGATGTTATCGTAGTTTCAACATACCTTGTTACAAGCGCATTGTTTTTATATCTCCCTCTAATTCCTGCAATTGCTTTATGTCGAGATGTGTTAATCGAAAAACCAAAATGGCAAAGAAAGATGTATAAAATCCTGGCAATGGGTTGGGATGGCAATGAAAAACAATGGAAAATAATGAAAAGAAGTGTTGCTATCTTAAGTGTACTTGTTATACCACTTGCCATTTCTATTCATACGGTAACAGCATGGCTCTTTGCAACAACGTTGCGTCCCGGTTGGGATAGTACAAACTTTGGTCCTTATTTTGTGGCAGGTGCATTTCAAGCAGGAACAGCTTGCGTAATCATAGCCATGTTTGTTTTTCGAAAAGCATACGATTTTCAGAAATACATTACAAAAGAACATTTTAATAACATGGGTAAACTACTCGTTTTTCTATGCGTTGTATATGCCTATTTTAATGTTAACGAATATCTCATACCTGCTTATAAAATGAGAGGCGCTGAAGCCAGGCTACTTAACGATTTATTTACAGGACCATCATCACCTATATATTGGTCGGTTCAAATATTCGGAATGGCCATACCTGCCTTAGTACTTTTATTTAAAAAAGCGCGGAAACCTTTACCGCTTACAATTATTTCATTATTTGTTGTTGTCGGAGCCTGGTTTAAAAGATATCTCATTGTTACTCCTATCATGCTTAATCCTTATACACCTATCCAAAATGTACCTGCAAATTGGACCTCTTATTTTCCTTCCTGGGTAGAAATGGCAATAGTTGGGGCTTCGCTTGCGGGTGTCTTATTAATTATTACAGTCTTCTCAAAATTCTTTCCTATGATTTCTATTTGGGAAACGCTGGAAGGAGAAGGAATAGATTTAGAAGAAATGGATAATGCTAAAAAAACTAATTTATGAATCACTGCAAAAATTATCTATTAAGTTTTATACCCTTTCAACTAATTACTTTTATACTTATTGGATTGGTTATTTGCAGTACTAAATTGCATGCTCAGGATGAAAAAGAAGCTACTATAAAAATATCTTTCGATCAAAACGATTCAATGCGGTTTTGTAAAGCATTAGTAACTTCAGAGAGTAAACCGGTAAAAGAAATTGAAGTGCATTTTTATATACAAAGAATGTATAGCTTACTGCCTATTGGTAAAGCTGTTGAAACTGATTCTGCAGGAGTTGCAATTTCTAATTTCCCATTAGACCTACCGGGAGATAAAAACGGCAACATAATCGCTATTGCTAAAATCGAAGACGATGATAATTATGGAAATGTTGAAACACAAGCAGAAATCAAATGGGGAGTTCTTCCAACTAATGAAATGAATAGCTGGAACAAAAGATCGCTTTCAGCATCAAGAGATAAAGCTCCTATGCTCTTAATTCTTGTCTCCAACATTATTATTGCTGTTATTTGGGGAACTATTTTTTATGTCATCTATCAGGTCTATAGAATTCGAAAAGAAAGTAAAATGTTAAAAACCAAAACTGAATAAAAGAAAATTAATATTAAAACATAATAAAAAATGAAAAAAGTAACTAATCTATTCAAAGTAGTATTTGTAATTTGTTTGCTCTTAGGACTATCAGTTTCGGCCCAAGATAAACCAAAAGGTAAACCTTGGCTCGCTCCCGAGTCAGCGATAAAAATAAAAAATCCAGTTAAAAGTGACGATGCAACATTAAAAGAAGGTAAAGAACTTTATGCTCAGCATTGCAAATCATGCCACGGCTCAAAAGGTCTGGGAGATGGAACTAAAGCCGAAAAAATTGATATATCGTGCGGTGATTTTACAAACGTTGATTATGCCAAAGTAACAGATGGCGAAGCATACTGGAAAACAACAGAAGGAAGAAAACCAATGCCATCATTTAAAGAAAAACTAAGCGATAATGAAAGATGGACTGTAATTAATTATGTGCGCTCTCTTGGAAAAGGAAAGTAAATAATATTACAAATTAATTTTTAAAATCCGCTATTCATTATTAATATTACTCGTAGTAATAAATTTTATTACTGCGAGTTTATTTTTTTTTATTTCTTGAGTTTAAAAAATGCTGAATTAGTAAATTTTTATGCAAATAAATTTTAAAACAATTTTATATTTAATTTTCATTTTTAATATTTCTCCTGGCTGTAATAATCAGATAAAAGTAGATATTAATTCTACTATCATTGAAGGTCACTTACAAAATCCTTTAAGCAATAAAATATATTTTTGTACTTATATTGATTCTAATTCTTTATTTCTCGGCAATAAAACTGCTATAGACTCTTCTCAGATTGATGACAAGGGTTATTATTCTTTTCTAATATTAAATAAAACTCCCCTAGTTTTTAATCTAGAAAGCGATTCAAAAATTTTAGCATCAAACCTTTTTTTAATTCCAAGTCACCACCTGCAAATAGATTTCAAAACCATAAATAATATCCCGGAAATCAATACATCGAACAAAGAATCAAAATACAATAATTTCCTTTTGCAGTTTATAGATTCCTTTTATCAAAATAAATCTGTCTATCATGAATATTACATTTCAACAAATTATATGGATATTCATCAATTTATTACATACAATAATAATAGAAAACAAAAGCAACTTAATTTCTTTGCTGAATTTTTTGCAAATGATTCGCTAAACACAGATTTTAAAAATTATGTTGTTAATACAATTAATTATGGAATTGCTATAGACCGACTTATGTATATTTGGAAAAAAAGAATGAAAAGTGAAAATCTTTTCGGAGATTCAACATACTTCAGTTTCGAAACTCCTGATTTTATTGAAAATAAAAACGCATTTAATTGTCCGGCATACATTCGCTTTTTAAATCTATATATAAAAGACACCTATGAAAGAATGGTTGAAAAAGGTGAATTACCAATCGATAAATCAGAAGTATTAAAGCCTTCCGTTGAAAAATACAAACTTGCAATTAAGTTATTAAACAAAACTTTCCGCAATGTCGTACATTATAATATTATTTATAATGAAATGAATTCGCTCGGAAATAATAATCAAGCTGATTCCTTGATAACAAATTCTCTAGATTCAATGGATTCCTGGTTTTGCAAAAAATATTTTTTATAATAATTAAATTTATCAAACAATCATTTTTCACATATTAATGAGTAACTATACGATCAGCAATATTTTACATACTTTCATTTTTATCTCCGATAGTATTTTTATCGGACTAAAAATTCTGGTTCCGATAATATTTATTCTTGAGATCCTAAATATAAAATATACAAAACCTAACCTGAATATTTTAATACTTACGATTAACTTGATTATGCTATCAGCATCTCTTTTATTTCTGACAAGCATATCCATAAACACCCTTTTAACAATTAAATCGGGAAATAGTGACGAGCTAAATTTTATGATTAGTATTGCAACCGGGTCTCATTGGTTTCAATTCGTAATTCCTGTTTTACTTTATGGGCTTTTACCCAATATACTTTGGATTAAGAATTTTCGCAAATCAATTTATATTCCATTTTTCATTGTTATTTGTTGGTTCGCTTCATATTTCATCATCCACTATCTCTCAGAGAATAATTTCTCTCTATTCCATAAATCCGGTGATCACTCTCCTTTTCCCTTAATGGAATACCTTAAAAAATCAGGAATTTTTCTTTCCCTCTTCATCGTTTATTATCAATTAATAAAATCAATGAAAATTAAAAATCAATAAATTTGAAATATCATTTAAAATTATCTCGAACAAACAATTCTTTCTATTGCCAATACTTCTTTTTCATTAACTATGCGAACTAAATAAGTCCCCGGTTTAAAATCGACCTGATCTGAAAAGTGGAGCCAATTGCTACCCTTTTCTGCCTGTATATTCTCCTGGTAAATAACTGATCCAATCATATTTATTATTTGAATCATTACAAACTCAGTTTTCGATAATTCAAATTGAGCAGTAAACGATTCACTAAACAAACTTGGTGATATTTGCAAAGCAACTTTAGAAAAATTAATTGTTTCTATAGTAACAGCTACGGTTTTAAAAATTTCAAACTTACCATCAAAGTCCGTTTGCTTCAATCTGTAATATGAAACTCCTTGCAGCGGATTATTATCTTCAGCCTTATAATCAATTTTAACAGTACTGTTTCCCGCTCCTAATACTGTTAATATTGTTTCAAAGTTTATCCCATCCGAACTTCTCTCAACAGAAAAATATTCATTGTTTATTTCTGATGAAGTTGTCCATGTTAAATCTACTTTACTTCCATTTTTTTTCGCATTAAAAGTAACAAGTTTTATAGGAAGTGTAGATGGAAATTTTCCAATAATAAACTGAGAAAAAGAAGTATAGCCAATTCTTTGTGCAAAACCATTTCCGGAATTGTATACTCTTCCTGCACTATTTGCAGCCGGAAGAGAAGTAGTAGCATCGTAACTTAGAAAACTTAAAAAAGTTAAAACGTTATTTCTCTTTAACGGACAAAATGAATTATCATCGGCTGAAGAAAGATTTGTATTTTCTGTAGATAATTGCACTCCATAACTACCTCCTGTTGGCTGTGAATTTGGGGTTAAGGTCCATATTATCGTTTCTCCGTTTGATTGTCCGGCACTACTTGTTACCTGATTTGAATATTGTGACGTTAACAAACTCGCATCATTGTTAGGAGCCGTCTGGACGAAATTCGTAACCTTGGCATCAATATAAGACACACCAATCATTAAATTATTTAACAACGAAATAGTGTGTTTGTTTAAATAAGAACTTCCACAACCAACAGGGAATAAATATGTATTAACATTGGAGGCTATATACCTTCTGAAATTACCATTTATGAATCCATTTGTATAAACAAGGCTTGCAGCTGAAGTATTCGATAATACAAGTAAATCATTTCCAGTATTAATAATTCCATTTATTAATGTGAACACATTTGAAATATCAATATCGGTGCTGTTAATCAATGAAACACCCTCTCCATTATTTGAAATGGTAAGATTGTAAAATGATTCCTGTGCAGTAGACGTACTTATTGTTTGCGAAATGCTTCCTGAAAACGTCACCGTTCCGTTTCCTTGAACAAAAGGATCTCCCTGAACACTTGTACTTACCCAATTACCTTCTAAAATAATATTTAATGAATTGGCATCAAGGACTCCGGTAGCAATCGTAACATCATTATAAACCGTTATTGAATTAGTAAATAGTTTACCGGTGGCATTTGTACTATTGATTGAAAGATTGTAAACCGGTATTACCGTTGTAATTTGAATTACCTGAGCGGCAGGTGTTGAAGCATCTCCAATCTGTACAGTACCGCCAGTTACAGTACCGCTTGCTAAGGTATTTAAGTATCCGAGATTTCCAGCACCTGCCCTGCGAATAATAATAGTTCCATCTAACATTATAAACGACGAGCCGTCTTCAGTCATATGAAATGGCGCCAAAGCAGCAGTTGTTGATCCACTGCTATTAATAATTAATATTCCCCCGCTCATAGTAAAGTAAGTTAGGTCGTTCGCAGCTGTTCTGTCAAAACGACTGGCGATTGTAACAATACCACCCGATTGATTGTATGTTCCGCCATTTGATGTCAGACAATTATTTGATGCACTGCCGATGTTTAAAATTCCCAAATTGATACTCAATAATCCATAGAGTGTAATTGTTCCACCGGTTGTATTTACAGTCGCACTTTCATGGTTAATTAAAAGTCCAGCATTAAGCGGGATGCTGGCGCTTGCAGTAAAAGGTGTCAAATTTGCACCGGTGGAAAGTTTGAAGGTACCATTAGTAAGCGTTAGAAATGCAGTTGATGCAGTAAAATTTGTGGATGTGATTTCAAGAAAATTCGAATTACTACTGCCCATGTTTAAAGTCATCTTGTTAAATCGTGTAGTTGTTCCTGCTCCGCTTATATTCTGATTTCCATTTTTCAAAAATGTTAAATTACACAAACTTGTCGCTAATGGATTAAAATCAACCGTTCCATTGTTAATTAAGTTCCCTGAAAAGTTGAGAATATGTGTCGCTGAAGAAGCTGTATTAGCTTTAAGAGTAGCTCCGTTTCGTACTAAAATATCGCCGAGAATAGTAAGTGTTCTCGCTGTTCCGTTGCTGCCAATTAGCAATGATCCACTTACGCTCTGCCCTATTGTTAAATTTTTACATTGTGCATTAACATCAATAGTTATTACATGGCCATCTAAAATAATTACATCATCTCCTAAACCCGGTATTCCACCCGGACCCGTCCAGGTACCGGCTGTATTCCATCTTCCAGATGCAACAGCTGAAGTGTATGTTCCACCGGCAAGGGTTGGTTGAGTACCGTTTAAGGGTGCGCTTAATTTACCTTCAGTAACAGCATATACATTCCAGAAATAATTAGTTCCGGCTATTAAACCTGTTACGTTTGCAGTAAAAGTATTTGCATTTACAAGCATTGCAAATGAGAAATTAATTCCATCGGTCGAATTATAAATTACATATTTAAGTTCATTAACCGAAAGGTCCGTCCAATTTAATGTCATACTTGTTTTAGTAATTGCGGAAAAAACTAATGCAGAAGGACTGGCTGGTGTAGGTGGTGTAAAAGTTATTTTTGAATTTGATGTTGGAACTGT
The DNA here is from genome assembly GCA_031417555.1 of Bacteroidota bacterium. GTDB lineage: Bacteria > Bacteroidota > Bacteroidia > AKYH767-A > 2013-40CM-41-45 > JADKIH01. The sequence continues at coordinate 17,721 of JANOVV010000128.1, forward strand.
CGTAAGATTATACTTAGGTGTATTATTAAATGTAGTGCTATTAGCCGTTTGTTGCTCCAGCAATTCAGTTATTGCCGGTGTTGAACTCATCGTTCCTCCATTAATACCACAACCATAACTATGCGCAGATGTTCCTGCCGTCATAGTACCATAAACCATTTCAATAATTCCTGTTGATTCATAAAGTTTAACCTGGAAATTAAGATTTGCATCATTAGGTGCCGTGAAATTATCCATACCAATATATTCAATAGTAAAAACCCGATATGGAGCACTTCCACTCAACTGGTATTTGATACTATTTGATAATGTCGTTGTACCTCCATTTCCTGTCCATAAATCCTCGTAAAGAGGAGCCATTGCCAATAATGTTCCCCCGATTTGACTCAGATATAATGGGTTTTCACGGTATGGATTTACAGAATTTCCATCTGCTGTTGAGGAGGAAAGATCCACGAAACCATTTGTCGAAGCGCTTAGCTGAGAATATCGAGCTCCCATATACCAAAATTCAAATCCAATGTTAACTGCAAAACTCCGGTTATCATCTGTAAGGTTAGTGGAAGAATTTCTCCATGCAGAAAACGGAGTTCCTGTTGATGAAATTGAATTGAAAGTGATACTCGTAGTTCTGCTTACTGAATAATTTGCAATTGATTGTGCAGATGAATTAGTATTCATCAATAAAAAAGAAATTAATAATAATGAAATAACCGACTGAAGTTTGTTTAACAAACGAATATTTAAAAGCAAACCCATAGCAAAAAAGCTACGATTAACTTTAACAAAAGTCTTCATCAAGAAAACAAGAAATAACTCCTTGCTTAATTGAAAAAAGAAATTCAAATATTTACGATTTGTTTTCATTATTGTAGTACTGCCTGTAGACTACAATAATAGACTCAAAAACCCTTAAAATGTCATTTTTTCGACGAAATGGCTTAAAGTATCGACGAAAAGGCATTAACCTTCGACCATATTTATAGATGGTTTTAAAGTAAAAATAGAACCAGATTGAATAAAAATTCTTCTGCTGAATTTTGCCTTATTTAATTTAAAACAGACAATCGATTATTAAAAAAAACGGAAAAACGGAAAATTAAAATCAAATATAAATTATGCTTGATTAAAAAAACTAAATTAAATTTAATTTTTTCATTAAAGCTGAACGATGTGTGTCTCCAACCGGAATATTTGTCTGGTAAATGTATGCTGTGCCGTCTTCCACCGTATCTACTTTATCAATTGAAATAATATAGGAGCGGTGAACTCTTAGGAATTTTTCTTTTGGTAATTCATTTTCAATAGCAGTCAGTGTATAATGAATTGTATGTTTTTTTTCCGGTGTATGAATATTTATATAATCTCCCATTGCTTGTATATACAAAATATCACTGATTTTCAATTTTGTTGCAACACCCTTTTCACGGAAAAAAAAATATTCTTTATCCGATTTAACCTCCTTTGAATTAGAATCAAAAACTTCTTTTACCCGCATAATTGCTTTTATAAATCTATCCTCTTTCACGGGTTTTAATATATAATCAACAACATTATATTCAAATGCCTCTATAGCAAATTCCGGGCGTGATGTTATTAAAATTACCAAAGGTCTTTTGGTAACACTTTTAAGAAAATCTATGCCTGATATTTTTGGCATTTGTACATCAAGAAGTAACAAATCAATTTTTTCATGATTCATGATGTTCGTTGCCTGCATTACGTTTTCGCATTCACCCACAAGATTTAAGAAATCAATCTCTTCTACCTGGTGTTTTAAAACCGTCCTGGCCATTTTATTATCATCAACTATCAAACAATTCATATTAATCTTTTTATATCTACAAGAAATTAATAATATTATTTTGAAATATTTATTTCACTAATTTCTTTCTTTGCTTCCACTGTTATATCAATCAAAACTCTGAATATTTTCTTTATCTCACCTATTTCTTTCTTTTGATTCGCTTTCAGTTCCATCATTTTTAATACTTTCACGGCAGATTCGATACCAATTATTGAATAGCTTGAAACCAGTTGATGTGATATTTTTTCTATTATCACATAATTTTTCTTAATAATAGCATCTTCTAAAGCTTCAATTTCTCTTGGAGTATCCTCCATAAATATGTCAAACAGCTGCTTAACTGCTTCCAATTTTCCATTCACCTGTTCCTTAATAAAATTGAGATCTACCAATTTATCACTATTAAGTTTTGATTCAACTGAACCGGTAATAGATCCTCCACTTTTCGAAAACATTTTATTTCCTAATGTTTCTGCAATCTTATTATGCAAATCATTTGGTTTGTAGGGCTTGGAAATATATCCGTTCATGCCACAGCTCAAACATTTCTCATAATCATTCGATGTTGCATTGGCAGTCAATGCAATTATAGGTGTTTCAATCTTTAAATCATTTCTTATAATTTGAGTCGTTTCATATCCGTCCATTCTCGGCATTTGAATATCCATTAAAATAATATCGTAAACTTTTTCATTTACCATTTTAATTGCTTCAATTCCATCACATGCAATATCACATTCAAAACCCAATTGTTGCAAAACGGTACTTACATATTGTTGATTCATCCTGTTATCTTCAACTAAAAGTAAATTTAATTTACCCAGGTTTGAAGAATCAATAAACACTGTTTTCTTATGGGTATTTGAGAATCCCTTTATCTGTTCATCGGAACACTTTTCTGCTGAAATTAAAACTGTGAAAATGGAACCTTTACCCAATTTACTTTCAACTTTTATTTCTCCACCCATGAGTTTTACAATATTCTTCACAATGCTTAAGCCAAGCCCTGTTCCGCCAAACTTTCGCGTGGTATCGTCTTCGGCCTGAACGAATCGCTCGAAAATTATATCAAGCTTATCATTGGGTATTCCAATACCGGTATCTTTAATTTTAAACTCAATCATTAACAGATCTGACTTCTGTGAAATAATACTACAACAAATTTGAATAGACCCTTCCTTTGTAAACTTAATTCCATTGCCCACCAAATTTACCAGAATCTGAGTAAGACGAACCGGGTCTCCAACAATAAACGGTGGAATATCATTGTCTGAAAACACTTTCAAGCCAATATGCTTTTCTTCCGCAACATTATAAAACATTTTTTTGACGTTATCCAATATTTCATTGACACTCAATGGAACTTTTTCCAAATTAATATTTCCGGATTCAATTTTTGTAAAATCAAGAATATCATTAATAATTCCCATAAGATTTTCGCCCGACTTGCTTATGATTTTTGCATGTTCTGCCTGTCCCGGTGTTAATTTGGATGCTCGAAGTATTTCACTGAAACCAATAATGGCATTTAAAGGTGTACGTATTTCATGACTCATGTTAGCTAGAAATTGTTCTTTAATTTTTACAGTCTTCTCGATTTCTGCTTTTGATTTTCTTAAAGCATTCTCAAGCTGCACTCTTTCTGTTACATCGTAGCGGATTAAAATATATCGTACAGGTTTTTTATCAATATCGAAAAAAGGAACAATTGTTGTCTCTGTCCAAAAGAAAGCACCGTCTTTACATTTGTTGATAATTTCCCCTTTCCAGATTTTACCATTTTTAACCGTGTTCCAAATCACATTATAAAATTCGGAATCGTGATAATCGGAATTTAAAATTATGTGATCCCGGCCAAGGATTTCATCACGTGAATATTTTGATACTTTAATGAAAGCATCATTCACAAACTCTATCTTTCCATCAGAATCTATAACTGTAACAATCGCTGATTCATTTAGTGCAGAGTTTAATTGTTCAATAGTTGTTGCCGATACTTCGTTCTCTGTTTTAATTTTCTTTAATAATGTATTATCTCTCCCAATTGCAAATAATTCTCCGGTAATCGGATCAGGATTTGCAACCCATTGGAGTAACCGATAAGAGCCATTATTAGTTTTGAAGCGGTTTATAAAATCAACAGTAGATATTCCTTTGGCTAATTTTGAAATCTCTTCCCTGGTTTTTTCCAAATCCTCAGGATGAATAAAATCGAAAAATGGCTTTTGAAGTAATTCTTCTTCAGTCCATCCAAGAGTAAGAGTAAATGCCGGATTAATTTTCGTAAAATATCCATCCGTGCTGGCAATACAAATTAAATCCAAAGACATAAGGAAAAATTTCTCAAGCTTCCTTCGTTCCTCATTTTTCTTATTACTCACAATCTGAAGCATGATGTCTTCAGAAAGCGTTTTCAATCCTGCCTTTTGATTCACTGTTAATCTTTTCGGAACCTGATCAATTATACATAAGGAACCTAAAGCAAAACCATTTGGATCAATCAATGGGTAAGCAGCATAAAATCTGATCTTTGGGTTTCCAATTACAAGCGGGTTATTACTAAACCTTTTATCGTTCGCAGCGTCTTCGACTTCAAAAAAATCGTCACCCATTATGGTATACTGGCAAAAAGAAATATCTCTTGATGTTTGATGCACTTCCAATCCGACTTTAGATTTGAACCATTGCCTGTCAGTATCCAAAAAACTAATTAAAGCAATTGGAGCTTCACAAATTATCGAAGCTAATTTTGTTAGCCTGTCAAATTGTTCTTCCGGTAAAGTGTCAAGAATATTATATTCCCGCAAAACCTGCAATCGTTGATTTTCATTATCCGGTACAGGTAAATTCGTTTGGTGTGTTTTCATTTTGGTGTTTTACATGTTAACTTTTGTGAAAAATAATCTTCACTCAAAAGGTTATTGTTTTAAGCGTACTGGTGTGTTTAAGTAATTATTTCGTGAGTTTATTAAATATTAAGTCACACTTTTTAAATTCACGACTTAATCCTTATAAACGCTTATAGGTATATATTTGATACAGTTAATAAGAATTTAAAAAAAAAATAATGCATCGTAATCAGTCAGCCATTAAAATTATTAACTTACTTTGATTAGAATATTTCTTACAAGTTTGACTGAAGTATTCTGTTATAATTCTTGCGTTAAAAATATTCTGGCATTTGACCAACAAAATATTACTTCCTTACTAATTTAAATCCCATCATTGTTCTAAAAAGTTTAAAAAACTAATGTATTCCGAAATTTATATTTTCAATTTTACAAAATAATTAAATAAAACACGTTAATTTTGATCAAATAATTTTAATCATGATATCGCTCAATTATTTTTCATTATCATTATTTAATATATAATGCCAATATCTTACACTAACAATTATTGCATATTTTGGCTTAAAAGTAAAATGTCTTACAATTAACATTATTTCGTTTTTCTAAAAATTAATTTTATCCTATATAAAATTTCCGATAAATTGTTTTACTCAAAAGAAAATGGACTTCAAATAATAAATATGAACTACAAACTCAGAGCTTGGTCAATGGAAGATTTAAACGATCTGGTATTTTTTGCTGACAATTATAAAATAGCAAAATTTATGACTGATCAATTTCCACATCCTTATACAAAAGAAAAAGGAAAAGCATTTATTGAATTTGCATCAAAAGCATCGCCTACTAATATTTTTGCGATTGAAGTAGACAAAAAACCGGTTGGAGGCATTGGCCTCCATTTACAAGCAGATATTCAATGCAAAAATGCAGAACTCGGTTACTGGCTTGCAGAACCGTTTTGGAATAAAGGAATTATAACAAAAGCTATTAATCAAATGGTAGAATATGGTTTTAGAACATACTCAATAGAAAGAATTTTTGCCAGGCCATTTGGAACAAACATAGCCTCCAAGCGAGTTCTTGAAAAAGTAGGCTTCACACTTGAAGGAAGGTTTGAAAAAACTTTATTTAAAAACGGAGAATATCTGGACGAACTAATTTATGCGATAAGACGAAAATCATATTGAGAAATAGTTATTTTACATAATATTGCATTTGCAAATTGATTCTTAAAAAACATATGAAAAAGGGACGCATAGAAGCATTCAGTGATGGAGTAATGGCTATCATAATAACAATCATGGTTTTGGAACTAAAAATTCCACATGAACCTGGTATAGATGCCTTAATACCTCTTATTCCAATTTTCATCAGTTATTTTTTGAGTTTTCTTTTTATTGGAATATACTGGAACAATCACCATCATTTGTTTCAAGCTGTCCAAAAAGTAAATGGCCCTACACTATGGGCTAATATGCATTTGCTTTTTTGGCTTTCATTAATACCCTTTGTTACAGGTTGGATGGGTGAAAATCATTTTTCCAAATGGTCTGTTGCCCTCTATGGTGTCGTAATGATTTTATGCGGATTTTCTTATTTTATACTAACAATAGTTTTATTAAAACATCATGGTAAAGAATCTACTCTTGCCAAAGCTATCGGAAATGATATAAAGGGTAAATTATCTTTAGTAATCTATATTACAGGAATGCTACTCTCATTTTACAATCCCTGGATTGCTTTGTCCCTTTATTTCCTCGTATCTTTAATGTGGCTAATTCCGGATAAAAGAATAGAAAATTCTTTGCATGAAAATAATTAAATATGAAATTTAATATCAACATTTTCTTTTTATTGATTGCGTTAATTTCCTGCAACAAAAACGTAGAAAAAACTCATCCATCCATAGAAAATATTTCCGAATCGGTTTATGCTTCCGGATCTTTAAAAAGTAAAAATCAATACCAGGTTTTTTCCAATGTCAATGGTATTATTCAAAATGTATTTGTTTCCGAAGGTGATACAGTCAAAGAAGGAACTCCTTTATTAACGATCTCTAATGAAACTTCTAAGCTCAACACAGAAAATGCAAAACTTGCAGCAGATTTTTCAGACTATAATGCCAATTCAGCAAAACTTAACGAGCTCAAAGTAAATATCGATTTGGCAAAAAGTAAAATGCAGAATGACTCACTCCTGCTTAACAGGCAAAAAATACTTTGGTCGCAGGAAGTTGGTTCAAAAATAGATCTGGAACAAAGAGAATTAGCATTTGAAAATTCAAAAACATTGTATGAAGCCTCGTTACTCCGTTACATCGATTTGAAAAAACAAATTTCTTTTACTTCTCAACAATCAAAAACGAATTTACAAATCAGCCGGAAGAATGAAAATGACTACACAATTAAAAGTGAAATTCCCGGAAAAGTATATATCCTCTACAAAGAGAAAGGAGAAATGATAAATACACAAACTCCTTTAGCAGTTTTGGGAGATGCCGATGATTTTGTTTTAGAATTACAAGTGGATGAATACGACATAGTAAAAATTAAAAAAGGACAAACTATTTTAGTCACTTTAGATAGCTACAAAGGTCAGGTTTTTGAAGCTTCTGTCACAAAAGTGAATCCAATCATGAATGAAAGATCAAAAACTTTTACCGTTGAAGCAGAATTTGTCAAACAACCTCCTACTTTGTATCCGAATCTAACATTGGAAGCGAATATAATAATTCAGATCAAAAAAAATGTATTGACTCTGCCTAGAAAATTCATTATTGATGATGAATACGTCATAAAAGAAAATGGCGATAAAGTGAAAATTCAAACAGGTTTAAAAGATTATAAAATAGTTGAAATTATTAGCGGCATCTCAGAAAAAGATGAATTAGTCATTCCTACTAAATGAAATATAAACTCATCTTTGATATAGCTAAATCTCTCATGCTTGCCAGATGGAAGCAAACATTGGTTGCGGCAATCGGAGTAACATTCAGCATTACCATGTTTATTACATTGCTGAGTTTTATGACAGGCTTAAATGATTTACTGGATGGATTAATCTTAAATCGAACTCCGCATATAAAACTTTACAATGAAATAAAGCCAAGTAAAAACCAGCCGGTTGATTTGTCAGAAAAATTTAAAGGATCTTATAATATTATTAATTCTGTTAAACCGAATGGAAATCGTTTAGAAATCTATAATATCGGAGCAATCATCGATTACCTTAAAAAAGATAATCGGGTAAATGGAATAGCTCCTAAAATCACAGCCCAGGTTTTTTATAATATTGGCTCCATTGATATTACCGGAGTTATTAACGGTATCGATGTTGAAGGTGAAAATAAATTATTTTTTTTTAGCGATTATGTTACATCAGGTAATTATATCGACTTAAAAAACACGCCGAATAGTATTATTTTAGGTAAAGGAGCTGCAGAAAAAATGCTCGCTAATATTGGCGACGTTATTCAGGTAACAACAGCCAAAGGCGATAGGATGAAGCTGAAAGTAGTTGGTTATTTTCAGTCTGGATTATTAGATATTGATAAAGTTCAAAGTTATGCTTCTCTTGCAACCACACAAAAACTACTCGGCGAACCCAATAATTACATTACAGACATCCAGGTAAAATTGAATGACATCAAAATTGCACCTGCTTTGGCCAAAGAATACGGTCGTCTTTTTAATGTAGACGCTGAAGATATTCAAACCGCCAATTCACAATTTGAAACCGGAAGTTCAGTCAGGTCTTTAATTTCATATACTGTTGGAATTACACTTTTAATAGTAGCTGGTTTTGGTATCTACAACATATTAAATATGATGATCTATGAAAAGATGGATTCCATTGCCATACTAAAAGCTACTGGTTTTTCCGGCAAAGATGTAAATAGCATTTTTCAAACTATTGCTCTAAGTATTGGTTTCTTTGGCGGATTGTTTGGATTATTCTTTGGCTTCCTCCTTTCAGCTTTCATTGATCAAATTCCATTTAACACGGCTGCTTTGCCAACGATTACAACCTACCCTATTAATTACAATCCAAAGTTCTATATCATCGGCTGTTTATTTGCCATTATTACGACGTACTTAGCAGGATATTTTCCTGCAAGAAAAGCAAGCAAAATAGATCCCGTTATCATTATCAGAGGGAAATAATATGCCGGAAAAAATTCTTGAAACATTTTCTATTAATAAACATTTCCACAAACCGGATGTCGTTCATATATTAAAGGACATAAATGTGTCAATTAATAAAGGAGAATTTGTTTCTGTTGTTGGTAAATCGGGCTGTGGAAAATCAACTTTACTTTATATTCTATCTACTATGGATACCGATTATGAAGGTGATTTGATTATCGATGGAGAAAGTATGAAAAACAAAAGCGAAGCTCAGCTTGCCATCGTCAGGAATGAAAAAATTGGTTTCGTTTTCCAATTTCATTACCTGCTGAATGAATTTACCGTACTTAGAAATGTAATGCTACCCGGATTAAAATTAGGAAAATATTCAGAAAAAGAAATTGAACATCGTGCAATCGAAAAATTAAAATTGTTTGGAATAGAAAAACATGCCAATAAAATTGCCAATCAAATTTCAGGAGGCGAAAAACAAAGAGTTGCCATTGCAAGGGCAATGATCAACGATCCGCTGATAATCATGGGCGACGAACCCTCCGGAAACCTGGATAAGTTGAATAGCAAGATTGTTTTTGAAAGCTTTCAGCAATTAACAAAAGAATTTAATCAAACTTTATTAATTGTAACCCATGACCCGGAATTTGCTGCAGGCACAGACCGGATATTAGAAATGGAAGATGGCCGAATTATTAAACAATAAAAAAAATAAACGGATCATATTTTTAATTGAAAAGTGAAATTTAATTACTTACAAATAAAGGTTAAGAAATAAATAACGTTAAGCATTGCCGCAGGATTATTTTTTACCGAAAAATAAAAAGAGAAAAAAATAATGTTGTGGCAATGCGATGTTATAGCCAGTACTTTTTTCAGTCATTATAGTTTAAGCGTCAACGTTAAGTGTCCGCCAAGTCCTTGCTGAATTATTTTCATAAGTGTCGAAAGTCTAATGTCAGAGGAGTTATTTTCAATGCGCGAAATGTAAGATTTATTTGTTCCACATTTATCAGCAAGTTCCTCTTGTGTCATACCGAGCTTAGTCCTTGCTTCTTCAAGCAAAACACCAAGTCGAAACGCTTCAAATTGTTGCTCCCATTGTTCACGTTTGGGTCGCCCTTTTTTACCATACTTTTTGTCAAGTATTTGGTCTAATGTCGTGATTTTACTTTTTGTTTTCATTTTTATATTCCTCCATTATTTTAAGAGCCTTTTCTATTTCTTTTTTTGGTGTCTTTTGAGTTTTCTTTTGAAAAGCATTTCCAAGAACTACTAAATTCCCTTTGTCGAAAAAAGAGAAGATGCGATAAATGTTGCTTCCAACTTCAACTCTAATTTCGTAAAGTCCTTTCGAGCCCTCTAAATGCTTAAAATATTTTTCAGGAACTTGTTGAGTTACTCTAATTAAGTTAAGTGTCTATTCAATTTTTGCTTGAACATTGTCAGGCAGCTCTTTGTAAAAGTTGAGAAAATAATTTTTATAAGCAATTACTTGTCTGATATAAGTCAAAATACAAAGTTAACTATTTAGACAACTATTTCCAAATTTACTTTTATCATCCGATGCTTTGTTTTGGAATTCTTTGCATTGGCAATAACCGGCGAATATGGCTTGATTAAATAACCCGATTCTATTCTTTAACAATTAACAAATTACCGGTCAACTAAACAACAAATTAGTACTTTCGCTATGTGAAACCAACGGTCGCTTTTCATACACTTGGCTGCAAACTTAATTTTGCTGAAACATCGGCAATAGGTATGCAATTAAAACAAGCAGGATTTCAAAAGACTGATTTTGAAGCTGGTGCAGATGTTGTCGTTATTAATACCTGTTCTGTAACAGAAAATGCCAATCGTGAATGTCGTTTGATTGTGAGGCGTGCACTTCAAAAAAACCCGGAATCATTTATTGCTATTATCGGCTGCTATGCTCAATTAAAACCGGAAGAAATTTCTGCCATCGAAGGTGTTGATTTAATACTTGGAGCGAAGGAAAAATTTAACCTTTCCGATTACCTTAATGACTTCACCAAAAGGAAAAACACGGAAATTCATTCCTGTACGATCGGCGACTCCAATTTATTTACTCCCGCCTACTCTATTGGTGATCGTACACGAACATTTTTAAAAGTTCAGGATGGTTGCAATTATCCCTGCACTTATTGTACAATTCCATTGGCACGCGGATCCAGCCGAAGTGCGACCATTGAAGATATTTGTAAACAAGTTGAAGAAATTGCAGCCAAAGGATCCAAAGAAATTGTATTGACAGGTGTAAACATTGGTGATTTTGGAATTTATGATGGCTCTACTCAAAAACATGTGAGTTCATTTTATAATCTCATTCAAAAATTAGATAGCAACAGAAATATTGAACGATTTCGAATTTCATCCATTGAACCCAATCTTCTGACCAATGAAATAATTGATTTCGTTTCCACTTCGGAAAGATTTGCTCCACATTTTCATTTACCGCTACAATCAGGTAGTGATAAAATATTACGGCTAATGCGTCGGAGATACAATAGCGATCTTTACAAAGAACGAATTTCAAAAATTAAAGAAACAATGCCACATGCTTGCATTGGCGCAGATGTAATCGTTGGTTTTCCCGGCGAAACAGAAAAAGATTTTTTGGAAACTTATAATTTTCTGAATGATTCTGATGTTTCTTATTTACACGTATTTACTTATTCTGAACGTGAAAATACAGAAGCCTTTAACTTTGAAGGCGTAGTCGATTATTCCGAAAGAAAGAAAAGAAATAAAATGCTCCGCATTCTTTCCGAAAAAAAGCGACAATATTTTTACCGGACCAATCTTGGTAAAAACTTTATAGTTTTATTCGAAGACGATTCTCACGATGGTTACATGTACGGCTATACCGAAAACTATATTAAAGTCAGACTTCCATATGATATCTCTTTAATAAACATTCCCGTAAATGTGCGTTTAGAGGAATTTGATGGTTCTTTATTTGTTGATGCTTCTGTGATGGTTGGGGGATTGGTGTGATTTGGTGAATTAGGCTAATAACTTTCGTAAACTCTAATGTTATGTGCAACCAATCGATACGTTATGAAATTTAGATTCTTATTCCTCATTGTGTTATTATTTGGTTGTACAAAAATCATTGCTGATGTAGGGGATCCATGGATTCAAGGAGTTTGCAGGATTACTTTAAAAAACAACAAAGTAGTAGAAGGCTTTATTGAAATTGGCTCCGGAGGATATTATGGACTTTGGATGAATGGTTTCAACGCAAAAGAAAATATTCAAGGCAAAAGTTTCGATATTCCAGAATTTTTTGATTTAGATTTTAGAACAATTGAAATTTGCGATTCATCATTTGATGGTCATGGACTATTGAAAGGAAGTTTTAAAATCTATTATCTTCAATGGATTGATAATCCAGCAAATTATTCATCGAATAATATGATTGCGAATGATGATTCATTGGTTATTATCAAGCATGTCGAACGCCATTATCTATTGCGTGATTCAATTAAAATTTATTTGGACTTAACATCAACAACCTTTTTAGATACAATTGATTTAAATCAAAAACCAGTTAAAAAAATAAACACCTTAAATATCCCAACCTCAGAAATTATAAAGTTTGAACTTTTAACTCAACCTTCCCAATTATGGCTCGATAAAATAGCAAAAGCAAAAAAATCATTTCCTGGATCTGAAACAGGTGATTGGCTGCCAGCTTCATGGTTTCATGAAATGATTGAAGATTCAACTCAATATAATTTTTATCAACCTAGAATTCTATATTGGCTTGATAAATCTTTACGTTAAATGATTTAAAGTTGGCTGCACATAACATGCTTATTAACGCAACACTTTTTTCTCTCTTATTTTTTTATATTTGTAAAAAGTGATGCGTCAATACCCCGCACGTTAGCGTCAATTTATACAGACAAAACCCAAATGAGATTCAGCCGTTATTATTTACAATCCGCATTGATATTTTTGATTGGAACTATCCTGTTTTTATATGTATTAATCAAAGCTAATTATGCTTCGTTCACCCATGATGAGAGCTTTACCTATCTTCATTACTGTCATCAAAGTTTCATGGAGATAATTTCTTTTAGCGACTGGTATACAAACAATCATATTTTAAACAGTTTGTTTATGAAATATTCTGAGCAAGTATTCGGAAACTCGGAATTAGCTTTAAGACTTCCTAACTTACTATTGCTGTTGGTTTATATGTTATACAGCTATTGTTTATTCAAAGACAAAAATATTCTTTTTACCATTATGATTTTTTTATTGTTATGCACTAATTACATCTTAATGGATTTATTCGGAATGGCTAGAGGATATGGAATGTCATGTGGGTTCATGGTGATGAGCTTGTATCACTTTATAGAGTATCTAAAGAATTATAAAAAAACAAATCTCTTCCTATTTCATTTAGGAGCCCTATTGGCATCATTAAGTAATTTCACTCTTATAACCTTCTATTTAGCTTCATTGTTGGTATATAACCTCATAATGTACTTACATTCTCGACTAACAATTGATAAAAAGTTTAGATTTATACAGACCAATAGTATACATATTTTCCCTCTCTTAATTGTGACTATAATTCTTTATGAGCCCTTGAGAAGATTTATTACCTATGCGAATCTTGATTTTGGCGGTAAAAATGGTTTTTTTGCTGATACAGTTACTCATCTTATTCGAAACACTTTCCATGGCGTAAATATTTCGCCATCCATAATGTTTGTTCTCAATATAACTCTCATTCTAATTCTTTTAATTTCTTTATTCATTATTTTCAAAAATGCAGTTCAAAAAAGAAGCACATTTTTCAATCAGTTTCAAGGGCTCATTATCATTACTTTTCTAATGATAATTATTCCAGCCATAATAGTTTTACAACATCTGATTCTTCGATCGGATTACCCAACAGGCCGATTCTCAATTTTTCTGTTTCCTCTTTTGATGATCCAATTTGGTTTTCTAATGCAATATTTTATGGCTACAGGGTACCGGTATGTAACTTTAATTATCATTTCTTTCGCAGCTCTAATTTCCCTTATAAGTTTTTATAAAAGGAGTAATTTAAATACACTTGTAGAATGGGGTTATGATTCTGAAACAAAAAATATGATTCAAACTTTGGAGTCCACTCTAAGGATGAATAACGACAATTCAAAAACAATAAAACTAGGTATTAGTTGGAATTTTGAACCAACCATCAATTTCTATAGAGAGACGAAAGGTTTAAAGTGGCTCTTACCAGTTGATCGCGAAGGAATCAATAAGGCAGACGATTACTTCTATATTTACGGAAACGAACTTGGTCTATTGAAAAATTGCGAATATGATATTATTAAAGAATACAAAAGTACTAATACATTGTTAATCAAAAATATAAACAGGCACTAACACAGGTTTTATGTTAGTGGGCGGACAGTACGAATACAAACATTTGAGTAATTAATAAACTTTGGTGATGGCAGACAGTTTTCGGTTTCAAAAGCCCACTAACGCAAAGCCCGAAACCATTCTTTCGAACCAATTAATACATTTACGTTTTAAAATATTTTAAATTACCATTTCACAACTATAACTCCCCCCCCAAAATGTACCCAGGCCTCTCTGATATTTTAAATGATTTTTTTGGAACACATTTTACGTCTTCCTTTCCTCCTACGTTTGGGACATTGGTAGCTTTGTCGTTTCTTCTTGGCGCCTGGACGCTGGGTCTTGAATTAAGCAGAAAAGAAAAATCGGGATTATTAATTCCATTAAAGAAATCAATTATTACGGGACTACCTGCAAATGCTTCTGAACTTTTTTGGAATGGATTATTCGGATTTCTGCTTGGTTATAAAATTATTTATGCATTCTTAAACACGGATGAATTTTTCAAAAATCCACAGCATATTATTTTATCGTTAAAAGGTAATTGGATAGCCGGTTTATTAGTAGGTGGAATTTTTGTTTGGTTGAAATACAGGGAAAAAGAAAAAGAAAAATTAGCCGCGCCTAAATTAATTGAACAAACAATCTATCCTCATCAAATGCTTTCTGAAATTACCATGGCTGCAGCGATTGGAGGATTAATAGGTGCTAAAATATTTCATCTACTCGAATATTGGGATGACTTTACTGCAGATCCATTTGGAATGTTCTTTAGCGGCAGTGGTCTGACTATGTATGGAGGATTAATAGTTGGTACCATTGCTGTTCTTTGGTATGGCAAGAAAAACAACATCCCTCCCATTCATCTTTGTGATGCCGCAGCACCGGGATTAATGCTTGCCTATGGAACAGGAAGAATTGGTTGTCAGCTTGCCGGTGACGGCGATTGGGGGATCGTTAATACACATCCTAAACCTTCCATTCTCAGTTTTCTGCCTGATTGGGTTTGGAGTTTTCGTTATCCAAACAATGTTATCAATGAAGGAATTCCAATTGAAGGCTGCACCGGACATCATTGTTACCAGCTTGCGGAAGGAGTTTTTCCTACTCCATTGTACGAGAGTATCACTTGCATTCTTTTGTTTTTTGTACTCTGGTCGATGAGAAAAAAAATTATTACACCTGGGGTTTTATTTTCCTGGTACTTGCTATTCAACGGTATTGAACGTTTTCTTGTGGAGAGTATACGTGTAAATTCAAAATATCATTTAGCAGGATTGGAATTTTCACAGGCACAATTAATATCATTAATACTGATTTTAATTGGTTGTACAGGAATCATGTATTTTAGAAAAAAGAAATCAACTGCATGATAGACTTAAAAGAAATTTGTTTAAGTGTAACAAAATTAACTTCCGAAGTTGGTAAATTTATACTTCATGAAAGGAAAAATTTCAAAAGTTCTTCCATAGAAAAAAAGGGACATAATGATTTGGTTTCTTATGTTGACAGGAAAGCAGAAGAAATGCTTGTTGATGAACTCAAACGAATTTTACCGGAAGCCGGTTTTATAACTGAAGAAAAAACAGCAGAAATTACAGGTGAAAATTTTAACTGGATCATAGATCCGCTGGATGGAACAACCAATTTTATTCACGGCTTGCCCTGTTTTTGTATTAGCATTGCTTTGATAAACAAAAATAATCTTGTTATTGGTGTCGTTCATGAATTGAATTTTGATGAATGTTTTTACGCATGGGAAAACGGTGGTGCCTATATGAATGGAAACCGTATTTCTGTTTCTGAAATAGGCAAACTATCAGAATCACTTATAGCGACGGGTTTTCCATACCATAATT
This sequence comes from Bacteroidota bacterium, assembly GCA_031417555.1. GTDB lineage: Bacteria > Bacteroidota > Bacteroidia > AKYH767-A > 2013-40CM-41-45 > JADKIH01. The sequence goes on from JANOVV010000128.1 coordinate 33,775, forward strand.
ATGATCGAATGAAATCATATATGGAAGTATTTGATTTTTGTATGCACCATACACATGGAATCCGTCGGCTCGGTTCAGCAGCTGCTGATCTGGCTTATGTCGCCTGTGGAAGGTTTGAAGGATTTTACGAATACGGTTTAAATTCGTGGGATGTTGCCGGAGGAGCATTGATAGTTAAAGAAGCCGGAGGAAAAGTAACTGATTTTTCAGGCGAAAATAATTTCGTATTCGGACAGGAAATCATTGCAACAAATTCATTGATAACTGATGAATTTTTGAAAATTATAAAACAAAAATTTAATAATTAAAATCAAAAAGCAATTTCGCCTCTTTCAATTTGCTTAACGACATTTTCTATAGCTTTGTCGGCTCCATCAGGATCATACTCATTTTTTAAATCATGGCCGAATAATTTGGCAACACCTTGTGCAAAGAAAGCATTTAGGGATCCTTTTAAATCTTTAATTAATTCATACGAAGTATGTCCCGTTTCGCGGTCAAGAAGTTTTATTAAGACATTTCCCTGGTTGATACTTAATTTTTTTATCTGATCTTCAAAGTCTTTTCGTACCTGCTCTTCCACATCTTTCTTGTAACGCCTCTTATCACGTTTTGAAGTCATCTTTTCCATAGTACTATTCATTTCATTTAATTTAACTGCGGCAAGACGAGCATAAGGATAAACTTTTATAACATTAAACCGAAGTCTGTAATAGGCCTGAAGATTTTTTAAATATTCGGGACTGGCAGAATCCGAAATACTTACCACTTGTAAATTAACTACAGGAATAGTGTCAACACCTTCGATGATGTATGGAAGCCTATAACCATTCTTAACTTTAACAGGCTCCTGAGAAAATGCATTTAAGACAATTACAAAGATGAACATAAAAGAAGCAAAAATAATTCTGATTATCATTTTGTATTATGCCTTGGTGGATTAATAGTTAATCGTTAATCTCAAATCGTTATTCGTTAATCGCAAATCACTAATCACTAATCGTGCTAATACATTTTGCCAACAACAAACAAATTAATCTTCGGATAGTCTGTTCTTTTTCCAGATAGAAACATCGTTTAGCAATGATTTATTGTGAGCAGGTGAAGAAGATAGTTCTTGAAATGACTTAACTGCAAGAATTGCTGCAATTTTCATCTCGGCTTCAGAAATAATTTCCGGTAAACCGGGTTTAAAATATTTTTCGACAAAATGTGTATCGAAATTTCCGCTAACAAAAGCTTCATGCTCCATTACAAAGTGACAAAAACTTAATGTTGTTGTAACTCCGCTGATTTTATAATCCATAATAGCACGTTTCATTCTTTCAATCGCTTCTTGTCTGTCTTTACCAAAAGTAATAAGTTTGGCAATCATAGGATCATAATAAATAGGTATTTCCATACCTTCTTCATAAGCATCATCGACACGCACCCCGGGGCCTTGAGGAATTTTATATGTACTGAGAGTTCCGATATCAGGAAGAAAATTATTTTCGGGATCTTCTGCATATACTCTTACTTCAATAGCATGTCCGTTAATTTTTAAATCTTCTTGCTTAAAAGAAAGCTTCTCTCCTCTTGCAATACGTATTTGTTCTTTAACAAGGTCAATACCTGTGATAAATTCTGTTACCGGATGTTCAACTTGCAAACGGGTATTCATTTCTAAAAAATAAAAATTGTGTTTTTCATCGAGCAAGAATTCAACGGTTCCCGCACCGGCATAGTTGCATGCTTTTGTAATCTTCACAGCACATTCGCCCATTTTATTTCTTAGTTCAGGAGTAAGTACTGAAGATGGTGCTTCTTCAATTACTTTCTGATGACGGCGCTGAACACTACACTCTCTTTCAAAAAGATGAATTGCATTTCCGTGCATGTCACCCAAAACCTGAATTTCTATATGTCGTGGAGAAGAAACATAACGTTCGATAAAAACAGCACCATCACCGAATGATGATTTCGCTTCGCTAATGGCAAGCTTAAGCTGTTCGGAAAATTCATCTTTCGAATGAACAATACGCATACCTTTTCCACCACCTCCGGCAGAAGCTTTTATAAGAACAGGAAAACCAATTTTCTCAGCAATTTTTTTTGCTTCATCAATATCATCAATGGCTTTTGCAGTACCTGGGACTAAAGGAATGTCATATTTATTTGCAGCTTCTTTAGCCGAAAGCTTACTTCCCATCATCCGCATTGCATCTCCTGATGGACCTATGAATATTAAACCGGAGGCCACTACATTGTCAGCAAAAGAAGCGTTCTCCGATAAAAAACCATAACCCGGGTGAATGGCATCCGCTCCGCATTGTTTAGCTGCATCTATAATCTTTTCACCGACCAGATAACTTTGAGAGGATGGCGTAGGGCCAATAAAAACGGCTTCGTCGGCATACCGTACATGAAGTGAATTTCGATCTGCTTCAGAATATACAGCAACAGTTTTAATTCCCATTTCCCGTGCTGAACGCATAACCCGAATGGCTATTTCACCCCGGTTGGCAATAAGCATTTTTTTCATGGAACGAAGGTAAGGATTGTTTTTTGTTAAGTTTTTATTTTTTAACGTAATTCACCTATTACTTTCGCTTCTAAAATAGGATTTAAAATTTAAGTACCTTTCAAAAATAAATTGATAAATATATTTTATGGGAAAAATAATTAATCAGCGTATGACTGCTAAAATAGAAGGAGACTTTGTCGTATTTCTAATTGGCATGCGTATTAATCGGCTTTGGAAATTACATAAATGGATTCCTGTTGCCATGGCAATGCCAAAAATGTTGAAAGAACTTTCTGAGAACCCCGATAGCGGTTTTTTAGGTTTCCAGATTGCCGGTGCTTTGCCTCCATTCATCGTTCAATATTGGAAATCATTCGAACATCTCGAAGCTTATGCAAAAGACAGAAAAGGCCAACACTATCCAGCCTGGAAGTCATTTAACATGAAAATAAAAAGTAATGGCGATGTGGGCATTTGGCATGAAACTTTTAAAGTTAAAGCCGGCGAATATGAATGCATTTACAATAATATGCCTAAACATGGCTTAGGAAAAGTCGGTGAATTGCAACCTGCATCCGGCAAGAAAGAATTTGCTGCGGATAGAATGTCAAAGTAGTAGAAAAAAAATTATATTTCTTTTCGCAAAACTTTTTAATATTATATGCGATTCCTTATCTAACTAATCTTAAATTTCAATAATTGATCATTTAATTCTTCGAAAACATTTTTAAAAGCAAGTTTAAAACTTCCACAATGATTACTTGCAAAAAAAACATTATCCGAAAAAAATACTTTTACTTCAGCAATGCAATTATTCACTTGACTATTTTTTTCATTTTTTAATATTAGCTCACATTTTAATATTCGGGAAAAAGAAGAACTGAGCATTTCTATATGACTTATTATATAATTTAACAAATCGCTATTAATTTTTGCATCGAACGATTGCATTTTCAATTGAATGTTATTTACATCAAATATTTGCATGTTAGATTTTTTTATTTTTTTCATTTTATTTGGCCATCTTCTAATCAGGCCTTGTTATTATCCTAAATAAATTGGAATTGTATTCTATATATACTTTCCGAAACCTGAAGTAAAATTTTTATATAGTTAACAGTAAAAATATAAACGATTAAAGGGTTTCTGTAGGATAAAAATCATCTAAAAAAAAGATTAAAATCATGTTTTAAAAAATGAATTAAATAGTTGGTAAGTATCCGTCCGACCAAGTACATATTGCGTAAGTTTTTTTCATGAACGTATTTCGTAGCAAAAACAAAAGCTATGGAAACAGAAAACAATGTACAAAAAGGCTGGCGAACTCGCGAGCAAAAGGAAGAAATAATTTTACAG
>JANOVV010000129.1:0-2364 GCA_031417555.1 Bacteroidota bacterium
GAATATCTAATATCTAGCATCTATTAACCATTAACAAAATATTCCCTACCTTTCTACGTATTATGTATATGAAAAAAGTATTCTTTTTGTTTTTGGTATTATTCGTTGCTATCCAGGCAAGAGGGGCAAGGATATTAATTCCTATGGATGAGGCTCAGAAGAATCATTTAAAAGCCTATGGCATTGCTTATTTCGCTTTGGAGAAATCATTGGATGTTGAATGGCTGCTAAATTATCGAGGAGGCAGTTTTTTACTTAACGACATTCCAATATTGGAAAAAGAATGTGCAATTCGGGGTATAACCATTCAGATAATTGCTGAAGGGCAAGCAGCTGCAATAATTGCAGAGATCAGCAATCCGGAAGTCAATATGGATATTGTCAAGCTTGAAAAAGCACCAAAGATTGCTGTGTACTCACCCAAAAATAAACGACCATGGGATGATGCCGTTACAATGGCGCTGACCTATGCCGAAATTCCGTACGATGTAGTTTACGATGAAGAAGTCATGCAGGGAAAACTTCCTTTGTATGATTGGTTGCATCTTCATCACGAAGATTTCACCGGTCAGTATGGAAGGTTTTGGGCAGCCTATCACAATGCAGCCTGGTATCAGGAAGATGAGCGCTTGCAGGAAGCGATGGCACATAAACTTGGATTTCCAAAAGTTTCTTTGATGAAGCTTGCCGTTGCACAGAAGTTTCGTGATTTTACATCCGGCGGAGGTTTTCTTTTTGCCATGTGTTCCGCCACCGACAGCTATGATATCGCTTTAGCTGCAGAAGGTGTAGACATTTGCGAAACGATGTTTGATGGAGATCCTGCAGATCCTAAAATGAATACCAAATTAGATTACAGTAAATGTTTTGCTTTTCAGAATTATAAACTGAGTACCAATCCTTACGAATACGAATTCAGTGAAATAGATAATGAACCGCCGGTTCGCCGCTTATCACGAGCCGAAGATTTTTTTACACTCTTTGAATTTTCTGCCAAGTGGGACGCAGTTCCAACCATGCTTTGCCAGAATCACGAACAAGTTATCAAAGGCTTCATGGGACAAACGACAGCATTCAAGAAAAAATTTCTTAAATCAAACGTACTTGTAATGGGAGAAACTAAAAATGAAAATGAGGCCCGTTACATTCATGGCGAATTTGGAAAAGGCACATGGACATTTTACAGCGGACATGATCCGGAAGATTATCAGCATCAGGTAGGTGATCCGCAAACAGATCTCGCCTTGCATCCAAATTCTCCGGGCTATCGATTGATATTAAACAACGTTTTATTCCCTGCTGCAAAAAAGAAAAAGCAGAAGACGTGATTGAATTTGAGAATTTGCTGATTGATAAACCGCGGCGAGTGGGACTCCTTCATTCGAATTGATCCGTTTATTATTTGCAAGAAAAATCTACCTATGAAAATTAAACATCCGGAAAAGCGACTAAAACAATTCTGGGGACAAGTAGATAAGAAACATATAAAATCATTCTCCGGGTTTTTGACTGGCAAAAATATATTAGATATGGGTTGTGGCTTGGGAACCACAACAGACTATATTTCAAAGATGGGACTTAATTGTATTGGTATTGATTTTAACACCGACGCAATTGAATATTGTCAAAAAACATATCCGCGATGTAATTTTCAAATTGCAAATGCAGAACAGTTACCTTTTGAAGATGGCTACTTCGACACTATTATTTTACGTGATGTGCTACATCATTTTTATGGTGAAGCAGACTTTAATAAAATTAAAAAGGAAATAATAAGAGTGTCAAAAAGTAAGGCCCGAATTATATTTTTTGACCCAAATGTGAATTTTATTTTAAAAACAATGAGAAAAATATCGTCACACAAAGACGAAGAATGTAATTATGAAACTGCTGTAGCCTTAATGAAACAGATGAAATGTGAAATAATTCATCATGATTTCAATACAATTTATAGTCTTCCTTTAAGTGGGGGATATGTAGGAATAAATTTCATTCCGAATATTAAGTATATTCAAAATATTGTATTATATTCTGAGAATTATTTTGAGAAATTAATAAACAAAATTGGCCTAGGAAGACAATTGTGTTGGCGGTATTTAATTGTAGGACAAATGTAATTTATTTTCTTGCTAAATGTAATTCTGTTCGTCATAATAAGTGCAGGCCTTGCTTGCCGGAATCAACTTATACATGTTACCTTCTGATTTCAGCTCCATCCATTTCAGTTGATTCTCTTTGTGAAACTTTGTGCTCCTTTGTTCACTCAGTGGTTAAAAAGTGTCGTTGGATTTTTACCACAAAGAGCACAAAGGAAATGCACAAAGTTTCACAAAGGAGGAGGTGAGTAATTTAAGAATGCTTGAT
>JANOVV010000130.1:0-2435 GCA_031417555.1 Bacteroidota bacterium
CGAATTTTTATTTTAAATGTAAAACCAATAATTAAACGGTCAACCCCATAGCCAAAGCTGAATAGGGGAGTGATGCCTGGATTCCCTTCCGTCTGCCCTCATAGCAGCAAACCCATGTTGGGCGCAGGCTTTAAGGGGTGCTGAATATTTTTTCAAAATCTGCAGGGGTTAAAATAGTAGCAGTTTTGAATGGATTATGCAATAATAAATCTTTATCACCTGTAACTAAAAAATCAGCCTTAGAATAGTCTATTAAATCCAACAAAAAATTATCCTTTGGATCCCGGTTAATGAAATGTGTTGGACTAATTTCAAAATTTTCTCCAATTATTTCCAATAATTCAATTAATTCTTCAACACTTTTTTTTGGGAAATATTTTTTTAACCTTTCCCTGCCTGTTACGTCCTTAATCTCTTTCAATAATTGAGGAGTAATAATTATTGTGATTTGCCCGTTTGAAATATAATCTTTGATGAAAGACAAGCGTTTGCCGATAAGAAAACTAATCCAAACATTTGTGTCAAAAATGACTTTAATGTTTTTGTTTTTCATACAATTTTTTTCTTACGATTTCTACTTCCTGGTTTATAATTTCTAAACTCAATTCTTTCGTTTTAAAAGTTTTTAAAAGTCCAGTCAATTTAGATTCTATACCTTCTTTTTCTAATTCCTTTGTCAATTTTAGTTTTTGCTGTTTAGGTAATTGCCTAACTAGCGCAAGAACTTGGTCAAAAGTTATATCTATTTTTAAGGCGTTACTCATTTTCTTTCTGTTTAGCCAAATTTACAAATAAATGTTCGAATTATTAGGGTTTCGCTGCTTGCGCCCAACGTCAAGCATTGGCGAAGTGCGGGCATTTGATGCTGTGTCCGCCCGGCGCTGATGCTTATTAAAGGAACGAAATAAAATTGTGATTACAAAAGCCAATTAATGAATGGTCAAGCCGATAACTGAAGAAAAAATAGCGAAGTGATGCTGAAAATATGACTGTCCGCCCGCATTTTGCCAATGCTTTTGTTATAAGCAGGCTATTTTAGACTAGGCATGAACAATAATCTCAGAGATATTAATTTCGATAAGAAAACTGTCTGATAATAGAGAACAAATTTTATCAATATTGTTGTCGAAAATTGCCAATAAATCTACATTTGGAATATTTCCTGTTTTTATTATAATAAACGTCTTAATAGTTTGCGGATAATGAAGTAAGGACATCATTTCTTTTTTTAAATTTATTAAAAAAATGATTCAGACATTCACTCTCCTCTGCCAATGATTCAAAGTATCTGTTATGAGTAACATTTCGTCTGGTCTTTTTCCAGAAGGATTCAATAGGATTAAGTTCAGGGGAATACGCTGGCAAATACATCAACTCTAATTTTTGTTCAACTGATTTTAAAAATGCTCTATTAACAATAGCATGATGAAATCTCGCATTATCCAAAACCAATAAAATTTTTCTCTTTGTTTTTGCGCATTTAATAATCTTTTTAATAAATGTCCGAAAACTTACTGCATTGAATATCTCAGTTCGCATTGTAATCAGCTGACCATTATCCATGCCCATAGCGCCCATGATACTGATTTTCTCCCTTACTGGGGGAGATTTTATTTCCGGTGTCGTTCCTTTTAAAAACCAAGCTCTTACTATCGTTGTGTTCCTTTTAAAGTGACATTCATCTTCAAAATAAATTTCATATTTTCCTTTTGTTCGAATCCTCCGAAGTTTTTTTTAAAGCTTTCTTGTCTTCGGAATTCCCTTTCGCAACCATTGTCCTGCCTCTTTTTAATCTAAAACCAAGTTTGTTAAAGATCCTTTGGCATTGCCTTACTTTTAATTCCTTCCCAAATTCTTTTTTAATACAATGTGCCAGTAATTTACCGTCCCATAAGTTTGCATCCAATCCAGATTCATTCGGATGCTTTTGTATTTTCGCTTTGAGGTGTTCCATCTCAGCTTCGGTCAATGTTTTATTCCTGCCTGGTTTATCCTGGTCCCGTAATATATTTATATCGCCTTCCGAATTAATCCAATTAATCCAATTTGCTATTGTTCTTGGAGAAGTTTGCATAAGTTTTCCAAGGCGTTCTGTTGTACAGGTAGGATCATTTAAAAACATTTTTAAAGAACATAGCCGGTAGATGAACTTTCCTTCTTGGTCGCTACTAATCAACTTGTTAATTTGACGTTCAATTTTTCTTGGTTCGTTAATTATTAATTTTTTCATACCTTAATTTTTAACAAAGGTATAAAAAATAAATTTATACGCAATTATATATGACGCTTATTATATAAACTGTCTTAATATTCATCTTCATTAAAAAAGAAATCTTCCTGGCTGTGGTAATCGGGCCAGATATCATCCAATCCTTCATACAGGTCTCCTTCATCTTCCAGTTCCTGGAGATTTTCAATTACTTCAATTGGAGCAC
>JANOVV010000131.1:0-31808 GCA_031417555.1 Bacteroidota bacterium
TTTTTATTTTCTGTCACAATGTCCCTTGGTTTTTCAATTTTTTGTCCCATTTTTTTGGGCCCCCCATTCCCCCATTAAAATTTTTTTCACCACCACCACGCGGGTGGGGGGGCTTGGGCCGGCCACTCCCGATTTAAAATCAATGTCATCCGCCAGCTGGCTGATGATAAATGTGTAGTGTATTTAAGTACCCTCCAAAGGAATTGCCAAATTAACCTCCATGTCCTATCTTTACGCCCCTAATGGTACTGCATAATAAATACGACAAAGAAACGCTGAAAAAACGGCTTAATGAGGAAGATTTTCATCGAATTACCTTGTCTTTCTACCGTTATGTAATTCTGGACGAAATCATATCTCTCCGTGATAATTTTTATGAAAAATTAAGCGAATTAAATGTTCTCGGCCGAATTTACCTTGCCAATGAAGGCGTCAATGCTCAGATATCAGTTCCTGAACAAAATTGGGATTTATTTATTATCCTTTTAAATTCTTACCCTTATTTTAAAGATGTCGATTTAAAAATTGCTGTTGAAGATGACGGAAAATCTTTTTATAAACTCATCGTACGTATTCGTGAAAAAATTGTCGGCGACGGACTCAATGATAAAACTTTTGATGTTACCAATGTAGGCAACCATCTTTCTGCCAAAGAATTTAATGATGCAATGAAAAATCCCGATACAGTCGTGGTTGATATGCGCAATCATTATGAAAGTGAAGTAGGTCATTTTAAAAATGCAATTTGTCCGGATGCAGATACCTTCCGTCAGGAATTACCCTTGGTTCTTGATCTTTTAAAAGACAAAAAAGAAAATAAAATTCTTCTCTACTGCACCGGCGGCATCCGCTGTGAAAAAGCAAGTGCGTTTTTACGTCATCATGGATTTGAAGATGTCAATCAATTGAATGGAGGCATCATTCATTATGCACGACAAGTTAATGCTGAAGGATTGGAGTCACAATTTATCGGAAAGAACTTTGTCTTCGATGATCGTATGGGTGAAAGAATTACTGATGATATTGTCAGCACTTGCCATCAATGTGGAAATCCCAGCGATCGTCATGTAAATTGTGCTAACGATGATTGTCATTTATTATTTATACAATGTGAAAGTTGCTCAGAAAAAACCAAAGGCTGTTGCACGCCTCAATGCACGGAAATTTTTTCACTTCCATTAGAAGAACAAATTAAACTTCGAAAAGGAAAGAAAAAAGAAAATGCACATTCTGTATACAAAAGTCGCCTTCGCCCAAATCTCAGGGAATATCTTAAAAACCAGAGACCGGAAGCGTAAATTTAAAAACAATTTTTACAGTATCAACATATCAATTGAATTCTGGTATAAAGGAATTTAAATTATTTTTTTGGAAAAAATCGTTGAGTAAGTGGTCAAATTCAACAATTTTTTAACCACAAAGAACACCAAGGTTAGCACAAAGATTCACAAAGAATTTGAGTTGAAATAGATTTGAAATTCATAGCCACGTTTTAATTAAAATATATAGTTGGTTAATAAAACAATTACAATTAACCAATAACTTACAACTATTTTTTCTTATCTTCGCTTCTCGTTCTTTAAAAACTCCCAGACTAGCAGTCGGGAAAACTTATCAGGAAAGGTGGAGGGAATGCGCCCTATGAAACCTTGGCAACCCATTATCCGTTTTTACGGAAAAGAAGGTGCCAATTCGCTCTTTCGGAAACGGAAGTCAGATAAGTCAGATTGATCTTCGAAATCTCAATTACCAAATAGAAAATCTCTTCTGACAACAGGAGAGATTTTTTTTGTTTAAAAATATACCAACATGCTAATAAAAAATCCGTGTAAACCCGCCTAATCCGTTTCATCCGTGTTCTATCAAACAGTCAGCATCATTAGAATAATCAATATATTAAAAAGTGGATAAAAAAAATACAGAAGAAAACTCGATTCGTTTAAGTCACGCTAAACGTATACGTCAAGAGCTTGAGAAAAGAATTCTTGTCATCGATGGCGCCATGGGGACTATGATACAACGCTTTCGTCTTGATGAAGAAGGATACCGTGGTGAACGTTTTAAAAATTTCGAGCATTCATTAAAAGGTAATAACGATTTGCTGTCACTCACTCGTCCTGACATCATTGAAGAAATACATCTTCAATACCTTCAGGCCGGCGCAGATATTTTAGAAACAAATACATTTAATGCCCAGAGAATTTCTCTTGCAGATTATCATATGCAGGATCTTGCTTATGAAATGAATTATGAATCTGCAGTCATTGCCAAAAAAGCAGTCAATAAATTTTTATCGACTTCTGAAAAAGAAAGTTTAAGATGGGTTGCCGGAGCATTAGGCCCTACAAACCGCACGCTTTCACTTTCACCAAATGTAAATGATCCTTCTTTCCGGGCTGTCAGTTACGATGAAATTTCTTATGCATACGAAGAACAGATAAAAGGACTTATTGATGGTGGTGTTGATCTGCTTCTTGTTGAAACTATCTTCGACACTCTCAATGCGAAAGCTGCCATCTTTGCTATTCTGAAAGTATTCGAAGAAAAAAAGATTCATCTTCCTGTAATGATTTCAGGAACCATTACAGATGCAAGTGGAAGAACATTATCTGGGCAAACAGTAGAAGCATTTTTGAATTCTGTTTCACACATCGATCTGTTAAGTATAGGATTGAATTGTGCATTAGGGGCAAAAGAAATGCGGCCTTACATAGAAGAACTTTCTGCAAAGGCTCCGTTTTTTATTAGTGCTTATCCGAATGCCGGACTTCCAAATCAATTCGGTGAGTATGATGAAACACCTGCAGAGATGTGTCATCACTTAGGAGATTTTTTAAAAAGTGGTTTCCTGAATATTGTCGGTGGTTGTTGTGGAACGACTCCTGAACATATAAGACAGATTGCAAAGATTGCAAATATTACAGAGCCGAGAAAAATTCCTGTAGTTCAACCCTACCTTCGTCTAAGCGGACTGGAAGCAGTAACGCTCCGACCCGATTCCAATTTCATGAACATCGGTGAGCGTACGAATGTAACAGGATCAAAAAAATTCCTCCGCCTCATTCGTGAAAATAAATACGAAGAAGCATTATCCATCGCCCGTGATCAGGTTGATGGCGGAGCGCAAGCTATCGATGTAAACATGGATGAAGGAATGCTTGATGCAAATATTGCCATGAAAACTTTTTTGAATTTCATCGGTTCAGAGCCAGATATTTCAAAACTTCCGCTCGTCATTGACTCATCAAAATTTACAGCCATTGAAACCGGATTGAAATGTACACAGGGAAAACCGATTGTTAATTCTATTTCGATGAAAGAAGGGGAAGAGGAATTTATCAGGCAGGCTTCTCTCGTAAAAAAATATGGTGCAGCAGTAATCATAATGGCTTTCGATGAAAAAGGCCAGGCCGATTCTCTGCAACGAAGAATAGATATTTGTTCGCGTGCTTATAAAATTCTTACTGAAATAGTTAATTTTCCTCCACAGGATATCATCTTCGATCCGAATATTTTCCCCGTGGCAACGGGAATGGAAGAACATAGAAGAAATGCAATAGATTATTTCGAAGCTACGCGTTGGATTAAAAAAAATCTTCCTTTAGCGAAAATCAGTGGCGGCGTCAGTAATGTTTCTTTTTCATTTCGTGGTAATGATATCGTACGTGAGGCAATACATTCATCGTTCCTCTATCATGGCATACAGGCAGGAATGGATATGGGTATTGTAAATCCCGGTCAGCTTCAGGTGTATGATGAAATTCCTCCGGATTTACTGGAAGCCGTTGAAGATGTTCTCCTCGACAGAAAAGATGATGCTACAGAGAGACTTCTAAATCTCGCAGCCGGAATCAAAGGACCCGGTATGCAGAAAGATGAAAAAGATGAAGCCTGGAGAAAAGAACCTGTTGAAAAAAGATTGGCTCATGCACTTGTCAAAGGCATTACAGATTATATAGAAATTGATCTCGATGAAGCGGTAAAAAATTATCCCAAAGCATTAAATATTATCGAAGGTCCATTGATGGATGGGATGAATATTGTTGGCGATCTTTTTGGAGCAGGAAAAATGTTTTTACCACAAGTAGTAAAGAGTGCACGTGTAATGAAAAAAGCTGTGGCATACATTACTCCATTGCTAGAAGCAGAAAAAAGTGAAGCGATGAGTAAAGCCGGAAAAATTATTTTAGCAACGGTAAAAGGCGATGTTCACGATATAGGAAAAAATATTGTTGGTGTAGTACTGGCTTGTAATAATTACGACATCGTTGATTTGGGTGTAATGGTTCCCGCCGAAAAAATTCTCGAAGCAGCAAAAAGAGAAAATGCCGACATCATTGGCTTAAGCGGATTGATTACTCCTTCACTCGATGAAATGGTTCATGTTGCTATGGAAATGAAACGCCAGGGGTTTGAAATTCCATTGCTTATTGGAGGTGCAACAACTTCAAAAGTTCATACAGCTGTAAAGATAGAACCCAATTATAGTTCTCCGGTCATTCATGTAAACGATGCTTCACGATGTGTAACCGTTGTTAGCAGCCTTCTCTCGAAAGATCAGAAATCAGAATTTGTAATTAAAACCCGGGATGAAAATGCACGCCTTCGCGAATATCATAAAAATGCGCGTTCGGCCGCTGAAATTTTACCGTTGATGAAAGCGCGAGAAAACAAATTTAAAATCGACTGGAATAAATTTGAAATTCCTAAACCTGCTTTTACCGGAATAAAAACTTTTAAAGATTATTCCATTAAAGAAATCGCAACATACATCGACTGGACTCCATTTTTCATAAGCTGGGAAATGAAAGGAAGTTATCCGAAAATATTGAAAGACCCTGTTCGTGGAGAAGAAGCTACAAAACTTTTCAATGATGCAAATGTAATGCTCAATAAAATCATTGAAGAAAAATGGATAACAGCTAATGCAGTAGTCGGAATTTTTCCCGCACTCTCTTCCGGCGATGATATCGAAGTATACGACGAAAATGGAACAGTGAATGCAGTATTCCATACACTTCGCCAACAATCAAAAAAAGCAGACGGCATTCCGAATGTTGCTTTGTCTGATTTCATTTTACCCAAACCCGCCATCAATGGTATTAATGGAAGTAAAGAATTAAAAGATCAGACAATTTCAAAAACAGATTACATTGGAGTTTTCGCGCTTACAACCGGAATTGGTATCGAAAAATGGATTACTGAATTCGAAAAAAATCATGATGATTATTCTTCGATAATGATAAAAGCCCTTGCTGACAGACTTGCCGAAGCATTCGCAGAACTTATGCATGCAAGAATACGTCGCGAACTGTGGGGTTATGCAAAAGATGAAAACCTGGGTGTCGATCAGTTAATAAAAGAAGAATACAATGGAATTCGTCCGGCGCCGGGTTATCCGGCACAACCGGATCATACAGAAAAACAAACATTATGGAAATTACTGGATGTAGAAAAATTGACAGGAATTTCTATTAATGACAGCCTTGCCATGTATCCGGCTTCTTCTGTAAGCGGACTATATTTTGCGAACCCGTCTTCCTATTATTTCGGTCTGGGAAAAATCGAAAGAGATCAGCTGGAAGATTATGCAAGAAGGAAAAAAGTTCCTCTGGAAGTTATGGAGAAATGGCTGGGCCCTGTGCTTTTGTAAATGGTTATTAGAAGCCATCTCAAAAACATTTTCGATAATATAAAATCACAAGTACCGCCAGCTGGCCGTACTTGTGAGTTCTATGCTATATTATTGAGATGGATTTTAGTTATTTAGTAAAGTTTATTTGTTATTAAACTTTTTACATTTTTTATAACTAATTACAAATAACTATTAACTTTCCTGCGTGAACAGCATCTCTAAAAAAAAAGTAAACTATCGCATCAGCGAAGAACTTTTTATTTACCTCGAAGATTTTGGACGGACTTCCGAACTTCCATTTTATTATCATGATCTTCTTCGTCACAATTATTCGATACCATTAACCAATAAAGCCGGCGAAGATACATTGTGGGAAACCGTTTTTTATCAACCCGGCGAAACCGAAGAATTAAATCACAAACTTGTTCAGACGTATGCAATGATGAAAGTGGAAGGCGACATGTCATTCATGGAACATTTGTACGTCGACAGAATTGATTTTTGTCCCTTTGGAAATTCAAAACCATTTCGAATACGAATAAAAAATCAGTACAACGACAATTACGATTATTTTTATGTAAAGCTCGCGGATGCTTCCCGTGTTTATGGATTGGAATTTGAAGACATCCTCTCCCCCAACCGTATCAATTACATGGTTAATGCTGATACGCTTATCGAAGAACATATCATTGGTATTCCGGGCGATCAGTTTATAAAGTATAACATTAAAGACATTGAAGTAAATCATACGCGGCTTGCGAAAGAATTTATTAAATTCAATGAACGATGTTTTGTTCGTTTACTGGGAGATATGCGTTCATATAATTTCATCATCGACATGACTGCAGATTTTGACGATACGCAATTCCGGTTCCGTGCCATTGATTTTGATCAGCAATGTTACGAAGGGAAAAAGACTCTTTATCTTCCGCAATATTTTAAGGAGAACAATCCTTACGTCGAAATGTGTATAAAGTATATCAATAATGAAACCGTTCGTCAATACCAATTGGAGGAACGATCTTTAATGGCTAAGAGAGTTAAAACAGCACGCTTCAGACTTGCTTCACTTTTAGAAGTGATGGAAGGTGATAGTATTTCTCAAAAAGAAAAAATTATACAATTACGAACTGAGCTTGCAGAACATTATAAAAAAGATGCTTTTTTGAAATGTAAGTCAATGGGAAATATTATGAAAATGAGTTTAGAAATTCTTTTGGACCATTAACACAAACTATTCTTTTTAATCCGCAGTATATACCTTTTTATTTATTTCAAAATATTATCGTAATATATTAAGGCGAATAAACTACAAAATTAAGACCTCTTTAAAATTAGTATTCAGTCATTTATTTTGGATATTTTCATAAAAATTACGGTCAGCACTAATCCATCGTTTTCAGGGAATTAACTCTTAGTCTCTCTAATCCTTTCAACCGATTAAACATTAACATTTATCTAACAATTATCTTTAAATTTCGCTAAAATAGAGCTGTAAATTTGTTGCTCTGTTTTTTGGCTAACCAGCTAATTGTTTAGCTTTGCCAATCAATTTTAATATTAAAACTTTATAAAGGAGCACTTATTTATTATCAACTTAAAAATGTTTCGTCAACTAACTTTAATCGTCTCACTAATTATTTTTTCAGGATTGGTTGTATCTGCACAACAACCCTGGACATTACAGCAATGCATTGATCAGGCATTGAAGTATAATATTCAGATAAAGCAGTCTTCATTAAATAATGATCTTAATAAGATTCGTGTAACTCAGAATACTGCTACAATTTTTCCTTCACTTAATGGAAATGTTTCACAGAATTATAATTATGGCCGCAATATTGACCCTATTACAAATACCATCATTACAGAAAAAACGGAATCAAATAATTATTCATTAAGCAGTACTCTAATTTTATTTGAGGGATTTCAATTACAGAATTCATTAAAAGAAAGCAAACTCCTTTATATTTCAAGCCAATATGATCTTAAAAAAATTCAAAATGATATTAGTTTAAACGTGGTAAATTATTTTCTTCAGGTTTTATTTAATGAGGACTTGATGAAAATAAACCGGGAACAAATGAATGTATCAGGCATTCAACGTGAGCGGATGAAAAGAATGTTTGAATTAGGTTCTGTAAACAAGGGAAACTATTTGGAATTCGAATCACAATTTTCAAATGATGAATTAAAATATATTCAGGCTCAAGCACAATATGAGCAATCTTTATTGTCACTTACGCAATTATTAGAACTCGACACTATTAAGAATTTTACTATTTTAAAGCCAGAGATTATTACTCTGTTATTTGACAGCACGGAGAACCAGGTCGATCCTATTTTTGCAATAGCCCTTAAAAATCAACCTGATATTAAAAGTTCAGAATATAAAATACTAGGGGCAAAAAAAAATCTAAGTGCTACAAAAGGAACTTTTTATCCGAGATTGTTTTTGAGTGGTTCTTTAAGTACCTATTACTCTAAAAAATTTATTGACCCTTTCCTTTTTACTGAAGTTCCTTTTAAGAATCAATTTGAAAATAATCTTGGAAAATCATTTGGTCTTACTTTGCAGGTACCTTTATTTAATGGCTTATCTGCAAGATCAAACGTTTCGCGTTCTCGTATCAATCTTGAACAAACAAATTTAAACAGTGAATTGACAAAGAAAAATCTTTACAAGAGTGTTCAACAAGCTGTTTTAGATGCCAAAGCCTCTAACAAAAAACTAATAGCAAGTCAGCGTAGTGTTGATGCATTGATTGAAACTTTTAATTATAATCAACAACGTATGGATCTTGGTATGATTAATACTTATGATTATCTATTCTCAAAAAATAATTTGGCCAATGCACAGGCAAACCTGTTGCAGGCTAAATATGATTACATATTCAAAATAAAAATTCTCGATTTCTATCAGGGTAAACCATTGACTTTTTAAATTATGAAAAAGAAAAACCGCCTTTTAAAATGGCTGATCATTATCGTCGTAGTTCTTATAGTATTTTCCATTGTCGGCAAAAAGGCCGGATGGATTGGTGCTGAAGAGAAGAAGAAAGTTACGACTGAAAAAGTTCAAAAGCGCGATATTACTGAAATCGTATCTGCCAGTGGAAAAATTCAACCTGAAGTTGAGGTAAAAATAAGTCCTGACGTCTCCGGTGAAATAGTTGAACTGAATGTGAAAGAAGGAGATCGTGTAAAGAAAGGTGATTTATTGGTCCGGATTTTACCTGATATTTATCAATCTTTTGTTGACAGATCTGCTGCTACTGTAAACTCTTCCAAAGCCAATCTTGAAAATGCAAAATCCCGTTTGATACAATCTCAATCTCAATTTGAGAAATCCAATTTAACTTTCGAACGGACGAAAAAACTTTATGATGAAAAATTAATTTCTGCTTCCGATTGGGAAAATGTTAAGTCTGCCAATGAAGTGGCAAAAGCCGAAGTAGATGCAGCACAACAAAATGTTTCTGCTTCTATTTTTGGTGTCCGAAGCGCTGAAGCATCGCTTAAAGAAGCAAATGACAATCTTCGCAAGACAACAATTTATGCTCCGGTTGATGGAACGATTTCTAAACTGAATGTTGAAAAAGGGGAAAGAGTTGTTGGTACTTCTCAAATGGCCGGAACTGAAATTTTGGTTCTTGCTAATTTGAATGAGATGGAAGTTAATGTTGATGTCAATGAAAACGATATAGTTCGTGTTCATGTTGGCGATACTGCAACTATTGAAGTGGACGCTTATCTTGGAAAAAAATTCAAAGGTGCTGTAACTGAAGTTGCAAACTCTGCGAATATTTCCGGACTAACTGTTGATCAGGTTACAAACTTTACTGTTAAAGTAAGAATCTTACGCGATTCATATCAGGATATTATCGACCCGAAATATCCTGAGCGCAGCATCTTCAATCCCGGAATGTCGGCGACTGTAGATATTCAAACAAAAAAATCAGCTAATGCTTTTTCTGTACCAATTCAATCTGTAACTACTCGTGACACAACAGAAAAATCTGTAATGAAGAAAAATGATTCTAGTGAAGATATGGAAGATGTCGACGACATTAAAGTTACCGATTCAAAAGATAAAAAAGTTGTTGAAGAAAAAAAGGATATTGAATGTGTTTTTGTAGTCGAAGGAAATACTGTGAAACTCACGCCGGTAACAACGGGTATTCAGGATAATAGTTATATTGAGATAAAGAGCGGACTTAAAGAAGGACAGGAAGTCGTTTCAGCTCCATATAATTTAATTGCACGCCAACTTAAAAATGGTGACGCAATCGAAAAAGTAAAGAAAGATCAGTTGTATTCGAAAGAAAAGAAATAATATAGTGACACTTTTTTAAATATTATCATCCTTATATTTAGATTGTGATTTAGTAAAAGAACCTAAACGCAAAGGCGCGACGATACGAAAAGTTTCGCAACGAAAAAAATTCGTTAATACATATTAATTTGTTTTAAAACCGAAATTTTTCAAGTTATTAGAATTTTGAAAAGTGTTTTTTCAATATTCCAATCCGCTTTATGTTTTAATTACGGATGCATTTCTAAAATTGGAATCTTATTATTTTCCATCAAACTAAAATCGGAAGATTCGATTAAATTGTCTCCGGTTAAATCAACAGTTAAATAGCCTGAAGTAAAAAGCTGTGTTGCATTCCTGATAAGATTGAAATCATCAATAGAAATTTGTCCGTCTTGGTTTACATCACCACTATAAAGTGCAAATTTTCCGTCACCAAGATTTTTAATTTGATTTCCAAAAGTATTTGTTGTTGTTGTAGAAAAATTATAATTGCTATTCATATCTATGAATAAAGGCATTGCACTCCATGCTTTGATTGAATTTCTGGTTGAAGCTGCTACATAACAATTTGTATTGTAAACAGAACCCGGAAGAATAAATGTTCCATTTCCTATTGTATTGATAGTACTTTTGACTGAATAAATTAAATTGAATGGAGACAGATTATTATGAAGCTCCAATGTTACCGTATCACAAATTCCAGCACCAAGTACTGAAATCATTTGTCCGCCACCCAAATAATATCCTTCTATAAATAATGTAATATTTAACATTGGCGTACCTGACAAAACAGTAAAAACTGATGCACTATTTCCATTCCCGCAAATATTTGTTACTGTTATTGTTCCTGAACTTGCTCCGACAGGAACAACTGCGGTTATTTGAGTATTGCTTATCAGGGTAAAGGGTGCTAATTCGACTCCATTTAATTTCACAGATGTAGTACCGGTAAAACCGGATCCATTAATTGTAAAATAGCTGCCGACAGGACCTTGAGAAGGTGTAAAATTATTAACTGACGGAGAAGTTGTAACAACTGTAATCGTATTCGATGTTCCTGTGCAACCGTTCGTTCCTGTGGCAATTACAAAATAATTTTCTGATGAATTAACTGTTATGTTTTGAGTAGTTGCATTATTTGACCATGCGTATGAATTGGATAATGAAGCTGTCAATACTACAGAGCCTCCGTTGCAAAAAGTTGTTGGTCCGCTTGCAGTAATAATTGGTGTGGTGTTAGAATATTTTAATACTACATCATCAATTCTGTAAAATGTAGCGGTTCCGTTTTGTAAAAATCTTATGCGCAAATTTGAAGTAGAAGGAATGATACCGGTAGCAGTTCTGTAATGCCAAACAGCCGTGCCGCTTCCGGTTGGCAAAGCAGGATAAGAAAGTGTTGTATAGGTAATTCCATCGTTGCTGACCTGAACAAAAAGATCAGAGCCATTTCCGGCTGTAGTACTTTTATAAATTCCGAAAGACAATTGCAGATTACTTAAACTTGTTGAGTTAATGTTTGAAATAATTGCAGTAGTTCCAATTGTTTTAGTGAGATAGATATTTCCCCCTGCCGAAGCTCCTGAGTATCCTGAAGATGGCGAAGATGCTCTGATCTCTCCTGATCCTGAAAATGTGAGATTGTCATTATCGAAACCATTTTCAGATTCATGCAAAACAATGGTTTTATCTACCAGTACTGTTCCCATAGTCTCATTGAAAATTATTCCATCCGATTTAAAACTATTAACAGTAACTGTGAGCGGACTGGTATTTGAAATGCAGCCTACACTATCCGTTATTAAAACTGAAAAATTTCCTGAAGTAGTAACTGTAATTGACTTAGTTGTAGTTCCATTCGACCAAAGATAAGATGAACCATTGGAAGCAGTAAGAATTACTGAATTTCCTTGACAAAAAGTAAGAGGGCCGGAAGAAGAGATTGACGCAGGTTGTGAGCATGATTTCCAACAATAATCAATTGGTAATGCAGTAGCGGCTGCACCATTTTTAGGTAATGTGTAAATGTCTTCGATTAAACGAAGAATATTGTAATGATCAATATGATTATTATAATTTCCGTGATTCACCATTTCACCAATAAACAATGTATAAACATGTTGATTAGAAAAATAATCGTCTTCATCGAATGTGATAATACATAAACTATTATTTTCTTTTGCCCATTGAATATATCCATCGAGATTTGTTTGCGTCCACGCATCGCCTATAGAAATACTTATTGGATCTCCACCATTGTGCATGTCGTTGTCCTGGTTTGGAACTACAAAAGAAACAGTTGGAAGTAAATTATAGTTTGAAGGAAAAGATGTGAATGGTTGATTTAATGAAGAAGGAATTCCATTGGCTGATGCTCCTTGCCAGTTAACCCATGGATTATGTTTTCGTGCATAAGCGCCGTTATATTCTCCGGTATAACCGACCGTAGGAAGATCTTCTGAATAACCAATAAATGTTTTTCCATTGGCTAATAAATCGGCACCAAGATTTGGCGTTGTAAATGGAAGTCCTGCAGGAATATTATTGTCAGTTACATTTTGATTCGATCCTGAAAAAAGTTGAATATAATTAGGCTGACTAGGATGAGATAGTCCATAAGATTCTGTAAATAGCGCAGCTTTATTGTCATTGATCAATCCATTTAAATAAGGCGCTGCCGAAGACCCAACGATCTGATTGTATGAATGATTTTCCAGAACAAGAATTACTACATGATCCGGAAAAGGGATAATTGCAAAAGATGAATTATAAAGCAGTTGAAATAAAATAAAATATTTTATTCTTGCATTAATTTTTGTAAATGAAATCATATTCAACCAAAAATACGAAAATCATTTCAGTAGACTTTGTAGATTAAGTGAAATATATTTGATACAAAATATAATCAGTCCACAACGATTCTTAAAGACTGAATAGATAAATCTTCGTTTTCTAATGTAATAAAATACATTCCTTTTGAAACAAAATTCAAATCGAAGTCTTTTGTATTTAATCCTTCACTGGCAGTTATGAAATCACTTTTAATTAAATTACCTAAAAGATCGATTACTTTCAAAGTATATTTTGATTTTGATTTCGCTTCAAAAAATATTTTGAATTTTCCTGAAGTTGGATTTGGATAAACAGAAAACTTATTTCCAGTGAATAATGTTTTTGTTGAAATGGATTGATCAGATAATTTGCAAACGGAAGATTTAGCAACATTCAAAGTCTTAGTTCCACTATGATCTTTACAATTAACTGCTTTAACTTTTACAGATCCTCCATTCCAATTTGAAAGAGCCTTTGCTACAATTGAAGTAGTCCCTTGTCCGGAAAGAATTTGTAAATTACCACTGAATGACCAGGTATAAGTTGTTGCATTTGGAATAGCAACTATTGAATAAGTTGCTGTTGCATTTGGACAAAGAGAAGATGGTCCTGTAATTAATCCGGGAGTAACCGGTTTAGTTGTAATAAGTAAAACATTCAGACAAACATTTGCTGATGTTCCGCAAGGAGTTACAGCTTTGGCGCATATAAATCCTCCCTTGAATTTGCTACTGAATTTTAAAGTAATACAAGATCCATTTGAGGCTCCTTGTACAGAAGCTCCCATGGGTAGTGTCCACGCATAAGAAGTTGCATAAGGATTAGAAGGAGCAATGCAAAAAACCTGTCCGGATTGTTTAGCACATACACCGCCCGGCCCGGAAATGACACCCAAAGGAGGATTGTTAATCGTAATGACAAAATTGGTAGTCAAATTACAATTGTTCGCATCAGTAACTGTCAAAGAATTATTACCGGCTGATAATCCTGTAACTGTTTGTGTAGTTTGTCCGCCCGGCAACCATAAATAAGAATAAGGAGGTGTTCCACCACTAGGAAAAGCTGCAGCAGTACCGGAATTTCCTGAGCAATTTGATTGAGTGTAATTAATATTTACAATAAGTTTTGAAGGTTGATCAATAGTTCCCGATACAGCTGCTTCGCAACCATTGGCATCCGTTACAACAAGGTCAAAGTTCCCGGCAGAATATCCGCAAAGCATTCCTATTCCTGAATATGGTGGTGTTCCACCTGAAGCTGATACGAATAGACAGGTACTACTACCGTAACAAAGTATTGGGACAACACTAACATTTAGAAGAATGACAACATCGGTATGAGATATTGCGCCGGTTAAAGGATCACAGGCATCTGTTGTACAACCGTTATTATCATCTGTATTAACTGCTACGTGAGAAATCAATCCTGAAATAGAATTGCAAAAGTCAGTAGTACATGCATTGTCATCATCTATATTTAGCGGTGTATGAAAAATCCCTGTCGATGGATTACAACCATCTAATGTACAGGCATTATTATCGTCTATGTTTTCAACTGTATGAAAAACTCCTGTTGATGAATCACAACCGTCCAGGGTACAAACATTATTATCG
This sequence comes from Bacteroidota bacterium, assembly GCA_031417555.1. Classification (GTDB taxonomy): domain Bacteria; phylum Bacteroidota; class Bacteroidia; order AKYH767-A; family 2013-40CM-41-45; genus JADKIH01. The sequence goes on from JANOVV010000131.1 coordinate 14,399, forward strand.
TCGACATTAATTAATGAATGAAAGACTCCGGTTACGGAATCACAGCCATCCAGAGTACAGAGATTATTATCATCTGCATTAATTGTTGTATGAAAAATACCGGTAGTAGAATCACATCCATCAATTGTACATGCATTACCATCGTCAGTATTAATAATAATATGAGTCACCTGACCTGTCGTTTGGTCGCAACCATCCGCAGTACATAAATTATTATCATCACTTGAATTAAATGTTACAAATACCGAACTAACTGCAGGAGGACATGAACCAGAACATGAAGCACCGGGCCCGATTGCAGTTAAAGTAATTGTTACGCCATTCAATAAATCAGCATTAGAAGGATGATAAATTGCATTTAGCGTTGAATTGTTTGGAGTAAAAGCACCTGTACCTGAAGTAGAATAACTTGCAGAAAATCCATTCGTAAAACTTCCATTCAATTGAAAATCTCCACAAGAGACATAAGGGCCTCCTACAAATGCATTGGCGCAAGGAAGCCCAAGGCAAACAGAAGGTATCGAACAATGATTAGGAAATGGCGTAACATCTAAAAATCCAGTTCCTGTAGCAGAACCATTTAAATAAAATGCTTCTTTAGTTTGTGTAGTTGTTGAAGTTCCTGTAGCATACGACCAAACAAAATTTGGTTGTGCAGAAGGAGTAAATGAAACTGTATTCGTCATTCTAAATGTTCCCAATCTGAATCCGGGAGGTGGAGGAGTTACCGGGCAAATAGTTGATGGAGTACCAATTGCCGAAATAAATCGTATTTGTTTACTGGTTTGATTAATGTTCCAGTTCGGTGATCGTTGCACAGGTGTTAAAGATGGATCTGCAGATCCGGGAACAAAGGCCCCGGTAATTATGCCACCATTGGACCAACCGGCATAATTAAAATTAAGACCCCCTTGAAAAAATTGAAACTTCTGTGTGTTGGTACCAGTCCATTCTAACCAAATATCCATTTCAAAAACACTTGATGAAGTCTGATGCATATTTCTAATACATAGATTGTAATCATTAGGTCCTTGTGAAAAAACATTTCCGGTTATCACTATAAAAAATAAAATACTGAAGAAAATTCTTCCATAATAAGTACGGTTAGCATTCATGTGAGTCAGGATTTAGTAAAAAGAAATTAAATTATTTTATTGTTGGTAAAATAAAAGAAGAAATTACTATAACTTAATCAAAATTAATGAATAAACCCTGATTTGCAAGTTATTCACTAAAATAAATTCAGATAAATTACTCAAAAATCATCAAATAAATCTGATTTTTAATTGCCGATCCCAAACCCTCTTTTAGCCCCTTTTCATTCACCTTTTGTCCAATAATATAATTTTTATTCATTGTTTTTAATTCCGAAGTCGGGTAAATTAAATTTATAGGAAGCAAAGAAAAGGTTGAAGAATCTGAAGAGGCCAAATCGGCTACGTCATTCACTCTTTTAAATTGTATTGTTGATTTAAATTTATTTTCTAAAGAAATTGAATTTGAAGAGCAATAAATATTTTCACCAACTTCTAATGTTGAAAAAGAAAATGTGTAATAGTTATTAAAAGGAACCTTACTGTTAATAGTGTCAACTTTAAATTCGTCATTTAATGGAGAATATTTTACCCACAAAGAAAGGTCCTGATAAGGAGAATTGCTTTGAGACATATTATAGGCTAATGCTGCGCCTGCCAAAAGTGCAATTCCAATTACTAATCCAGGTACTGAAGGCACTACTAAAACGGGAATTCCCGGGTATGACATAGAACCGCTATTTTTCATTGCAGGAATTTGTTGAAGCGAAAAAAATTTTGTCCAGCCAGCATATAAATTTCCAAGTGTATCCATATTAAAACCTATTGGAATGATAAACTCATTTAATAATTTCCCTCTAAAATAAAAAGGATCTGTATATTCCTTTCCAGGAATAAAATTCTTTGCTAAATCTACATGCATGGTATTTAAATCGATACTTGAAAAAGCGGCTGACCATTTAGAAGGATCAGCTTCATCTGTTTTTAGTCCACTAAAAATTAATTTATCTCCTTTCAAAATATGTTGAACTTTACATTTAGAAAATATTGCCATGTCATCAATTGTTTCGCTAATAAATTTTGTAATAATATCATATTTAATAAAAACTGATTTTAAATATTGTTTTTTATTATCCTTATCTTCAAATAAATTACATAAAATATAAATTTTCATCTTTTCATCGTCAAAAATAATATCATTCATATTACACAGCCTGTCGTAAAATGGCAGTTGCAATGTATCTTCATCCGATATTTTACCATTCGAATTTAGAATTTTAAAGCGGAACCCTTCCTGTTTAGGATCTGCATAATCATTATTATAAGTAAGCAATGCATTTTTATGATTCTTCCCGGTATAAACATTAAAACTGAAATGTTCTTTTTCAAGCATTCTACTTTCTTTACTATGGTTTATATAAAATATTTCTTTCCTTTCATCATGCAGGATGCCATCTTTGCCTATAAAAGCAGCTATTCTAAATATATGCCCCCCAATATCATTAATTTCATCTTCTATAAAAAAAAGTGTTTCTTCCATGCTAAAACAATAATCATCTTGTGAGGAAAAGCTACTTCGAAATTTTATTGGCTCATGCAATAATTTACCTGAAGAATTATAAAAAAAAACAAAATGTACAAACTTGTTTCCATTAAATTCTTTATCAGCAACAATACAAAACATTGAATCGCTTACCCATGCGACTTTAACAAAAGCAAACTCTCTTTCAATTTCTATTGGAATTGCCTTGAACTGTTGTGCATTAAGGTTAAGAAAAAGGGTAAAGAAAATTCCAAAAAATAATAGGAATAAATATTTTATTCTTTTCATATATAATTAAAAATAATCCTTTAGTAAAATATAAAATACCAAAGTAAATAAATAATACACTTTAAAAAATAATTATTTTCATTTTTATTCGGAAATATTACCCCCCCTCACTAAAGTATGCCTGTAAGCATAAGGTATTATTGTGCTTAATATATCCTGATAACTCGTAATCCAAAACGCCCCAGGCGCAAGGCTTTTAGCATGAGTCCTCGGTTTTTAATTCAAAATCCTATTTTATGATAACAATCATGTTATTTCTATATCAATTAATATAGTTCTTTGCGTTTCTCCGTTTTTTTAGTATAATTTAGAGTAATTAAAAAATTTATGCGACTACTCTATTTTATAATTACGATTTTATTATCACTCAATTCTGATATTCTTTTCTCACAAAATGTTCAATGGGTTAAAAAAGGTATTTCTCCCGGGTTTGAAACCGGTAATGCAATTGCATGTGATGACTCAGGAAATGTTTATGCTGCAGGACAAATAGAATATACTTCTGTTTTCGACAACCGTACTGTGTCAAGTTATGGATCGCATGACATCCTTGTTGTAAAATACGATCGAAATGGAGTTATTAAATGGATACACAGTGCCGGTGGACGAGGCGGAGATGTGGCCAATGGAATGTCTATCGATGCTTCGCACAATACATACATAGCGGGTGAAGTTGAAGATACCGTAAATTTTGGTTCGGGAGTATTTCTTATCTCATCGGGAGCCAATGATATTTTTTTAGCAAAATACAATATCGGCGGTAATATTGTTTGGGCCAAGCGATGGGGAAATACAGGAAATGATAAAGCACTCTCTGTTGCTGTTGCCGAAAATGGAGATTGTTTTATTACAGGTTATTTTTCAGAAACTATAAGTATAGGCAGTACTCAAATAAGTTCTTCCGGAGGCAGGGATATATTTATTGCTAAAATAAATTCCAGTGGTACTGTTCAATGGGCAAAAAAAGCCGGAGGCAATGGTGAAGACAAAGGATTAAGTGTTTCGCTTGACAAAACCGGTAATATTTATGTTGCGGGTTCATTTACACAGTCTGCTTCTTTCAGTGGTAATACGATAACAAATTCAGGAAAAAATAGTGCATTTCTTGCCAAATACAACTCGAACGGAAGTATACAATGGGCGAAAGCTGCAGGCGCTTGTTGCGATACAACACAATACAGATCTGTTTTCGTTGATGAGAATAGTAATGTTTATGTAGCGGGATCTTTTAAAGGAGACGCAAATTTTGGATCCAATCATTTCACTTCATCAGGCAATTCCGATATCGTTATTGCCAAATACAATACAAACGGGAACCTTCAATGGGCTAAACATGCAGGAGGTATTGCTGAAGATATTGCCTATGGAATAAATGTTGATACTGTTAATCATATCGTTTATGTAACCGGAAATGTAAATGCCGCAGGCAGCTTCGATTTTTTTCAATATACGATTTCAGGTTTTAAAGATATTTTTGTTGTTGCTTATGATTATTCAGGAAATGTTTTATGGGATAAAATAAATGGCGGTAGTCGTCGCGACATTGGTTCTGCAATTACCAGCGACAGGCAAGGATATATTTACACAACGGGAGTTTTTAATGGCACAGCTTTTTTTGACTCGTATTCAATTACGGGATATCCCGATCAGCCGTGGGCAGATTTTTATGCCGATAAAATTTCAGCTTATCCTGCAACGCCTCCAACTACTCAATCATCCAATATTATCATCACTCAAGGGGCATGTACGGATTTGAATATTTCTTTCACACCGGGTAATGGCAGAGCAAGATTAATTATTGCACATAAATCTTCTGATGTAAATGCATATCCCGTCAATGGCACTATTTACAATGCAAATTCTGTTTTTGGTAACGGTACAGATCTCGGCAACGGTAATTTTATTGTTTATAATGGAACAGGAAATAATCTCACCATTTCAGGACTTGCTCCGGGAACAACTTATTATTTTGCAGTGATTGAATATAATGGAACAGGAGCTTCCAATAGCTATCAAAATAATTTAGCATTAAGAAGTAATGCCACTACTGCAAATTATTCAATTTCTATTTCGGGAATAATTAATTCTATTTGCTTGGGTGATTCTCTTTCATTGCAGGCTAATGGCGCGACTAATTATTCTTGGTCTCCATCTGCAGGACTTTCAGCAACAACCGGAGCATATGTAATTGCGAAACCACAAGAGTCAACAAATTACACACTTACCGGAGATGTCTCGGGTTGCAGAATTACACTCAACTTCACAATAACCGTTAACCCAATTCCTGATGTACACTTTTCAAATTTGAATGCTGTTTGTGCAAATGATTTTGCTTTCCCATTAACCGGTGGTACTCCTATAGGTGGAACCTACAATGGTCCGGGAGTAAGAGGCGGACAATTCGAACCAACATCTACGGGAGCTGGATCATTCACATTATTATATATATATACAAATTCATTTGGTTGTAGCAACATTTCATCTTCAAATATCAATGTAAAATCTTTACCGGAAGTTTCTTTATCTCCATTAAATGCTTTGTGTATTAATGATGCACCTGTTATATTAAATGGAATTCCATCGGGTGGAATATATTCCGGCAATGGTGTATCATCAGGATTTTTTGATCCTTCCATTGGAACGGGAGCTTATGTGATTTCATATTCTGTTTTGGGTAATAACGGTTGTTCAAACACAGCAAATGAAAATGTAATTGTAAATTCTTTACCAATTATAAATCTGGGTGCAGATACCATGGTTTGTTCTTCTAGTTCAATTTTAATTAATGCAGGAACAGGATATTCTACTTATATATGGTCGGATGGATCGACAACAACTTCGATAATTGTTGATAGCAGTGGAATTGGATTAGGAATTGAAACTGTTTATGTTAAAGTTCGTAGTTTTGAAGGTTGTTTTAATAGCGATACAATGAATGTGCGCTTTGATCTTTGCTCAGGGATTAACGACGATAACATTTTAAACTTTGCTACTATTTTTCCTAATCCATCTGAAAATATTTTATTTGTAACCTCAAAAACAAATGAAAAAATAAAATTGGTTAATGTTTACAACACCATTGGTCAAAGGCTAGCTATAAATTATTCATCAAAGTTGAATGGAGAATTGCTAACTGTAAACACTTCTTTATTATCATCCGGAATTTATTTTTTGGAAGTGTTTACTGAAAAAAAGAAAATGGTAACGATGTTTGTGAAAGAGTGATAAATAATTCAATTATAAAAATCCTGATTTAATTTGAAGGTATCCTTTTCAAAGTCTCAAGAAAAAATGCCCAATATTTTTGAACAGAACTTATTTGCGCTTTTTCATCCGGTGAATGTGCTCCTTTAATGTTTGGTCCGAAAGAAATCATTTCCATTTTGGGATAGTTTGTCCCTAAAATTCCACATTCTAATCCTGCATGACAGGCGCTTACTAAAGCATTTTCTTTATATAATTCTTTATACAAATCACTCATTATTTTTACAATAGAAGCATCCGGATTGGGAGTCCATCCCGGATACGATCCTTTAAATTCAACCCTTGCTCCTATTAATTCAAAAGTTGATTTTAAAGCATTTGCCAGGTCCATTTTTTCAGAATCGACGGAACTTCGTGTTAAACACTGCAAAGAATATTCTCCGTCTTTTACCAATACGCGAGCAAGGTTATTTGAAGTCTGGACTAAATGTAAAATATCCGGACTCATTCTATAAACACCATTTGCACAGGCATAAATACTCTTTAATAATTTTCCCTGAAATCCTTTTTGTAAAACACGTTTAGAAGTTTCAGCTTTTTCAATTCGAACAGAAAGATTTGGATCAGTCGTTTTGTATTCTGCTTTTAATTCTTGTTCAATTAATTTTACAAAAGATTCAAAAGTATTTTCTTCTTTTTCGGGGAGTACAAGTTCAGCTACCGATTCTCTTGGGATGGCGTTACGTAAACTACCGCCATCAATACTGCTGATTTGTATTCCAAATTTTTCGAAAGCATTCAATAAAATTCGGTTCATAATTTTATTGGCATTACCTCTTCCTTTGTAAATATCCATTCCCGAATGACCGCCTGTAAGTCCTGAAACAAAAATTTTATATACAAGAATATTTGGAGGTGCTGCTTCATGAGTATAACTTCCTGTAGCCGTTACATCAATTCCACCGGCACAGCCAATGGTAAGTTCATTATCATCTTCCGTATCGAGGTTTAATAATATTTTTCCATTTAACAATCCTCCCTTTAAATTTAACGCACCGGTCATTCCTGTTTCTTCATCGATAGTAAACAATGCTTCTATTGCAGGATGTGCAATTGTGGAAGAAGATAATACTGTCATGATAGTGGCGGCACCAATACCATTATCGGCACCGAGCGTCGTCCCTTTCGCTTTCACCCAATCGCCTTCAACAAACATTTCTATTCCCTGTGTGTTAAAATCAAATTCCGTATTTGCATTTTTTTGATGAACCATATCGAGATGGCTTTGCAAGACAATGGGTTTTTTATTTTCCATTCCTTTGCTTGCCGGTTTTTTAATGATCACATTTCCTATTTCATCTTTAAACGTTTCCAATCCAAGTTTTTTCCCAAATTCCAGCATAAATTCTATTATTCGCTCTTCTTTCTTTGATGGGCGCGGAACAGCATTTAAATCTGCAAAATGGTTCCATATTTCTTTTGGCTCTAATTCTCTGACAGTATTTGACATCTTCTGATTGGATTTATAAATATTTACAAATGTATTTTATTTTAGCTGACATTGGGAAAAAAAGGAAAAAAGGTTTTTCTCCCGATATCAGATTAAAAAATTAATATTAAATAAATAGTATATATATTGCCTTGATGACACACCGGCATTTTATTCTTAACAAGCCATTTGGCTATCTCTGTCAATTCGTTTGTGAATTAAAGAAGAAGAAGCTAATCGGAGAATTGTATGATTTTCCTGAAGGTACAATGGCGATAGGACGATTGGATGAAGAAAGTGAAGGGCTACTTTTACTAACTACCGATGGTATGATGAGCGAATTTATACGCGGAAAAAAAACAGAGAAAGAATATTACGCTCAGGTGGATGGAATAATTGATAATGATGCTTTATTGAAACTTCAATCAGGTGTGGAAATCGGAATAAGAGATGTTAAGTATCAAACAAAACCCTGTAAAGCATTTATACTTGAAAGTGATCCTGGGTTTGCTGAACGAACCAGGAAAATCAGAGACGACAGACACGGTCCAACTTGCTGGGTTTCTATTACACTTACAGAAGGTAAATACAGACAAATAAGAAAAATGACCGCTGCTGTTGGTTTTCCAACATTGCGACTTGTTAGAATACGCGTTGGAAATATACACCTCAATAATTTAAAACCCGGTATGGTCGAAGAAGTTGACGGATTTAAAGTTCCATAATAATTGCCGTTCAATAAATAAAAACAATGCCGGCTGTAAGATATTACCTCTCTTAGGGAAAAAATAGAAAATTATTTCTTCCAAATTATATCATTCACCGGCATTTAATCCTGCCAGAAACCCTGTCGTCCATGCCGATTGAAAATTAAATCCCCCCGTTATCCCGTCAATATCTAAAACCTCACCGGCAAAATAAAGTCCTTTAACTTTTAAGCTTTCCATGGTTTGCATATTGACATCTTTAAGACCAACACCTCCACAAGTAACGAACTCTTCTTTGAAAGTAGTTTTCCCTTTTATCTGCAACGTCATATGGCTACAATTTTGTACGAGCTTATTTACTTTGGTTTTATTTATTTCATTGCATGTATCATCATCATCGATACCTGAGAGTAAACATAACCGTTGCCATAATCTCGATGGCAATCCATGAAAAGTTATGCCTGCCATTTTTTTATTAGGATGGCTTTCTTTCAAATTAAATAACTCCTGTCGTACTTTTTCCTCATTCATTTCCGGGAACCAGTTCAAATAACATACTGCAAAATAATTTTGTTCATGCAACCATCTTGCAGCGAATGCAGAAAGCCGAAGCACAGCAGGACCGCTGAGTCCCCAATGAGTAATTAATACAGGCCCGGTTGATTCAAGTTTAGAACCTTCGAATTTTACAGTTACAGAAGGTGAAGAAATTCCTTCAAGTCCTTTCAAAGGAGAAGCCGGAATATTAAATGTAAATAAAGAAGGGACAGGAGGAATAATGGTATGACCTAGATTTGAAATCCAGTCGTAACTATTTAAATTTGGGCTACCGCCTGATGTAATAATTACTTTGTCACAAATTATTTCTTCGTCATTTTGAAATTTTAATTTGAATCTTTCATTTTCAATTTTTAAAATACCCTGAAGTGCATAACCCATTTTAATGTTCACCTTATACTTTTCGGCTTCATCCATTAAGCAGTGTATTATTGTTTCAGAATTATCTGAAATGGGAAACATTCTTCCATCAACTTCTGTTTTTAGTTTAACACCGCGCGATTCAAACCAATTTACTGTGTCAACAGTATTGAAACGTGAAAAAGCATTTCTCAATTCCTTTTTTCCTCGCGGATAAAATTCAATCAATCGGGCATTATCGAAACAAGCATGAGTAACATTGCATCTGCCACCCCCCGAAACGCGAACTTTGGAAAGTACTTTGTTTGATTTTTCAAATAATAAAACAGAATGTTTAGGATACTTTGCTGCACAATTTATTGCTGCAAAAAAACCGGCGGCTCCTCCTCCAATGATTGCTATTTTCATATACTCCGGCGAAAATACGATTATAAAAATTAAGTATACGTTTTAAAAATCACCTTATCTTCGATTTATATTTTAATGTCTTACATCTATTAATTGAAAATTCACGACAGTTATAATTATGTTGGCCAAATTATTCATATAGGAATTAAATAAATCCTACCTTAATATTATATATAAACAAAAGGTTCTGTTGAAAACAGGTAAAAGCAAGAATAACATAAATCAAAAATACCATGAAAACAAAAATTACGCTTCTATTTTTATTGTTTCTTTTTCCATTTCGAACTATTGCACAATTAAATATAATCGGTTGTTATCCTCTAAATAATAGTTTTGATGATTTTAGTGGAAATAATTATAACGGTACGGCAAACAATTTAACATCTACTTCTGACCGAAATTCAAATTTGAATCATGCATTTAATTTCTCAGGATCAAATAGCAATATTCTTATTAATGACTCCGGCTTTCGTCTTAATAGTTTTACTTATTCTGTTTGGTGTAAACTCAAAAATATACCTTCTCGAGGCTCTTATTATTCTGTGATAGCTATCGGTGGAATCATTGCTGACCAATCTTTGCTGGTAGGTAATAATGCCGGACCGGGACACATAGGATTTGGTGTTGGCTCGTGGGATAGTCTTCCAGATGCTCATTCCTGTTATCAAGGAACACTTCCAAACATCAACGAATGGTACCACATAGTATTTACAAGAGATAACGACAGTTTAAAAATGTTTATCAATGATGATTTGATTTGTTTTCAAACAACAGGAGATAACGCCGGTTATATTGGATCTCCTCAAGCATTCACTATAGGTTCCCGAACTGGCAATCCGACACAAAATTTTATCGGCGATATTGATGAAATTAAAGTATTTAACAGAGTATTGACCTATCCGGAAATTATTTCACTTGATGGCATATGTAATTTAAAAACAGATGTGACAAACCTTGAATCGGAAGAAAATTTTATTTCCGTTTTTCCAAATCCGGCAAACTTAGAGGTAACAATAAACTTTGAAAAAATAGCACGCTACAATGTGCAGCTATGTAATACACTTGGGGAGATTTTGGAAGAAACAGAAATAAACTCTGCCACACTCTCGTATAATATCAGCAGTTATGCTAAAGGAATATATTTTATAACAGTAACGGATGAAATGAGAAACAAAGAAGTTAGAAAAGTGATAAAGATGTAATTTAACCGAGAATAAATTAAATATTATTCAATTCATTCGACCTTAATCACAGAATATATTTTTTTCTCATTGCCGTCAATTACCTGAAGATAATAAATACCCGGTAGAAGATTTTCACCGACTGATATTTCACCCTGAACATTTTCTTTATGTGCAAGAAGATTTCCAAGAACATTATAAATATTATACGATATCGGATTTTGAGAACTCAATGAAAAATAGTTCTTAAATGGATTCGGGAAAATTTTTATTTGATTTAATGGAAGACTGCTTTCAGCGATACCGGAATTTTCCCGAAGGATTGAAGTTGTATTATTATTTAAATTGTCATCCGAATTATTAATTGTTGTTTGTAATGAGCTTGAAGAAAAGCCGGGAGATAAAATTTTATTTACAAAAAAATCTGCCCATGGTTGGTTTGGATATCCGGTAAGTATAATGGATCCAAAAGGAGCGGTTCCATTGAAGATTCCTGTAGTATAAATAAAACCCAGCGGGTCTACAGTAATGGCATTTCCAATATCGCGGCGACTGCCGCCATATGTTTTTACCCATTTTGTATTTCCGCTAAAATCATAGGCTGCAATTATTACGTCTTTATACCCTGAAAAAGAATAAGGAATACCTCCTGCAGTGCCTGATGTCTCAACAAAACCGGTAAGATAAATACTATGATAATTTTTATCATAAGTAATTCCATAAGCTATATCTTCTTTACTTCCTCCGGCATGTTTAGCCCAAAGAACACTTCCGGTAGGACTATACTTGGCGATAAAAATATCTTTGAGACCGTAGGATTGTAATGTAATAGAACTGAATTTTGCTTTATCAGCGAATAATCCTGCAATATAAATATTCCCATCTTCATCGAGAGTCACACCACTTGCCTGCGTTGAATCACAACAACTGCCTGCAGCTTTTGCCCATTGAAATGTTCCGCCTGAATTATATTTGGCTAAGAAAGTACTGTATTTTCCGGAATTGGTAATTGTAGTTGTTTTAAACCTGGCAGAAGAAGTGAAAGCTCCGGTAACGTAAACATTTTCCGCTGGATCAATAGCAATACCATGGCCACGATCCTGCTTGGAGCCGCCTGCCCTTTTTGCCCAGCCAACATTTCCATTGCTATCATATTTTACAACGAATATATCATTCCCGCCATTTGAAGTGAGTGTTGTTGAACCAAAAGAAACTGTTGATGAAAAGTTGCCCGTTATATAACAATTACCGGAAGGAGAAACCGCTATAGCCCGGCCCTTGTCGCTGCTGGAAGAATTCCCGAATCTTTTAGCCCATAAAACAATACCATTTACATCATATTTTGTAATGAAGCCATCGTTGTTACCTGACGATGTAAGAGTAATAGAAGGACTGAATCTGGCAACTCCTTCGATTTCTCCGGTCACATAAACATTATGACTGGAATCGATGCCGATACCTAAACCGATATCCCCTTCAAGACCACCAGCTTTTCGAATCCATTTTAAAATTCCGGCTGCATCATATTTTGCGACAACTATATCGTGTTGACCGTAAGAAGTTAAGGAGACGTTATCAAAAACCGAAGTGAATTCAATTTGCCCGGTTACATATACATTTCCTGAATCATCGGCCACGATAGCATTTCCATAATCAAAGCCGGGAGATATTCCCTTCTTAGCCCAAATTACTGTCTGGCTACTTACTTTTAAATTAAAAAAAATAATTGCCACTAATAAGCTAAAACGAAGAAGAAGGCTAAATTTCATTTTATGAATATTTATACTGTGAATTGATTTTGTAAATTAAATTTTTTTGAATTAATTAAGATGTAAAAATAAATAATTTTTATTTATTTCTAGGAAAAACCTTATTAAGCGCTTCAATTTTCGAATGCACCTGGAGCTTGTCATAAATTTTACGCAGGTAAGTACGTACTGTTTCAATGCTGATATACAACTGATCAGCAATTTCCTTGTATTGAAAACCTTTGGCAAGAGCATTCAGAATTTCCTGTTCTCTCGTTGTAAATGTCTCGAGCAGGCCGGTATTTTTGTTTTTATCCGGAAAAGAATTTACAACCAGTCGCGCAATTTGTGGTGACATCGGCGAGCCTCCGTTATAAATATCTCTTATTGCATCAAATAATTGAACGGGGGGAGAATTCTTTACAAAATAACCAGTCGCACCTGCACACAAGGAATCGAAAGTTTTTTCAGGTTCTTCATGAGAAGTACACATCAGAAATTGCACTTCCGGCCTTTTAGGTTTTAACTGAGAAACACACTGAATCCCACTCATTCCCGGAAGGGTAATATCCATGAGAACAACATCTACATTAAGTGTTTTAAATTGTTTAACCAATTCTTCTGCTTTATAATAAGCAGCAACACAAAATAAATCATCAGTGCCAGAAAGTAATTCCTGCATAGAATTTCTTATTTCATTATCATCTTCAACGATTGCAATATTAATTATTCCCATATGCCTGTTTTAAAAGATAAAGTAAAAAATAAATTAAAATTTATATAATAACATAAAAGTAGATAAATAAATATTATTATTAAATCATAAAAATAAAATATAATAAATGGTCAAAGCCATCTAATTTTTCAAAATAACTTCCCATTTAATATTATTTCTGTTCCCATATTTTTTCCGGTTTTTATTTTAAATGATCCTCCCGTACTTTCGATTCTCCGTTTCATGTTTATCAACCCATTGCCGGACCCCTGTATTACATTTTTCTCTATACCTTTACCATCATCAGCAATCGAAATAAAATAAAAATTATTTTCAATAGTAAAATTAAATTCAATACTTTTTGCTTCCGAATATTTGATAGTATTGTTCAAAGCTTCTTTAAGAACAAGAAAAAGATTGCGTTTTAATTCAGGGTTTATGTTTAGTCCCGATGTTATTTCAGGAAAATTAATTTTATATTTAATTGTTGTCCCTTCAAGAAAATTCGCGATGTGATTTCTTATATATGAAAGAAGGCTATCGAGGTTATCATTCTCGGGTTTAATGGCCCAGATTATTTCTCCAAGTTTCGATATTGTTTCTCTAGAAGAAATATTTATCTTTTCCAAAAGCTCATACGAATTAAAAATATTTTCTTTTTGCGATTTTGATTTAATCACTTCTGACATCCAAGATATTTTTGTCAGCTCTGAACTAATATCATCGTGAATGTCCTGAGAAATACGTGAACGAATAATCTCGGTTTCTTTTTGCTTTTCTGCTTTGATAAGGCTTGATTGCGTTTCTTTTAAATTCTCAAGAGTTGAAAACAGATTATCATTTGCAATCCTCAATTCAATTGTGCGTTGCTCGACTCTGCTTTCGAGTAAAATATTTTGCTCAGTCAATAATTGTTCCTTTTCTTTTTGTGCTTTTATTTTTTTCTTTCTGAGTTTCCTTGCAAAATTTAAAAAAGTAAACATTGAAATGGAAATTGTCATTGATGCGGATACCTGGAAGGCGTTCTGGAAAAAAACATTATTTTCTAATATATACATTTGCCTTAGATATTCGATTAACAATCCCAATCCCATTGGTGTATAACATATTAATGCAACCTTTCCGATATTATTATTCTTTCTTGCAAGATTAATCCATACAACGAGTTGAAAAATTGTCCATACCACGAGAATAAAATATAAATATTTCATTAATGATTCGCTTAATGATAAAGCGGGTATGGCAATGCTCATAAAAACAATAAAAGAAGTCAGTTTTATATATATTCGGCTTGTTACAGGTAAAATTTTATTCAACTCGCCAAATGTGATGAATAGCAATCCTATGCTTACAAAAAATAAAGGAAGAGAAAAGTAAATAAGCCCAAAACGGCTGATAGTATACCACGGATACTCTGAAAAGAAAAAAGTTGAAATAATGTTATTTGAATTTAAGAAGTAAAATAAAATTACCAGATTAGAAATTGCCAGAGATAATAAATACAATTTTCTTCCATACACAAAATTGAGAAATGCGAATACCGTTACAATAATCACAAGTCCGGCCATTAAACCATTTAATAACCAGTGATTTCTTTCAATCGTAGTCCAGGCATCAGCCGAAATAATTTCAGATCTAATTTCGGGAGGATTATTCCATACCGGGTCTGTTGTTATATGGAGATAAACATTTGCATTTTCTCTTGCTTCCAATAAAATCCTGAATAATAATTCAGCATTCTTTTCACTGCGTTCATTCAGACCCATTGACCAGCCACTCGTTTGTACTGTCGTGCGGCCATTACTATAAACCGTATAACAATCAATCAATGAATAATAATTCCAAAACCTTAAAAGCCATTCCGTTTTTTTATCTGTTTGTGATACTGTTTTTAAACGAACCCAAAAGGTTCTTTTATGCCTGTCCAAAAATTTAGATTCAATATTATTTGATAAAAATTTTGATTCAAATTTTCCTGATATAATTTCAACGTAAGAAATTTTATTTTCCTTGTCTTCAAATATTTCAAATTGCTTAGAAATGTCGCAACGTCTTTTATTCTCTGATAAATATATATTACCACGTGCGCAAAATTTATTAAGTATGAAATAAATAATAAAAAGAAGACGAATAATATTACTAAAATTCATAAAATATGATATTTTGAAAAACAATAATAATCTCCATATTCTCCCATGTCAACATAAATAAATAATTAAGACATGAAGGACATGACAAGGTAAAAATTATTATCATCCTTTTGCCTTATTATCAAATTGAGCCAAAATTTTACAAGAATATCAACGATTTTTCATTAATCTACTTTCATGTGATTTACAACCTCAGAGATCCGAGATACTTTTAGAACCTGAATTGAAACAAGCACTGATATCTTATTACAAATCATTATTAAAAATTTCTACAGATGAAAACAGAAAAAATTCATTACCAAAAAGAGGAGAATACCGGATTCTATAATACATTAAGAAAAAGGGTAAATGAAGCACTTATAAATTATGAAAAAAGAACAAGTTATATTCCCGCAGCAAAAACAATTTTATTGTTGCTTTTATATGTTCTTTTTCTGATCCTGATATTTAAAACTCATAATTCATCAAGTATCATTTTATCGTACATAATCTTAGGTGTTTTGACTACAGCAATTTTTTTAAATATAATACATGATGCCGCACATAACGCATTGTTCAAAAACCCTTTCTGGAATACTATTTGTCTTCACCTGTTGGAAATCTTTGGAGCGGATTCTCTCATTTGGAAAAAAAGACATATTCTATCCCATCATTCATACCCCAATATTAGCGGAAGGGATTTCGACATAAGGCAGAGTAATCTTATCAGGATATTACCTAATTCTCCGTTTCTGGCTCATCACTGTTACCAGCCTTATTACGTCCCTTTCGTATATTTTTTATATACCCTGAACTGGTTTTTACGCCGAGATTTTATTGATGCATTTGTTCATAACAAAGAATTGAATATAGGTGAAAGTCGAAAAGTGAAATTGATCGCCCATAAAATAATTTATATTTCTTCCTTTATTATTCTTCCATCAATATTTTCAGCCCAAAGTTTATGGGTATACATAATCGGTTTCATACTCATGCATTTTACTGCAAGCATAATTGGTGTTATGGCTTTGACAACAGCACATGTAAATCACGATTCCGAATTTCCTGAACCGGATGAAAATGGCATGATGCCCGACTCTTGGGCCATGCATCAATTACGCGTCACTCAAGATTTCGCAACCAATAATTTATTTATCAGCAACTGCTTCGGAGGATTTAATTTTCACATAGCACACCATCTTTTTCCTTCTGTTCAGCACAGGCATTACAAAAAAATTACTTGCATAATAAAAAATACAGCTAAAGAATTTGGTTTGGAATATAAAAGCAAAAGCCTTGGATGTGCATTGTGGTCGCATTATATACTGCTTATTAACAATAGCCGGAACCCAATTGAAATTGATATGTGATTTAACCATTTTATCTACCTCCGTCATGCTTACAATGATTATCATAATTACTTTAAGAAAATATTTTCCGGGAATATTTATACGATTTAATTTTAAAATTCGGTTTACCGGTATTTTATTACTTTGCTTTATCCTTTTCCCGACTTCAGGTTTCACTCAATATTATACTTATACGGTCATAAAAGGAAATAAGCAGCTAGGAACACTTTCAGTGAAGTGCCTCAAAGCAGATAAACGAATCACGTATTCAATATGGTCGGAGGCCAAAACCGGATTCATATTTAACATAACCGTAAATGTTATGATTGAAGAGATTTTTGAAATGGAGGAAATGGAACAAAGTACTTTTACTCGTAAAATAAACGGAATACAAATGATTAAAAATACTGTTGATAAATTTAAAAATGGATATGTCCTTAAAATGAATGGTAACGATGCTAAAAATATTTATAACAAAATAAATTATAGTATGGGAGTCATGTATTTTATCGAGCCAGAGAACCGACAATTTGTTTACTCCGAAAATTATCAGCAACCTGTCTTCGACAATAGGACACCCTAAGCACAATCAAAGAATTTAAGGATGTTTTCTTGTTCTTCATTTTTAATTAAAAGTTTGGATTTACTTGATCCTGAATGTGGTGATCGTATACTAATTTCATAGATCGTTTTAAGT
>JANOVV010000132.1:0-61632 GCA_031417555.1 Bacteroidota bacterium
GCTGTTCCGTCAGCACCACTTGATGGTGTTGAACTTGCTGTAACTGTAAGTTTGGTAGGCTCAGTAATTGTAACTGAAGATGATACTTTACAACCTTTTCCGTCTGTTACTTCGAATGAATATGAACCCATTCCATAACCGCAGAATACGCCAGTTCCTGAATATGGAGTCTGGCCACCTGTTGCAGATACTGTAACACATGTACTTCCACCGAAACAAGCAATTGTACCTGCTGTAGCGGTTACTACCGGAGAATCGTCAGTATGAGTAATATCACCTGTTGAAGGATCACAAGCATCGATTGTACAAGCATTGCCATCATTGATATTAACCGGAGTGTTAGAAACTCCTGTTGAAGGATCACAAGCATCCGTTGTACAAGCATTTCCATCATTAGGATCTACTGCAGTGTGAGTAACAACTCCTGTTGAAGGGTCACAAGCATCTGTTGTACAAGCATCACCATCATCAGTACTTGATGTATGAGTAATTACACCTGTTGAAGGATTACAAGCATCAGCAGTACAAGCATCGTTATCATCGATGTTAACAGCAGTGTGTGTAATCGCTCCTGTTGAAGGATCACAAGCATCTGTTGTACATGCATCGTTATCGTCGATGTTTACAGCTGTGTGAGTAATCGCTCCTGTTGAAGGATTACAAGCATCAGTTGTACAAGCATTGCTATCGTCGATGTTTACAGCTGTGTGAGTAATCGCTCCTGTTGAAGGATCACAAGCATCTGTTGTACAAGCGTCGTTATCATCAATGTTTACAGCTGTGTGAGTAATCGCTCCTGTTGAAGGATTACAAGCATCAGTTGTACAAGCATTGCTATCGTCGATGTTTACTGCTGTGTGAGTAATCGCTCCTGTTAAAGGATCACAAGCATCAGTTGTACAAGCGTCGTTATCATCAATGTTTACAGCTGTGTGAGTAACTGCTCCTGTTGAAGGATTACAAGCATCAGTTGTACATGCATTACCATCATCTGTTGGAACTGCTGTATGAGTAACAACTCCTACTGCAGGATCACAAAAATCAACTGTACAAGCATCACCATCATCTGTACTAGATGTATGAGTAATTACACCTGTTGAAGTATTACAAGCATCAGCAGTACAAGCATCGTTATCGTCGATGTTTACTGCAGTGTGAGTTACCGCTCCTGTTGAAGTATTACAAGCATCTGTTGTACATGCATTACCATCATCTGTGGCAACTGCTGTATGTGTAACTGCTCCTGTTAATGTATTACATGCATCTGTTGTACAAGCGTCACCATCATCTGTATTTACAGCGGTATGAGTAACTGCTCCTGTTAATGTATTACAAGCATCTGTTGTACAAGCATCCCCATCATCTGTAGCAACTGCAGTATGAGTAACTGCACCTGTTAATGTATTACAAGCATCTATTGTACAAGCGTCACCATCATCTGTATTTACAGCAGTATGAGTAACTGCTCCTGTTGAAGTATTACAAGCATCTGTTGTACAAGCATCACCATCATCTGTGGCAACTGCTGTGTGTGTAACTGCTCCGGTTAATGTATTACAAGCATCTGTTGTACAAGCATCACCATCATCTGTATTTACTGCTGTATGAGTAACAACTCCTACTGCAGGATCACAAAAATCAACTGTACAAGCATCACCATCATCTGTACTAGATGTATGAGTAATTACACCTGTTGAAGGATTACAAGCATCAACCGTACAAGCATCATTATCGTCGATGTTTACAGCAGTGTGTGTAATCGCTCCTGTTGAAGGATCACAAGCATCAGTTGTACAAGCGTCGTTATCATCAATGTTTACAGCTGTGTGAGTAATCGCTCCTGTTGAAGGATTACAAGCATCAATTGTACAAGCATCGTTATCATCGATGTTTACAGCTGTATGAGTAACAACTCCTGTTGAAGGATCACAAGCATCAGTTGTACAAGCATCACCGTCATTAATTGATGCTAATGCTGTATGAGTGATTGCACCTGTTAATGTATTACAAGCGTCATCAGTACAAGCATCACTATCATCTGTATTAACAGCTGTATGAGAAATACCAGTTATTGGATCACAAGCATCTGTTGTACAAGCGTTACCATCATCTGTATTTACAGCAGTATGTGAAATAACTCCTGTAGCAGGATCACAAGCATCTGTTGTACAAGCATCACCATCGTCTGTACTTACAGGCGTATGAGTAATAACAGCAACAGTACCCGGAGCATCAGCAGTGATTGTAAGGAATACTTTTTCAATTGTACCACCATCACCTGCAACACCATCAACCCAACCAAATTGCCAAGAAACGTTTGGATTTAATCCGTTAAATGCTGCAAAAGTAATTGGAAGCTCATTTACATCAACCGGTTGATAAGGGCCGGGAGTAAAAGGATATTCAAAACGATCATAACCTGGACCTTGATAAGGTAATTGACCGCCTGTATTTGCAAATACATATGGAACTGTTGGATTAAGACCATTTGTTCCAAATAAAATTGGCTCATCATTTAAACCTCTTGTTGTTCTTACGAATGGAGTACCGCCAGCATATCTAACGCGGGTAAACAAATCACCACCCCATGTATGTGACATATTTATAGAAACTCTAAAATCTGTAACTGTAGAACCAGCAGGGAAACCAGTAACAGGAATTAATTGTAATTTTAAACCTGAAGGAGTTGTAGTACTTGTCCATGTATCAAGAACACCTGTTGGAGTAGTTGATAAAGTTATACTTTGTGCCGATCCGCCTGGTGTATTAACACAAGCATCAACTGTACACGCATCACCATCATCAACATTTACAGGAGTATGAGAATTTCCTGTTATAGGATCACAAGCATCAACTGTACAAGCATCACCATCATTAGGATTGATTGGAGTGTGGAATGGACCTGTTGAGAAATCACAACCGTCAAATGTACAAACGTCATTATCGTCAACATTTACACTAGTACGGTAAATACCATCAACTGAATCACAAAAATCATCTGTACAAACATTATTATCATTAATAGCTGCTAATGGTGTATGTGAAATACCTGTGATAGGATCACAAGCATCTACAGTACAAACATTATTGTCATTTGTACTAACAGCTGTGTGAGAAATAGTTCCTGTTGCAGGATCACAAGCATCTGTAGTACAAGCATCGTTATCGTCGATGTTTACAGCTGTGTGAGATACAGCGCCCGTAGAAGTATTACAAGCATCCGTCGTACAAGCATTGCCATCATCCGTTGAAGTAAAAGTAACGTTGGTTTGACTTACTGCATTAGGACCTGTTCCTGTTGCTGTTAAAGTGATTGTTACACCACTTGCTAAATCAGCCGCTGATGGCTGATAAACTGCAGTTAAAGTAGTAGCATTTGGATTAAATGTTCCTGTACCTGATGTTGAATAAGTACTGGTAGTTGCATTTGTAGTTGATCCGTTTAATTGAAAATTGCCACAAACCGGAGAATAAGGTCCGCCTACGTTGGCAGTTGGTGCTGGTGGGTTAAATATAAACGGCGGAATAGTACAATGGTTTGGAAATGGAGTTACATCCAAAAATCCGGTACCGGTTGTAGAACCATTCAGATAAAATGCTTCTTTAGTCTGTGTTGTTGTTGAAGTTCCTGTAGCATACGACCAAACAAAATTTGCCGACGCATTAGATAAAAATGGAACGGTGTTGG
Organism: Bacteroidota bacterium; assembly: GCA_031417555.1. Classification (GTDB taxonomy): domain Bacteria; phylum Bacteroidota; class Bacteroidia; order AKYH767-A; family 2013-40CM-41-45; genus JADKIH01. The sequence goes on from JANOVV010000132.1 coordinate 3,689, forward strand.
TCATTCTCAATGTTCCCAATCTGAATCCCGGAGGTGGAGGTGTTACCGGACAAATAGATGACGGAGTACCAATTGCCGAAATAAATCGGATTTGCTTACTAGTAGTATTTATGTTCCAGTTTGGAGCTTGCTGAACGGCAGTTAAACTTAGGTCTGCTGTACCAGGTACATAGGCAGCTGTAATTGTTCCGCCAGCCGCAGCACCAGCATAATTGAAATTTAATCCTCCCTGGAAGAATTGAAATCTCTGCGCATTTGTTCCTGTCCATTCAATGAAAACATCAAACTCCAGAACGGAAGTTGATGTTTGATGCATGTTTCTAATACATAGATTGTAGTCATTAGCTCCTTGAGAAAAAGCCTTGCCTGCAAACATGATCATAAACAATACACCTAAGAGTAAAATTTTTTGTTTTGTTAGGTTTGATTTCATGTTAATCATAATTTATTATTGGTTTAGTTTATATATTTAATTTTTAAAATATTTAGAATCTAATTATCATCAAAAATAATTGCTCAAAATTATTTAAAACGAATCTTAATATTAACTTTAAATTATTAAATTTTGATAATAAAATTTGGCTGTACTATTATGACTAACCTAAATTTTAATTTTTAAGTTTATTTCTGGAATTGTTTGGAATACAATGGGGTATTTATTCTTTGACTTATTCAATCCAATTTACAATACATGGAATGAAATTATTTTATCAATACAAAAATTAATTTTTTAACTTTAATTTTGTGCAGTAAAGATTGAAATAGAAATCCATTATTACAAGTTTTTTTTATTATAAAATTTTAAATCTTCAACTAATTTCTTTATAATTTTCAATAAAAGGGCAATTCCTTCAAATTATGTTGATAACATTTGATAACTTATAATTCCTAATCAAATCATTTTTTGGTAAACAGCTTAAAAAACAAGGTGAATGCATTGCTTTTAATTAAAAATTAAAAACCTATAAAATTTCCGGAATAGTAAAATAATATTTAATTCAATTTAAACTTTTTTTTTAAAAATTAATTGGCTTCTTATTTCAAAAACATGATTTAACTTCTTGCCTAACATAGTCAAGTTTTTACCAAGTTAAAATGGATTAAGACCAATAATAAGATCGAAGACATCGTCTACTTATTATTTTAGAAATTCATTACACATATTAAAAAAGGGATCTGAATAATTCCTTGCCCGTACAATGAAAAAAATATTTCTAGTATTTTTTCTATTTCTCATTTCTGTTATTGTTAAATCACAATTAACAACCACAAAGTCATGGGACCATCGTTACGGTGGCAATGCTTTTGAATTTCCGGCAACATTACTTAAAACGATGGATGGTGGTTATCTTATGTGTGGTAATTCTTTATCTCCTGCAAGTTTCGATAAAAGTGAAGCAGGGCGAAACGGACTTGATTATTGGGTTATTAAAACTGATAGCTTAGGAAATAAAAGTTGGGATAAAACCTACGGTGGTTCAGAAACCGATAATTTAACATGTGCAATACTATTACCCGATTCCGGCTACCTTCTTGGAGGATATTCATCATCAGGAAACAGTGGTGATAAAACTCAGGACAATGGAAGTCCATTAGCCCCAACTGATGATTACTGGGTTATAAGAGTTGATAAAAAAGGAAATATCAAATGGGATAAAACATTTGGTGGCGATAAAAAAGACAGACTTAACACTCTTTTACAATTACCGGATGGAACATTTTTATTGGGTGGATATTCTATCTCTGATTTTTCCGGAGATATGTCAAATTACTCCTATGGAGATAATGACTTCTGGTTAATTAAAATTGATGGACTTGGAAATAAAATTTGGGATAATAATTATGGAGGGCTATACGATGATCGATTAATTACTTTATCGCTTACGTCCGACAATAATATAATTATGGCGGGCTATTCAAACTCTCCTCCCGGATTATGTAAAACTCAATCCCCTTGCAATAACTCTTATGATTACTGGATTGTAAAAATAAATCAAAATGGAACTAAGTTGTGGGACAAAAGTTATGGAGGAACTTCAAAAGATAATTACAGTTGCATGACCTTCCTGCCTGGAGATAAAATGGTTTTATGTGGCATGAGTTTTCCCGGTTCCGGTTGCGAAAAAACAAAAGACAACAATGGGAATTTAGGTTATACCGATTTTTGGGTTGTATGCACTGATAGTTCCGGCAATAAGTTATGGGATCATGTTTATGGCGGAGATCGCAATGAAGATGAAATCAATAATGTCTCTGTTACAAATGAAGGCCTTCTCATAACCGGAGCTTCCTATTCTTTTATGACAGGCGACAAAAGTGAAAACAATGTTTTAAATGCCGAGCAACCATGGATATTTACAATTGATACTCTTGGAAATAAATTATGGGATAAAACATTACACAATCCTACACATACTGAATTTTGTTATGGTTTTCAGGAAAATGATGGTTGCTATGTTTTTCTTTCAAATATCATTGCCGATGGTGGTTATGTTTCTGAACAAAGAAATTCAGCCGACGATTTTTGGCTAGCTAAATTTTGTATTTCTACAATGAAAGCTAAAGCCAATTACACTTGCTCATCTTTAACATTATGCCAGAATTCATGTGTTAATTTTATTAATGGCTCTCAAAATGCAACTTCATTTAAATGGCTTTTTCCGGGAGGAAATCCATCTTCAGATACTACTGCAAATCCTCCCAGCATTTGCTATCCAAATCAAGGATCCTATGATGTTACGCTTATTGCCTCTAATACGGTTGACACAGATACTTTCAACCTAACAAATTATCTGACCGTTTATCCTGAAATACAATTCTCCCCGCTCAGGCAAAATGGCGATACCATATTTTCAATTCCCGGATTTTCGAATTACGATTGGTTTCAGGAAAATATTTTAGTTAATAGTGGAAACAATTATTTCTACGTCGCAACTGCAAGCGGAAATTACAGTGTATTGGTTACCGATTCGAATGGATGCCAGGCATTAGCAAGTCTGCTACAGGTAATTGCATCTGCAGATAATCTTCCAAAAGAAACGAAAGGTCTATCAGTAAAATATTATCCCGGTTTTCTTTATCTTGATTCAGGTTCGCAATTCCCGAAAACTGTTTTTATAAAATTTACAGATGTCTTAGGAAAAATTATTTATAACAAAAAAATTCAACTAAAAAGCGGATTAAATGTTGTGCCAATAAATCAAGATATTTTTCCTGCAGGAATTTATTTTATAACGATTCAAAATTTAAACAACACAATTACATTGAAATTATTTATTAATTAAATCTCAATATTTTTTATTTTAATATTCTTAAATATTCTTTCCATGGCCCTACTCCACTTCTAAATTGATGAGCCATTACGCGAGATATCTGTGCTAAATGATTTAGATCATGAACAACCCAGGTAGAAATTAAATTCTTTAACGTTACGTTCCCAAAAACTGGATGAATACCTATGCACTCATAATGTTCTTTCGAAATATTTTTCGATTTTAATATTCCAATATTTCTAATTCGAAGAATTTTAAAATCATTTAGAAGTGTTTTCATTTCCTTTCCTTCACTTTCATTGAATTGTGCAAAACGATCAAACGGTTTAAATTTTTTATCCGTAGAATCAGATAAAATTATTTCAAGTCTATTAATCCAATCAGTGCTTTCGCCATGTATCAGGTGACCGACAATATCATAAGGCGACCAGGTTTCACCGCCTTCATTAAACATAATCCATTCTTCCGGAAGATCAATTAGTAACTCATATAAAGCAACAGGTGTTTTTTCCAGAACAGAAATAGATTTCTCAATTGAAAAGTCCATAACAAGAAGATATAATTTAATTTACATGTAAATATAATGCTATTTTAGAAAAAAAATTAAAACCTTTTTATAATGAAGCTTTAATAATCACCGCCAATAGGCCGTAAATTTAATTTGGGGTTATCAGAAAACTCAGGCAAAGAAGAAGGTACTATTGTTAATTCTACAGTATCGGTAAGTGTTTTCAAAAATGAAATCAGCTGAAATTTTTCTATCGGCGATAACTGCAAAGGATCCGAAGCTAATGTTTGAAAAGGTACTTCATAACCGAGTCCGGTTCCACCACCGGTATTATAAAATTCAATTACCTCTTCCAATGTTTTAAATACTCCATTGTGCATATAGGGTCCCGTTAATTCGATGTTTCGCAATGTGGGCGATTTGAAAGCATGCTTGAAAATATCCACATTAATAACTCCTGCCCTGCCAATATCAGTATCGAGTTCCCGTTTGGCTTTGATAGCTGAAGAAGGAACACCGAGAATTTCCCATTCTGTCTCCACATATTCAGGAGGCATAACACCATTGAAGAGAGGAATAAAATGACAAGAAGCGCAATTTCCTTTTCCCATAAATATATTAAAACCATTTTTCTCATCGTCGGTTAACTGATCACTTCTCCCGCTAATTGCTTTATCAAATTTTGAATTCATACCAATTAATGAACGTTCATATTCAGCAATTGCAGTTAATACAGAATTACTACTTATTACAGTGTCCTTGCTATTTAGAAAAGCATTTTTAAACAAAGCCAGATATTCCGGTGAATCTTTCAGTTTAACAGCAACCTGACTAAAGTCATTATGCATTTCTAGTGGATTACTCATTACCTGACCGGCTTGATCTTCAAATGTAAATGCTCTTCCATCATGAAAAAGTTTTCTCTGCAAGACAGAATTTAAAACCGTTGGAGCATTTCGGCTAAGGTTTTTACCGGGCTCAAAAGACTGGCTTAAAGCAAGTCCGTCGGTAAATCCTTTACCGGGTTGATGGCAAGAAGCACATGCCCTCAAATTATTGGCAGATAAAGCAGGATCAAAAAACAAGATGCGTCCCAGTTCAATAACATTTTTACGAGCGGTCATTTGTTTGGCCGGCAAAAAAAAATAAGAATTAAAAACATCTAAATCGAAAATTGATCGCACTTGAAAATTAATAGCAGTTGTATTATAGGTATCATCCTTTACAATTGCTTCCCGAAGCTTGTTCAGAAAACCACTAATGGGAATATAATAATTAGAATAAAAAGAAAAATAATCAAGTTCGGTTCCGGACTTATTTGGCATCAGAAAATTTACTCCATTATCGATAGCAGAATAGAATTCATTAAATAAATTTATTTTGTCAGTATCAGGCTCCGGATACATTTCTCTTAAAAATTCTTTATAGAAAAAAATAGTTTTTGCTGATTCAATCGCACCATAACCGCTTAACGAAGTCTCCATATTAATTAACCCAATCGCAAACTGCCGTACTAAATGCATCTGCATTGCTTCAAAAACATCCCTTTCATGTATATCTATATAAGAAATAGATTCATTAAATCTTCCAATAAGAGTATAAATTTCTTCAACTTCTTCTTTAATCAATCTTCTATAGAAGACAACACTATCATTATATAATAATTTTTCAACGTATTGAAATCCATGAGGAATCACATAAGAACTTATTTCATCATCTTCCTCCATTTCAGGAATAATAATTTTGTTTATACGCCGGGCATCCCCCGGGAAAAAAGTAATTACAAAAGGTTCAATTGATTTATATTGAATTCTGGCTTTTAACAAAATAATTTTAGCTGAATCAGGATTAAAATTCTTCTTTTCCACTTCCTTAAATAAATGCAAAACATCATTTAAAAGAATAGAAGAATTAGTAGAAAAATAAATTTTAAAAGAAGTACTAAATGATTTATTCTCACTCCAATTAAAAGAGTAAACAAAAAATAAAAGAATCAATAAAGAAAAAATAAAAAGAAAACGCCTTCTTAAATAATATATCATTTTCATTTATTCTTCTTTTTTAAATTATTTTTTCTTAGTCGCTTCATGACCTCAGGATGATTATAAGGAATTCCCTTTACCTTAGCATCAAACCATTCGTGGAAGATGAGCATTTCGGGACTTTTAATCATCCATCTTTGAGTTGAATTGTTGGAAGATATTTTCTCAAATAAAATCTCATATTTCTTTGCAACAACTTGATAATTAAAACTATGGCTAATAAGATTATTCAATATTTTTGATATAATCAAAAGTCTAGAATAAAATTCGTTTTCTTTTTTAATTCTAGAAATATGTTTTCTTAAGTTCTCAATCTCACTTTCTACAAACATAAATTTTTCTAATTCAATATTATTTATTATTGATAATAACCTAACACCAATATTCCAACCTGTTTTATCTTTAAATAACGGTAGACAATTAGATAGTATCTTATTTGAATCATTAAATAAACCATTAATTGTATACATAACTGCCAAGTAATAATTACGTTTAGCAGTTAAAAAAGGGGAAATCAAATCCCTTAATTTAACATCTTGAAGAATTTTAATAGATTCAGCTGCTTTTCTAATATCACCTAAATAAAAATAATTTAAAAAAATCATTTCTCGAATTAATTTGTCATTGTATTCATTTCTCGAAAATTGATGAATTACTTTATACAAACATGCTAAAGATTTTTCAAAATTATATAACATGGTATCGATCTCGGAAATATTAATTAAACACGAAACAAAATAACTATTATGAACAATATTTCCGTTAGAATTCAAATATTTAAATAATAATTTAAAGTTCGCTATGCATTTCCGAAAATTTTTAATATTATAATAATATATTCCTTCCAAATAAAAAATATATATTTTAATAGATTTAGATTTCGTTCTTTTATAATCTCCTTTAACTTTTTTAATAGCAAGCAATAATTTGCTATCACTAAATACTTCTTGCTTATATTCATATGAAGAAGAATATAATCTTAGTAAATAAATACAATTCTTGAGAGCAGAATTACAATCCGAATAATGTAGAATGTCCATATAAACTCGATTAAAGTTACCTTCACCACTACTTAATGTCATTTTAACTAGTTTCTTCTCAAGCGAAATCAATAAATAATCATAATATTCAATCTTTTTAGATAATGCAATTACTTGATTTAAGATTAACAAAGCATAATTTGTAACGCCATGTATAGCTAAAACATCATATAATAATAATTTTTTTCGAATTATAAATACATTTTTTGACCGAACATCATAAATCTCATCAATAACTAAAAACTCTTTACTTACTAAAATATCTATGACTTTATCAGTAAACCGTTGTAATAATTTTTTTAGTGCAATTAAATTAACTTTACCATAGAGAGCATTACAAATTTCATTTTCATTAATGTCTTTTTGTGATAAAATTAGATCGAAAATTTTATTCGATAAAAAATTAGCTCCTTTTTTATCTATTTCATCAAATAATATACGTCTAATTGACAAACTTTCCTCAATTGAAAGTTTATTGAAAATTGTCCTAATTCTATCTAATTCTATCATTTTACCCATTTAAACATATAAGATTATAAATAAATACACAACCAAATAAACTTCATTTAATAATTAATTAATATGTCCCAAAAGATAACGAGATTTCCATTAATACCAAAACACTCGTCTATATATTTGCTCAATAAATGTAAATAATAATATGAAAACAAAAAATTCAAAAAACGAAATGCTATTTAACCTAGGTAGTACTCTAAGGATTCTCAGAATGAAAAAAGGCTTTAAATCTGCCGAAGTATTTAGTTATGAAAATGACTTAAATAGAACTGCATATTGGAGATGGGAGAATGGTGAAAATATTACAATGAAAAATTTCTTTAAACTTTGTGATATCCACGACATTTCACCAAAACAACTATTTGAAATCCTAGAAAATAAAAAAGAATTTGTAAATAGCTCAATTTATTTAAATGAACCAGGAAGCGTTCTATTTAAAAAATAAAAAAACGTTAGTAATTAATTAAGATTTTTTCAATAATTTAATTTGAAAGTGAATCATTTTTCTCACTACCATTCATTTTAAATTTAAACCAGTTATTAAAAATAATTAACTCAGGAGACTTAATTTGCCATCTATAAATTCCGGTTTTAGATTCTAAAATATTAAAATATTTTAATCTTTTAGTGTATACTTTTTTAAAATTAAAATCTTCTTGAATTAATTTAGTGAGAATTCTTAAAATAAGAACTTGTCTTTGGATGCTTGATTTATTATTAGAAATTCTTTTAATATATTTTTCAAGATTTTGAATTTTAAGATCAATTGAATCATAATCATTTAATTCAATTCTATTTAAAATTAATAGTATTCGCATATTAATATTCCAACCTTCATTATCATTTTTAAGCTCGCTGCAATTTGATAATGCTTCTAAAGACTCAATATTCTTTTTGTTTATAAAAAACAAACATGATTGCAAATAATAAAATTTATTTTTCAAATTATCGTCTTCATATTTAATATAATTATTATTTGAAAGTATTTTACTACAATTTACGTAATCTAATTTATAGAAATAAGCATAAAAAAGAATTTCATCTACGATTTTTAATGTTAAGGGAAGATTTTTAAAATATCTTTTAGACTCCAGTGCTAAATTTATTGCTTGATCAAATTTTAATAAATAAATATAACAATTTGACAAATTCAATAAAACTGTTCCATACCTGTTTTCAGTATAAGCAGATTCGTTTAGTAATAAAATATTTTTTGCTTTTTCAAGAGCATCTTTTGATTTATCGTAAAATAAATTATTTTCACAAATTTCAGCTTCTAGTGTGAATAAATAAAACCCTATAGTTGGTAGTCTATAGATATTATAATATTCATTTAATTTAACAATTAACGATTTTAATTCATCAATGTAAGATGATTGATTAATAGAATTATTTATCTTATTTATAATATCATTATATATTTTACTTGATGTTTTCAAAGCCTTATGACAACTTTCTGCGTATTCAATTTCATCATTAATTTTAACAAATGAATTTACTTTGGAATTTATCAATTGTAATCGTTGTTTTGATACCAACGCACTTACTTGAATATCAAATAGCTCAAAATATTTAGAATGTGAAATGATATAATTATATATAGGTAACACTTCTTTTCTAATCCCTTTTAAATGCAAAATATCAGCTTGTAATAATTTTTTTCTTAAATCTAAATTTACTTTATTTCTTTTAGAAAAATTATTGCTTGAAATTGTTACATCTAATATAATTGTTTCTAAAACTTTTTGTTTTGTTCTATTTAATAGCTTATTAAAAGCATTATAATTAGGTTTTCCATAAATATTATTTTGAATTTCATTAAATGAATAATTTTTATCTGAAAGTAATAAATTTATTAGGTTCAATGATTTTGATTCGTTTTTTAAAACAATATTAATGCTCAATACTTTTTTAAGCGTTTTAATTTCTTCTTCAGTTAATTTACTAACTATATTTTTTAATGATTTTAAACTATTCATTTAACTTTTTTATTACAGATGTAAGAATTGATATTTAATAATAAATCATTTCCTAGCATAGAATATAGATTGCTTTAAATCTTAAAAATATATATATCATGCTAGAACTAATTATTACAATTTTGCTTTCATTAAACATTCAATCTACTTCATTAAATTCAACTTCACCGACTGATGTAAGTAATAGTATTGTCGCTGTTCCTGATGTTGATCCAATTAATTAGAATGTCTAAAAATAGGCATTTTTTATTTTTTAATTGAACTAAATATATATAAAATAATTGAATATATATATTTGTTAATCAATTAATTAGAACAATACTTGAACTTATATTTATTTCTTAAAATAAGTTCAAGTATTGTTTTTTTAATAATTCCAATGTCCAATTATTTTCATTTTGTCCCTTTTTTAGGGGGAATAGGACAAATACATTTGAGGGTAATATTTAGAAAACTCTCAAAATGCCAACCAAAAAGATCCAGTCGAAGCCTAGCCATCAGATTTCGGGCAGACCGCAGCCTCGGTTTAAGAGGATTGTGATAATCAACGACAATGATGTTGATCTTTTTATCAATGAAGCACTTCTCAATGAAATTAGTTTATCACGTGAAGTAATACGCGAAGACAGCCCTTTCAAAGTTATTAATGAGCTCAAACAAACGGATCGACTAAGTGACGTTCCCGAACTAATTTTCCTTGATCTAAAAATGGAAAGTAAAAACGGCTACAGATTCCTGGATGAATTTAGACATCTCTCCGATTTTGTTCGCAATAAATGCAAAATCGTTATCATAACTTCTTCCGAACATAATGAAGAAAAGTTCCGGATTCTCATGAACCCAAGTGTTATCCGATTGCTTGTAAAACCTGTCGATGTTTTTCAAATTAAAGAAATAATAAATTCCTGAATCTATAGATTACTCTAATAATCTAATTACTAACCCATTAAAACATAAATAAAATGGAAATCATTCACAACCAACTGCCTGAACAAACATTCTCATTGAATTCAGTAAGAGGTGGAAGAAGAACTTCAGACTCATTACATACTGATGAAAAAGAATTACTGCAACAAATGTCTGAAGCTTTTACTATTATCAATGGCGGCCAATTTAAAAAACGACGTCAAATAGCTTAAATTAATTACTTGTTTTACTTGATGAAACACACTCTAACAATCTAAAACGGTAAGAAATGAACAATTACATGCTACGTTACAAATATTCAATTATTGATTTCACTTTAATCCTACTAATCTTACTCATTGCTGTTAGGATTATTTTTTAAGAACGGGGGATTTTTTCGTTTATTTTCACTTTGTGAAATTACCTACATGGTAATTAATGAGGTAAATTAGCCGGCGTGAAAAGGCTAAAGAATACTGAACTGAAAGAATTTTTAGATGATAAAGTTCAATATTATAATCATCCCCGATTTATTCAGTCTGATCCAATTTCAATTCCACACCGGTTTTCTAAAAAAGAGGATATTGAAATTGCAGCATTCTTAACAGCGACTATTGCCTGGGGACAAAGAATAACAATCCTTAAAAATGCTAATTCCCTGCTAAATAAAATGGATGAAAATCCACATGATTTTATTCTCAACTTTTCAAAAAATGATCTAATACCCTTTAAAAATTTTGTTCACAGAACCTTTAATGGTACTGATTGTATTTATTTTCTGAAAGCTCTTCAGATTATTTACAGAGAAAAAAAATCGATCGAATCACTTTTTACTGATCACTTCAATGAAAAAACTGATAAGGATTACAAAGCGGCTATTAGCGGCTGGCGGAATTTCTTTTTTAGCCTTACTCATGCAGATAGAAGTTTAAAACATTTTGCCAATCCTCAGGAAGGTTCAGCTTCTAAAAGAATTAATATGTTTCTCCGTTGGGTAATAAGGAAAGATTCTTCCGGTGTTGATTTTGGCCTGTGGAAACTCAAGCCATCGCTATTGACCTGTCCTTTAGATGTTCACTCGGCTCGTGTCGCAAGAAAACTAGGGCTTTTGATACGAAAGCAAAACGATTGGCAGGCAGCTGCCGAACTTACCGACAAACTTAGAACCTTTGATCCTGAAGATCCTGTCAAATATGATTTTGCTCTCTTTGGATTAGGTGTGTTTGAGAAATTTTGAATTATTATCTTTGGCCAAATGCATTTTATATACCCGGGTTTTCTTTTCGCTCTCACCGCTCTCGCCATACCTATAATCATCCATTTATTTAATTTTCGGCGATTTAAAAAAATTTACTTTACCAATGTTCGTTTTCTCCGGGAAATTCGGCAGGACACTCAATCGCGATCACGTTTGCGACATCTCCTAATTTTAATTAGCCGCCTGCTTGCTGTTGCTTGTCTGGTTTTTGCTTTCGCCCAGCCTTATATTCCTGTAACAAACAAAAAGATTGAAGCTGGAATAAAAAGGATCAGTATTTATATAGATAATTCTTTTAGCATGGATGCATTGGGAAAAAATGGCAGCTTGCTTGAATCGGCAAAAAAGAAGGCAAGAGAAATTGCTTTAGCATATAAACCTTCGGATCAATTTCAGATTTTGACTTCAGATTTTGAAGCCCGTCACCAACGATTAGTTAGCCGTGATGAATTTTTACAACTTGTCGATGAGGTTAAACCCGGGTCTTCAGTTAAATCACTTTCGGAAGTCTTACAAAGGCAACAGGAAGCGATTTCCTCCGGCGAAGAAAAAACAAGTAAAAAGGCTTTCATCATTTCTGATTTTCAAAAAAGTACCACAAACGATGAGCTGAAGGCGGATACATCTATTCAATTTTCATTAGTTCCCGTTGAAGCATCACAAATAAATAATTTATATATCGATACCTGTTATTTGTCAACGCCTTTTGTTCAACTCAATACTCCAAACGAACTAACTGTAATCATTCGTAATAAAGGAAATACTAATGCTGAAAATATTCCTTTAAAATTTTCCATCAATGGAATTCAAAAAGCAATTGCCAGTGTCAATGCTCCTGCCGGTTCTTCCGGTGATGCTAAGTTATCATTCACCCTTTCTGAATCAGGATGGCAAGAAGCAGTACTTTCAATAACAGATTTTCCGGTGACATTTGATGACAATTTTTATTTTGTTTTCAATGTCAGGAAGAATGTTGAAATTCTTTGTATCAATGGAAAAGAAATAAGTCCATCACTAAATGCTGTCTTTAGCAATGATGAATTTTACAATATAAGAAACAGTTTTTCCGGACAAATAGATTATTCTTCTTTCCCGGGAATGCAACTCATCGTTTTAAATGAAGTAAATTCCTTTTCAACAGGAATGATACATGAACTTCAGCAGTATGTTATTAAAGGAGGCACTGTGTTTATTATTCCTTCTGAAGATGCAGAATTAACATCGTATTCTGACTTAATGACATCCCTAGGAATAGATTCATATTCACAAAAAGTAATATCAGCCGATAAGGTTTCATCCATAGAAGAAAAAAATTCTTTGTTTGCCAACGTATTTGAAAAAGGAAAAAGTATTCCTGAGAATATGGATCTTCCAGTGGTAAATCAATATTATACTTTTAAACGAAGTATTAAAAGTAATACTCAAAACATAATGAGACTTCAAAGTGGAAATCCATTTTTAATCGGTTCCATTTCAGGAAAAGGTAAAGTGTATGCTCTTGCCACTTCACTCCAATCTGCTTCGGGAAGCTTTCCAAGACATGCTTTATTTGTTCCTGTTTTTCTGCGAGCCGCTCTTCAGGGATCTTCAGAAATTAAAACACCACTTGTTATCGGACGTGATCATGATTTTATTGTAAACGATTCGCTCATTTCCAATGATAACATTTTCCATATTCAAAATACGGCACTTAAATTAGATTTTATTCCTGAAAGCAGATTATTAAACTCCAACACTATTATTTCTATTCATGATCAGGTTACAGTTGCTCAGAATTACAAACTGACTTCAGGAAATAAACTTATTTCAGAGGTAGCTTTTAACTATGACAGAAAAGAATCTGATTTAAGTGTATTGTCGAACGATGAATTGGAAAAAAAAGCTTCTTTATCCGGTTTTACAAATATTAATGTTATTAATGCAGAAGGAATAGATCTTTCTCATAAAATTTCTCAACTCAATGAAGGTAAACGACTATGGAAGTATTTCATAATTGCCGCACTTGTATTTCTCGGAATTGAAATATTACTTATAAGATATTTTAAACGATTAACTGTATAATAATGTCTGTAAAAATTCTTCTTCAACACGTAAATATTATTTCACCCGGCAGTGCTCATCACCTTACTGAAAAAGATATATTAATTGAAGGAGATAAGATAGTTAATATTGCAACAGCCGGAAGCATTAAAGTTGAAAACGCTGAGGTGATTAAAGGTGAAGGATTATTTGTTTCATCCGGATGGTTCGATTTACATGTTAATTTTGGTGAACCCGGCGATGAAAATAAGGAAGATATTCAAAGTGGATGCAGGGCAGCAATGCAAGGTGGTTTTACAGGTGTACTTGTAATGCCTTCTACCCTTCCTCCATTATCAAGTCGCCCTGCTGTCGAATTTATTTTGCAGAAGGCTAAAAATTCCCTTGTAACAATTCAAGTTGCGGGAACAATCTCAGAACAGAGAGAAGGATTGGAATTATCAGAAATGTATGATATGTTTCAGGCCGGAGTTCGCGTTTTTACTGATGATAAAAGAGCACTTCAGGATGCAGGCCTGATGACGCGGGCCTTACTGTACATTCAAAATTTTAAAGGTAAAATTTTTTCATTTGCAGAAGACAAACAATTAGCAGGAAAAGGACTCGTGCATGAAGGATCAACTTCAACAATGCTAGGCTTAAAAGGAATTCCTTCGATAGCGGAAGAAATAATGATTAGCAGAGATTTATCATTAGCAGAATATACTAATTCGTCTATACATTTTTCTACGATTTCTTCCGGTAAAAGTGTTGATCTCATTCGTAAAGCTAAGGCTAAAGGAATTAAAGTAACAGCTGACGTATCAGCTATTAACTTATTATTGGATGATAATTCACTTGTAGGTTTTGATACTGTTTATAAATTAAAACCTCCGCTTAGAAATAAGAATGATAAAGAATTATTAATTGAAGGTCTTGTAGATGGCACTGTTGATGGTATTTGCAGCGATCATTGTCCGCAGGAAGTTGAAAAAAAGAAAAAAGAATTTGAATTGGCTGAATATGGTGCATCAGGTCTGGAAACTGCCTTTGCAGTTGCTCGTACTGCTACAAAGAATAAATTAAGTTTACCGGAACTCATTTCTAAATTCACTTCTCATCCTCGAAATTGTGCAGGATTGAAAACCGGTATCATTGAAGACAATCAACCGGCTGACCTTACTATTTTTTATCCGGACCATAAATGGCTTGTTACCGGGGATCATATAAAATCCAAATCCAGAAACAATCCTTTTATAGGACAAGAGTTAACCGGTAAAGCATTTGCCGTTATAAACAAAGGATTAATTGAATATTGTAAATAAGTATGAACTTACTTGTTGTATGTCTTGGTAATATCTGTCGCTCACCAATGGCAGAAGGTATATTAAGAAAAAAAATTACCGATAAACAACTGTCCATAAAAGTTGATTCTGCCGGAACAGCCAATTATCATGTAGGGGAAGCACCAGATGCAAGAGCTATCTTAACTTCAAAAAGTTATGGCATTGATATTTCAAAGCTACGTGGAAGGCAATTCGTAATAGATGACTTTGATCGTTTCGATCGCATTTATGCCATGGACACATCGAATTACAAAAACATTCTAAAACTCGCACGCAATGAAACCGACAGAAGTAAAATATTTTATTTTCTAAAAGATGGTAAAAGCGGATTAGATGTTCCTGATCCATGGTTCGGAGAGCCTGAAGGGTTTTATCCGGTTTTTGATTTAATAGATAAAGCTGCAGATAAGATTCTAAATGATATCATTGGTTGATTATTAGTTATTCGTTAATAGTTGCTCACATTTTTAAAAAACAATTTACAATGCCGCTTTATTTGATTCCTACATTTTTATCTGAAAATACTAATGTACTTCCAAATGAAGTTTTAAGCATTGCCAGGTCCATTGACGAATTTATTGTTGAAAATGAAAAAACGGCGCGGCAATTTTTAAAAAGTATTCAAACTAATTATCATCAGGACAAACTTGTGTTTCATTTATTGAATGAACATTCGACAGCAAAAGAAACATCTTCATTACTTGAAGTCTTGAAGAAGAAAAAAAACATTGGATTGCTAAGTGAAGCGGGTTGTCCGGCTGTTGCAGATCCGGGGGCTTCATTGGTAAAGATGGCACATGAAAATAATATTAAAGTTATACCCTTAACCGGCCCTTCAAGTATTTTACTTGCACTTATGGCAAGTGGAATGAATGGACAATCGTTTATTTTTCATGGGTATTTGCCTAAAGAGCCGGCATTGCGTAAAGCAAAAATTAATCTCATCGAAAAAGAAGCATTAAAAAAGAAACAAACTCAAATTTTTATTGAAGCCCCCTATCGCAATCAGCCGTTGCTGAATGATATTTTACAAACATGCGATAACAAAACATCATTATGCCTGGCGATTAATCTAACTTCTAAAGATGAATTAATAAACACAAGAACAATTTCCCAATGGAAAAAACAAATTCCGGATATAAATAAAAAGCCGGTAATTTTTCTGATTGGATAAATTAATTTTCATTCAAATTTGATTCTTCAATAATAAACGAAGGTCTTTTTTTAACATCATTGGCGATTCGGCTGATATATTCTCCAATAACACCGATACAAAGAAGCTGGACACCTCCAATAAACATCGTACTGATCATTAATGAAGTCCAGCCAGTGACAACTTCATTTAAAATAAATTTAGAATACAATGAATATAAAATTATTATAAATGCTACGATAGAAAATACAAACCCAAGAAACGTTGCAATCTGAAGAGGTAAATTGGAGAATGAAGTTATTCCATCAAAAGCGAAGCGAAGCATTTTACTTAAAGTAAATTTTGTTTCGCCGGATAATCTCTCTTGTCGTTCATAAACTATAAAAGTTTGCTTAAATCCTAACCATGCAATCTGGCCGCGAAGAAAAATATTTTTCTCTTCCATTTTTTTTAGTTGATCAGCCACTTCTTTTGAAATTATTCTGAAATCGCCTGTATCCAGAGGAATATCAATAGAAGTAATTTTTTTAAGTAAGCGATAAAACATTTTTGCTGTATATTTTTTAAAGATGCTCTCCCCCTTCCTTGCAGACCTTTTGGCATAAACCACATGATAACCTTCAGAAAATTTTGAATATAGTTCAGGAATCAGTTCGGGCGGATCTTGTAAATCGCCATCGATAATTACAATTGCTTTTCCGGAAGCATTACTTAATCCTGCTAAAATTGCTTTTTGATGTCCGAAATTTCTACTGAAACTTATATACTTTACGTGTTCATCATTATTCCCAAATTTCTTTAATTCCTTAAGTGTATTGTCTGCACTACCATCATTTACAAAAAGTAACTCATAATTTTCAGTAATTGATTTTAATGATTTGGTCAACCTATTGTACAATTCATGAATGTTAAATTCTTCATTATATAATGGAATTACAACACTAATTTCAACCATGTTCTTTCTTTCCATGAATCTTATATTTTTTTATACTTTGAAAATTCTCGGTAATTTCGAAAAAATAGTTTTTCTCAATTTCATCCTGGACATTTGTTTGTGAGGCAATAATCAAATCTCCATCTTTAATATTTTTCCAGTCGATGAAATTAACATTCTGTTTCTTATCATTCAAGAGGTTTACATAAAATAAGAGTTGGGTATTGCAACCGCTGTAACAAAGAAAATGATTTTGTACAGAATGATTTGATTTTAAAGCATCTTTAAGGTATACACTGATTTAAAATAAGATTTAGAAATTATTTCCCGCTTACTGAAGGGACATCTTCTACTGAAATAATATTAATATCGAAGACTACCGGTGTAAATGGAGGAACGATATATAGTCCGCTTTTTGTATCACGGATTCCTTCTTCACCATAAGCCAAATTTGATGGAAGTAAAAGTGTAAATTTGTCCCCTGCATTTAATTTTTTCATGGCAATTTCCCATCCGCTAATTACATGATGAGCGCCAGAAATAAATTTATACGGTCGCCCCGCTTTTTTTGTGCCATCAAAAACAGAATCATTTAAAAACCTTCCCTCATATTCTAAAGTTACCACTTTACCACTATCTATCGAGGGACCCTTTCCTTTTTCATTCATCAATAAATAATAACCGGATTCATCGGGAGTAATTGTTATTTTTCTTTTCTCAATATAATTCAATAAATCGATTTTACCTTGTTTATCTCTTTGACTTAATTCCATTACCATCTCTTCTTCAGCATCTGCTTCACTTTGGATTTTAAATAGTTTGATCTCAAATTTCAAAAAAGTTCCCGGCTTAAAAACTTCATCTTTTTGTAAATTCAAACTTGTGCCGCGAGATTTATTCAAATAACTATACAATGAATCAGATGGGACAAAAAAAGTAGCACTATCTTCAGCAGAAAGGTTCGTTAGGCCATCTTCAAAACTACCTTTAAAAGGAATTTTCTCGAGCCGGAAACGAATAGGACTTCCGTTTAAGCGGGAATCAAACAAAATAGAATCGTTACTATTTTTATAGACCATTGACATGGTTATATAGTCACCAATTTTTGCCTTTGGGCCTTTTGAATCGGTATAAATAATATACTTAAAACCATTTTCTGTTTTTAATTCCTTTCCATTTTTACATGAAAAAGTTACTACAATAATTAACCATAATAATGCTATGGATATTTTTTTCATTTAGTAATATTTAATAATTCAACGTTAAAATACAATGCACTTCCGGGAGGAATTTTTGACTGATCACCGGTCATTCCAAAGCCAAGATGCGAAGGCAAAATCAAATGAGCATGGTCGCCGGGAACCATAAGTAAAATTCCTTCTTCGAGGCCTCTAACCTGTTCGCCGACACCCAACCGAATTTTTACTGCTCCAGTGCTGTCGCTTGAATAACACAACTTTCCATCCAGAAGAAATACCTTATATTTAATTTCCACCTCTGAGCGATTTCCTGGTTTTTCACCACTACCGAGTTTATAAATCTGATATCGAAGTCCTGTTCCGGTCATTTGAGTTTGAAATGAATGAGATTTGATAAAATCCTCTATTTTCTTTGATTCATTTTCAACAATTATCCGATTCATTTTCGTAAGCTTCTCATTAATTTCTGCCTGATCAATTTTTTTATCGGCAGAATTATTCTTACATCCAATTGCTATTAAAATAATGAAGAAACAATAAAAATATAATTTCATTAGCCGATTAGTTGGTTTCTATATAATGGAAGAATATCAAGAAATTTTTTAATTGTATCATTCAAAGATTCATTGGAATAGCCACCGGAAGCATTTCTATGTCCGCCTCCGCCAAAATATTTGGAAGATAGTTCTTTTACGGAAAAATCATTTTTACTTCTGAAAGAAATTTTAATGATTCCTTCTCGCTCCGAAAAGAATGCAGCAAGCCGAATTCCTTCAATGCCCAAAGCATAATTCACAAGCCCTTCTGTATCTCCGCTTTTAAAATTAAATTTACTAAGCTCGTCTTCTGATAAAAAGATATAAGCCGTATTAAATTCTTTAATTACCACGAGTTTTTCCAGAAGAGAATAACCAAGTAATCGTGTCCGGCTTTCGTTTGAGTTGTCGTAAACACGTTCATGAATTCTGTAATTTTCTGCTCCTGAATCAATGAGGTTTGCAATAATCCGATGTGTGCTTGCTTTCATAGAAAAAAATCGAAATGAATTAGTATCAGTCATGATGCCGCAGTACAAACATTCCGCAATCGCTTTATCGATTAGAATATCATCCTTTAGTGCCAATATAAAATCATAAATCAATTCGCATGTGGAACAAGCATCGCTGTATGAAAAAATAATATCAAAACTATTTTCAGGATCCAGATGGTGATCAATTAAAATTTTCTTTGCTTGACTATTCAATAAAGAATCTTTCATTGTCTCTACCCGGTTTATCCAGTTAAAATCAAGACAAAAGATTATATCGGCATCTTTAATAAAACTATCACATTCTGTTTTAGCAATTTCATAATTTAACACCTGATTGTTTCCGGGTAACCAAAAAAGGAAATCGGGATAGTCGCTGGGTGTAATCACCTGCACCTTATGCCCTTTTTTAAAAAGGTAATTATATAAGCCAAGTGATGAACCCATGGCATCACCATCCGGTCGATGATGAGTCGTAATTACGATTTTTGAAGACGATGACAATAAATTAAAGACGGCATCCATTTGTTCCTTTGGAAACCGTTTAGGGATATCATACTGAGTTTGAGTTGTGGCCAATAGTTTTCCGGCTAAATAGTGCTATTTGTTAAAATTGAGGCTTCAATAATTGAAATTACCAAAGAGAAAGCAAAGATAGTTTTTGAAAATATATTTCCTCTTTAATAACAAAAAAAGGTAATACTCTGATTTCTTATAAACTTATCAGACAAACTACAAATATTAGCCGAAATACTATCAAAAAATGTATTAATGAGATATTACAAAACGTTTCATCATCCTAAAACCGCTTTCAGGCTGTACTTCAAGAAAGTAAATTCCATTTTTAAGAGAAGAAATCGGTAAAGAAAATTTTTCTCTGTCATAATTCCCTTGAAATATTTTACGACTTTCCATGTCGTAGACAGTTATTTTATTTTTTCGGCTTTCCGGAATTACAATAGATAGATTTGTTGAAGCTGGATTCGGATATAAAATTATCGAATTCGATTTTTGATTTAAGCCAGTTACATTGTTGGTTAATGAACAAGTGGTAAGCATTTCAAAAGCATTTACTTTACCAAAACCCCATGCATTATTGGGATAGGGACCCCACATAAATGAATCCTGCGAAGCACAATTTGTCATTGCATTTTTTACATCAAGCCAATTGGCATTCGGGTTTTGCTCAAGATAAAGAGCTGCAATTCCTGCAACCACCGGTGCAGAAGCGGATGTTCCTCCGCCTGTAATATGGTAACCACCAGGAGCTACTTTATAACGTTGCATTCCCGGAATCAATGAAAGTACACCTGCAGATATTATATGATTTCCCGGAGCCAGTATATCAGGCTTAATTCTTCCATCACGTGTAGGTCCTCTTCCACTATTCGTGGCTATTCTTTGCGGAAAATCTGAAGGAGCAATCTGTAAAACCGAGTCTATGTCAATATGCCTGTCGGTGTTTGTATAATTACCAACTGAAATAACATTGTTAAGGCAGTTAAAACCGCTAACAATTGTTTGCACAGTATCAGGAGCATGGTAATGTGCGATATCAGGAAA
Organism: Bacteroidota bacterium; assembly: GCA_031417555.1. Lineage (GTDB taxonomy): Bacteria > Bacteroidota > Bacteroidia > AKYH767-A > 2013-40CM-41-45 > JADKIH01. The sequence goes on from JANOVV010000132.1 coordinate 24,451, forward strand.
AGTTAAAACGGAAGGTAGATTTTGAAATTGCCAGCTCGGATTATAAATATCATACGTCCACGAATCATATCTTCCGGCACCGGTCGTTGTAAATCTCCATAAATAATCAGTCGAATCTGGTTCAACAACTATTTCAATTTGATAGACTCCGCCATTTAAATAAGTATAGGTATGAATTACACCAATCCTGTTTCCACCCACGGTTAGTGTCTGATTTAATTGTTGATTGACTGATGGGAAAACACTGCTAAAACTATTTTGTCCGCGGAAATGGAAATAAGGTGTTACTTTATCTGCACCAATTGAAAAACGGACATTGCGAAAGTTAGCCGTGTCGGCATATACATTAATATAAGCTACACCGATGGTACTTGTAGTGTTGAACCAAGTAAAAGCTGTATCACCATTTAAAGAATTTCTTCCTAAATGAAAAGGATAGTTAACTCCAATGTCTCCGCAAGCTGCAACAACTACTCTTCCGCTTTGCTGGTTAATGAGGTTGCTGATGTATTGTGCTTCTAAATCAAGGCCATCGTGTGAACCATCGTAATATCCTAATGATGCATTAATTACACATGGTTTTCCCATCTGTTGGGCTTTATTAAAGATATATTCAATAGCATGCTGCACGCGTGGAACAAAATCTAAAGTGACAAAATCATAACCAACAACTATTAACTCAGTTTCCGGAGCCACTCCCTGAAAATGGCCGACTGCCGAACCATTTCCTGCAGCAATCCCCGCTACATAGGTTCCATGACCAAATTCATTTTGCCCTGTATGTGCAACTGCTAATCCATTATCAATTTGTTGTCCTGAAAATTCTTGTCCATAACCATATGGTGCAGGAGAGTTCGTAGAATTTGGGAGAGTCATATCCCACAACCATTTCACACGAGTATTTCCTAATGAATCTTTAAAATCAGGATGCGTGAAATCAATTCCTGAATCAATAATCCCCATTATTATTCCTTTTCCTTTGTATGATTTTGATAGTGGAATTTGTCCGGCATGTACTTCATCAACTTTTGTCAGCATACGCATAGTATCATTCATTGGAAGATAACGATGATTATCTGACCCGATTTGTCTTACAAAAGGTTTATTGATTAATAATGAAATAGAATTTAAAGATAATTTTATGGAAGCTATATCGCCGGCAGAATTAATAAAAACACCATTGTTTTCCTCAACGAATTGTTTGATTTCTCCAATATTACCTTTTACAAGTAAAAACATTTTTTCATTTCCGTTTTCACGTTGCGCCAGTTTTTTTCTCAAGTTATAATTTAATGAAACCTGCGCCTGAGAAAATAATTGTTGGCTTGTAATAATTACTATAAATAGAATTAAAAAAATTTTCATTTTACAATTTTTTTATTGAGGTATTCTTTAGAGCTTTTTTGAGATTCCGTAATGCACTAAAACTTGAGTATTAAAAACTTATGACACTATAAATTAATATTAAAAACGCATACAAGTAGTTATTGTTACATTGTTTGAAGATTAAACCAAAATCCATGGAAATACTTTATAAAATGTATTGTTTTTCTTTAAATATTGGACATAAAATGTACTAACAGAAATTCCCATTAAATTTGTCCAATATGCATACCCGAAGGCATTTATTTTTCAAACACCTGGCTCAAACTAGCGCCTTCCCTCCTGCCTTGGAAATTATTAAAGCAGAAGGATGTTATCTTATTGATTCATCCGGTAAAAAATATCTTGATCTTATTTCAGGAATATCGGTTTCAAGTCTGGGACATGGAAATGAAGAAGTAAAAGAAGCAATACACAAGCAGGTTGATGACCACTTGCATCTGATGGTTTATGGCGAATACATTGTTTCTGCACAGGTTGATCTGGTTCAGGCATTGGCTGAGAAACTTCCAAACTCTTTACAATCTATATATCTTACTAATTCCGGCACTGAAGCGACTGAAGGAGCCATGAAACTTGCCAAACGTTTCACAGGGAAAACAGGATTTATCTCTTTCAAGAATGCTTACCACGGAAGTACCCAAGGCGCACTGAGTATTTGTGGAAATGAAAATCTTAAAAATGCTTTTCGTCCACTTTTGCCTGATCATAGAATCATTGATTATAATTCGCCTGATCAATTAGATTTTATTGATGAAAAAACAGCTGCTGTTTTCATCGAACCCATACAGGCTGAAGCGGGAATTATTTTACCGGAAAAAGGGTTTCTGGAAAAAGTCAGAAACCGTTGCAATGAGAAAAGAACTTTACTGGTTTTTGATGAAATTCAAACCGGAATGGGTCGTACAGGAAGCTTATTTGCTTTTCAGGATTCCAATGTAATTCCCGACATCTTACTTTTAGGTAAAGCATTTGGAGGTGGAATGCCTTTGGGAGCTTTTATTTCTTCCAATGAAATTATGTCGACGTTGACCTTTAATCCAATTCTGGGACATCTTACAACGTCCGGTGGTCATCCGGTTTCTTGTGCAGCAGCATTGGCTTCTTTACAAATAATATCGAAAAAAGAAATTCTTGATTCAGTCGTTTTTAAAGGAGACCTCTTTCGTAAATTACTTAAACATTCGAGTATTAAGTCGTTGCGTGGCAAGGGTTTATTACTTGCTATTGAATTTGAAAATGAGACACTTAATCAAAAAATAATTCAACTTTGTTTCGAAAAAGGATTGTTGACAGATTGGTTTTTATTTTCGCCTTTTTGCCTTCGAATTGCACCGCCTCTTATAATTTCTGAAGAAGAAGTTAAAAAGGCCTGCAGTATAATTCTTGATGTTTTAGAAGATACTAAAGCCATGAGTTAAAAAGTTTAGAAACGGGTTATTGATTATTGCGAGAGTCAAATTTCAAATAGTTTATTTCGTTCCAATGTTTTAAAATTGCACTATGAATGTTCTGATAGTAGAAGACGAAAGACAGCTTTCCCACGAAGTGGAAATATTTCTTTCAAAGCAGGGATATCACTGCGATGTTGCGTTTACCGGAAAAAGCGCTTCTGAAAAAATTTATGTAAATTCTTACGACTTTATACTCCTTGATATTGGATTACCGGATTATAGTGGCTTTCAATTGTTGAAAGAAGCAAAAGAATCGGGAAAAGATGCAGCTTTTATCGTCCTTACAGCCAGAGGCTCCATCGATGACAGAATTACAGGATTGGATCTTGGGGCAGATGATTATCTTGCTAAACCATTTTCTTTGCTGGAATTGCAAGCAAGAATGCAGGCGATTTTAAGGAGAAAGCATGGATTAAAAAACAATACCATTCAGATACATGATTTTCTGATGGATATTCAAAACCGAACCGTTTACTATCAAAAGAACCCAATCAACCTGACAAAAAAAGAATTTGACATTTTGCACTATATGGCTTTACATAAGAATCGGGTTATCACACGGGTTCAGCTTACAGAACATATTTGGGGAGATGTTTTAGAGGAGGATTATGAATCGAATTATATTGATGTACATATGAAAAACCTTCGAAAGAAATTATCTACCAGTGGAAATGCAGATTTTATTGAAACAGTTCGTGGCATTGGTTACAGACTGAACATGAATTAATTCATTCAGCAATCATCGATATTAAAGACTTTTGAAGGAAATAATCCGAATTGAAACTACAGGTAAAATTAATTTTATACAATACAATTTCCAAAGCAATAATCATCCTTGGAATAGGTGCATTGCTTCCTTTACTAATACAAAAAGTTGTATACAATCACATAGATAAACGTCTTACGGCACGTTTAGAAAAAACCCTTTTGATGGTTCAAAAAGGCGGGTTGAATGAGATTACCTTGGATCAGGATTGTAGCTTCGACAATTACAATATTTTTAAAGAAGAATTTGTTTCTATCTCTCCACTTCCGCGATTACCCGAAGATTTTGGAAAAGTCAGGATAGAAAATTCAGAGCGTTCGATTGAAAATGAATCGGTAAGGCACAGAGTTTTATCGAAAGCATTTATCTACGACAATCAATTATATGAAATAGCCATTGGTGAGGGCTTGAGTGCTGTAGATCAGTTGAATTTAACAATAAAGAAATTTACACTTTTATTATTGTTAGCAGTTGTTTTAATTTCAATTTTTTTAGATTTAAGCTTTGCCAGATTGTTACTCAGGCCATTTAATAAAATCGTCAATGAAAAATTAAGAGATGTTCAGCATCCGGCCTCCTTTGATCCGAAACCAATAATAACAAACACGTATGAATTTACTCACCTCGACAAGAGTATAAATGAAATGATGAGGCAAATAAGAGAAACTTTTGAAACGGAAAGAGAGTTTATTATGAACGTTTCACACGAACTCCTTACTCCTGTTTCCATATTAAAAAACAGAATTGAAAATCTGATCAGCGATCCTGCACTTCCTCATGAGGTTGCCGTAAAAATGGTTGAATCACAAAAAACTCTTTCAAGACTAACAAAAGTCGTTAAAGCACTTTTATATATCAGTAAAATAGAAAACGAACAGTTCCTGAAAAATGAAAGTGTACATATAGAAACGGTTATGCAAGAAGTTTTGGAAGAATTAGATGAATGGATTCATTCAAAAGGAATTACTGTAATAAGTGAATGGAAAAATCAGTTTATCTTTTCACCTAGTAACAAATCATTGGTTTATACTCTACTTTATAATATAATAACAAATGCAATAAAATACAATGAAACAGATGGTAAAATATTTATTACCGGTCAGAAAATGGAAAAAAGTTTTGTGTTAAAGATCAGAGATACGGGCCCGGGAATCGCTGATGATCAGATACCTTTTATATTCGATCGCTTTAAACGATTCCGTCCGGCAGATGATAAAAGTTATGGGCTTGGACTACCTATTGTTAAAACGATTGCTGAATTTCATGGGATAAAAATAAAAGCTGAAAATGATGGTGTAAAGGGAATGACTTTCATTCTCCAATTCCCTAATCTGCCTTCATAATGAAAATTATCGTTTAATTTCATTAACACTTTTTCAAAAAACCTGTTTAAAAGTCATAAATAGACAATTTTGCGGATACATTTGGAAGTAAAAAGATTCTTATATATTTGTGCACAAATCAAATTTTATCGAAAACAATCATTTTTGCATGATATTGCACATTGAATTGATTTTCAATGTTGTGAATCTTTCATAAAAAACTGAATAAATGAGTAATGACACATACCCTAAATTTATTCTCGGTGAATCTTTAACCGAAGAGCAAATTAAATATTTCGACAAAAACGGATTTATTCATTTCCGCGGAGTTGTTTCTAAGGAAGAAATTAGTGAAATAATCACTTCCACAGAGGATCTTCAGCAAAAATGGATAACTAAGGGATTAAAGAAAATTAATGGCGTACCTATTAAATACGGCCATGATGAAAACGGAAAAGAAATCGTTCACCGGTTTCCATTTACATCACAGTATTGTGAAAGCGTACACCGTTTTGTTACAAGCAATAAAGTTCAATCACTAAAAGTTCTTCTTCCTGATGGATCGCGCATAGCAGAAAATGAGAAAGATGGAGTTATTGTCAATCATTATGTGAATACTTCTCATAGTAAGTTTCGTCAAATGGGTTGGCATACTGACAGCATGCGGGATATTTTCTATGGAAAAAAAGTGATGCCTATGTTAAATGTAGGTCTTTACTTAGACGATTCTTCTTCTGATAAAGGAGGATTAAGAATAATTCCGGGAACACATAAACAGAATATTTTCAGCATGTTATTCAAGAAAGCGTATTTCATGAATAATGAAGAAGATAAAAATGAAATGCTTGTGGATGCCAAAGCAGGTGATTTAGTAATTCATGACGGTCGCATTTGGCACCGTGTGGCCATGTCTCCAAATACAGGAGCAGCAAGTAGAAGACGAGTAATGTACATTCCTGTTATTGTTGGAAAATATATGCCTAAATCTGAAGAAAGCAGTACACCTTTGTATCATCATTTTCAGAAACTGGTTAAGTAATCAGTATAAACTTATTCGAATGGAATCAGCAAAACTGATTCCATTTTTTATTTAACGAAGTTTTATGAGCTATGCACTTATCACAGGCGCCAGTAAAGGAATCGGTAAAGAAATTGCCACCGAACTCGCCCGTAGAAAATATGATATTATTCTTGTAGCAAGAAGCGAAGATCTTTTATCAAATCTTGCTTCTACTCTCTCCAAAGAATATGGAATTAAATGTCTTTACGTTTCTGCAGATCTTACAACTGATGGAGGTATTGATAAGGTAGTATCTTTTTTCATGAGCCAAAAATCCGAACTTTCTATTCTTGTTAATAATGCCGGTTACGGATTGTGGGGGCGCTTTGATGAATTGGAATTTGATGCTTTAGCTTCACTAATGAAGATTAACATATTTCTTCCTGTTAATCTTACTTACAAACTTTTACCGGAACTTAAAAAAAGTAAACAATCCTACATACTAAACATTGCAAGTACAACCGCTTACCAGGCAGTTCCAAAACTTGCGATTTATTCAGCGTGTAAAACTTTTATGATTCAATTTTCACGAGCATTGAAATATGAATTAAGATCCACTAATGTTTCTGTGACTTGTGTAAGTCCGGGTACGACTGACACCAATTTTATGAACGCGGCCGGCATGCATTCGGAAGCCATTAGAAAAAAAGCAGATAAGGTTAAAATGAAAGCGTCAACAGTTGCCAAAATATCTGTCGATAGCATGTTTATGAAAAAAAACGAAGTAATACCCGGCTGGTTGAATAAAATTTCTGTTGCATTAATTCCATTATTACCAAAAGCGCTCACAGAGAAAATTGCAGCTGGTATTTACGAGAAATAATTTCCTTCTTTCAGAAGGATTTCTTTTCTAATCCAAATATTTCAAGACTGAAAATTTTTTTTAAAGTATTTACAATAATCTCTAATACCGCATTCCATACACTTCGGATTTCTTGCTGTGCATACATATCGTCCATGCAAAATTAACCAGTGATGAAAAACAGCAATCTTATCCTCGGGAATATTATTCACTAATTGTTTTTCAGTTTGTAATGGATTTTTAGAAGCTGTTGTTAAACCTATTCGCGCCGAAACCCTGAATACATGTGTATCCACTGCCATTGCAGGTTTATTATAAACAACTGAAGCAATTACGTTTGCCGTCTTACGTCCAACTCCCGGTAATCGTTGAAGTTCATCTATATCTGAAGGTACAATCCCTCCAAATTCATTGACGAGCATTTTCGCCATTCCAAAAAGATGCTTTGATTTATTATTCGGATAACTTATACTTTTTATTAAAGGCAATATTTTTTCGGGAGAAGAACTGGCAAGTTCTTCAGGCGTTGGAAATTTTTTAAAAAATTCAGGCGTAGTTAAATTCACCCGCTTATCGGTGCATTGAGCCGATAAAATAACGGCAACAAGAAGCTGATAAGGAGAAGAATAAAAAAGTTCCGTTTCAGCAAACGGATTTGATTCTTCAAAAAACTCTGTTACTTTTTCAAAACGATCTTTTTTAGTCATGATGTAAATATCCCTGCCGTAAATTTACCCTATAAATTAATTCGTTTACATCTTTACAGCTAAGAATGGCTAAAAAATATTGATAAGAGCAACAAGGAATGGTACTTTGAAAACAATTCAAAAAAACTAAAACGCCTATGGTTCTATAATGGATAAAAAAAGGTTAGAGAGAAAAAAAACGTCCACCTATTGGTGGACGTTTTTCATTCCTAATCATTAGCAGAACTGTAGGATTTTTTTTATTGATTCCTGACTGATTTCGGGTTTGGCTTCATCGAGAATGTTTAATGTTTTCGAGAGCTCATTATATTCAGCCTGTAGCAATGGGTCACCATCTATTTCACGTTGAATGCGGTCACTATCACATAAACCAGATTCATTGTAAGCATATGATAACAAGTCGGAGAAAGTAGATCTTTTAATCATGCAATTTGAGTTTGTTTAAAATCAAAACGCAACGATCTCCGGAATATTTAAAGAAAATATTTTTTTATTCTCTTATTGATACCTTTTCATTTTGAGCAATTTCTCTCATTTTTAATAAAGCATAATGCATTCGACCTAAAGCAGTATTTATATTAATATTAAGCATTTGGGAAATCTCTTTAAATGAAAGTCCGGCATAATGTCTTAAAATTACCACTTCGCGCTGCTCAAAAGGGAGTTTCTCAAGCAGATTCCGAACATAGCTGATTTTTTCATCATAAATCATCTGTTCAGAAGCATTCCTGTTATTTGATGCCATAATATCAAAAACGCTAAAATCCTCAGTATCATGTTGCAAAGGCATTAACTTTTCTTTTCTAAAATGGTCGATTACAAGGTTATGCGCAATACGTAGAGCCCAGGGAAGAAATTTACCCTGTTCGTTGTAATGGTTTTTACGCAAACTGGTAATAATTTTAATAAACGTTTCCTGAAATAAATCTTCGGCAAGCTCTTGTTTTTTGACAAGAAAAAAGATTGTGGAATGAATTCGCTGTTTATAGCGATTGACTAATTCAGAAATTGCTTCTTGATTTCCATTTTGATAAAGACGCACAAGGTCTTTATCATCCATCATAGGGATTTTCGACATAGTAGTTCTGCTTTAATTTAAGGGTTAGTATTAAAGTAGAATTATGCTATGTTTTTCCTCCTCTGATTAAATTGTAAAAATGATGGATTTCTTAATTGTAGACCAAATATATATCAACTCTTCTGCTTATACAAGTTTTTTAAAAGAAATATTCACTAAAATCAATTGATAACTTACCATATTATGACAAAACAGGACATAAAAAAGGGAAAAACAGAAATAGACCGAGTCATTTAATTTATTGACCCTGCTTATTCTTACTTTTACAAATTCACCAAGTATTTATGCAGGATATCAATCAACTAGATTCAAGAAAATTTATAATCATTAAAGGAGCCCGAGTTCATAATCTTAAAAACATTGACATTGCTCTTCCCCGAAACAAATTTATTGTCATTACCGGTTTATCAGGTTCCGGAAAATCATCATTAGCTTTTGATACATTATATGCTGAAGGTCAAAGACGATATGTTGAAAGTCTTAGCAGTTATGCCCGTCAGTTCATTGGCAGAATGGATAAACCGGATGTAGATTATATTCATGGAATTTCTCCCGCTGTTGCCATCGAACAAAAAGTAAATACCAGAAATCCACGATCCACCGTAGGAACATCGACTGAGATCTATGATTATTTAAAACTACTTTTTGCACGAATCGGAAAAACCTACTCCCCTGTTTCTGGAGATCTTGTTAAAAGAAATACAGTTGAAGATGTAGTTAAACACATTCATTCATTTCCCGATGAAACAAACGTTATTTTACTTGCTCCACTCTTCCTCCACCCGGGAAGAACTATCGAAGAAGATCTAAATGTTCTTTTACAAAAAGGATTTATCCGTATCCGTTTTGCAAATACAATCACTAAAATTGAAGATTTACTTCAAAAAGAAAACAAAAAAATATTAGACACTCTTAAACAATCTTCCGGTGTTCAGTCTGCTAGTGCATCCAAAACTAAAAAGAAAAAGAAAATAGTATTACCGGAAGAAGAAGGACATGAATCACCGGTTGCTTCACCCATTCAAATCGTTATCGACCGTTTTGCTGTTGCCAAAGAGGATGAAAGTAATTTATCACGAATTGCGGATTCGGTACAGACAGCTTTCTTTGAAGGACAAGGTGAATGTTTTACTGAAATATATGATGGAGATAAAACTATCCTTACTCCGTTTTCGAATCGTTTTTTTCTTGATGGAATTTTATTTGAAGAACCGAGTACGCAACTATTCAGCTTCAATAATCCTTACGGAGCTTGTCGCAGCTGCGAGGGTTTCGGTTCCATTATTGGAATAGATGAAGATCTTGTTATTCCTGATAAATCATTGTCTGTTTACGACGGAGCAATTGTTTGCTGGCGTGGAGAAAAAATGAAAGAATGGAATGAAGAACTCATCCGTAAAGCATACAAATTTGATTTTCCTATTCATCGTCCGGTTTATGAATTAACGGCTGAACAAAAACAATTGCTATGGGATGGAAATTCTTATTTTCAGGGTATAAATTCTTTTTTTAAATGGGTAGAAACACAGGCTTATAAAATTCAGTACCGTGTTATGCTTTCCCGTTACAGGGGGCGGACTATTTGTCCGGAATGCAGAGGGACCCGATTACGTGGCGATGCGAATTATGTAAAAGTAAATGGACGATCTATTACAGATGTTGTACTAATGCCTGTGAAAGACAGTCTGAAGTTTTTCTCTGATTTAAAATTAACGAAACAAGAAACAGAAATTGCACGTCGTATTCTGGTAGAGATTTCCAATCGCCTGCGTTTTCTTTCAGATGTGGGGTTGGGATATCTTACCATGAACCGGTTATCAAATTCATTATCCGGCGGTGAGTCGCAAAGAATTAATCTTGCAACATCGCTTGGAAGCAGTTTGGTAGGTTCCATGTATATTTTAGATGAACCGAGTATTGGACTCCATCCGAGGGATACGGGAAGACTTATTACTGTTTTAAAATCACTACGAGATGTAGGTAATACACTTATTGTTGTTGAACATGACGAAGAAATCATGAAAGCTGCCGATCAGTTAATTGATATTGGCCTGGATGCAGGAGTGAATGGCGGTAACCTTATTTTTCAGGGTACCTATGAAGAAATATTAAACAATGATGCAGGGTATACAGGAAAATATTTAAGTGGAAGAGAACAAATTACATTACCATATAAAAGAAGAAAAGCGTCCGGTATGATTCAGATCGACGGAGCGAGAGAAAACAATTTAAAAAACCTTTCTGTTAAAATACCACTCGGTATAATGACAGTTGTTACCGGCGTGAGCGGAAGTGGAAAAACATCTTTAGTAAAAAAAGTACTTTACCCGGCATTAAAAAAAATACATGGAGGCTTTGGAGAGCAAAGCGGAGCTTTTGACAAACTCAGCGGCGATTACAATAAGCTTGTCACAGTAGAATTTGTTGATCAGAATCCGATTGGAAAATCTTCGAGATCAAATCCGGTAACTTATGTGAAAGCATACGATGAAATTCGAATGTTATTTGCCGATCTTCCGGTTTCACGATCGAGAAAATATAAACCGGGACATTTTTCTTTTAATGTTGAGGGTGGACGATGTGAAGTTTGTGAAGGAGAGGGAGAAGTAACCATTGAAATGCAATTTATGGCCGACATTCATCTGTTGTGTGAAAATTGCAATGGAAAAAGATTCAAGCAGGAAATTCTGGATATTGAATACAAAGGAAAAAATATCGCTGATGTGCTGGCCATGACTGTCGATGAAGCCATTGTTTTTTTCACAACACCAACAAAATCTTCCGGTTATGATCAGAAGATTGTTGTAAAATTAAAACCCCTGGCTGATGTTGGACTGGGTTACATTGGTCTTGGGCAATCTTCAAGTACATTAAGTGGCGGAGAAGCACAACGGATTAAGCTGGCTTCATTTCTAACCAAAGGAAATATTCACGATCATTCACTTTTCATTTTTGATGAGCCAACTACCGGATTACATTTTCATGATATCCGCAAACTTTTAAAAGCATTTGATATGTTGATAGAACATGGCAATAGCATTTTAATTATTGAACATAATTCCGAGGTAATTAAATGTGCCGATTGGGTGATTGATCTTGGACCGGATGGTGGAGAAGATGGAGGTTATATTCTTTTTGAGGGAACACCGGATGATCTTGTTAATTGCAAAAAATCATTTACGGGACAACATTTAAAAGAAAAAATGGGAATAATATCTCCCTCCTGATATTTTATATAATATTGAATGTTAGCATTTTATAAATAAATCTCCTTTTGTTTCTTCAATATTCATTAATTAATAACCTAGCCAATGAATTACTTTCCTTGCAAATTTAAATATTTTTCTATTTTTGCTACGAAACATTTAACTAATTTTTTTTATGTCAGATAATAACAATCAACGTGAAGAGGTTTTTTCAAAATCAGTAAGAGCGGGAAAGCGAACTTATTTTTTTGATGTAAAGACTACAAAAACTCAGGACTTCTATCTTACAATTACTGAGAGCAAAAAAAGAATTGGGGATGATGGAGCACCCTTTTTCGAAAAGCATAAAATTTTTCTTTACCGAGAAGATTTTCAAAAATTTGTTGATGGTTTGAACGAAGCTATTCATCATGTGGGAACACTGAAACCTTTTGAACATCCGACACATGGTGAAAACAATTCAGCGCCGGATACAAGTCCTTCCGATAGTTCTTCGTATAGTGATGTAAATTTTGATGATTTGGGGAAATAAATCCCGGAATTATTTATTTCTCTTCTTACAAGAAGAATTTTTTTACTATAATTTGAAAACTCCGATTAGCTTTAATTAATCAGGATAATAGTTTTAATTTTTGTTCCTATATATAAATTGAATTACCTATTTGATTTTTCAATTTGCCTTTTATAAATTTTAATTTAAATAAAAATATTTTATGGAAACAAATTATACCCCTTTTGAACCGGCAACTTCTTCTGAAGAATATGAAATTTCTTTCAATGGTAAAGGAGGTGAATATTTTACAATTGTCATAGTAAACTGGCTGTTGACAATTATAACTTTAGGACTTTACTATCCCTGGGCGAAAGCGCGTAAGTTGCAATATTTATATAGTGCAACAGAATTTAATAAAATTCCATTTGCTTTTCATGGCACCGGCAAGGAAATGTTTAAAGGATTTATAAAAGCTGTATTAATTCTAACAATTGTTTATGGTATTTATATCTATCTGATTATTTTGAAGATGATTATAATTGCATCAATCATTTTAATATGCAGCTTTGTTTGCATCTTACCCCTGGCAATTCATGGCTCTTATCGTTATCGAATGTCGCGCACAAGCTGGGGTGGTATACGGATGGGTTATAGAGGTGACAGAAAAGTATTATTTGGTATTTATATAAAAGGTGTAATTCTTACAATAATAACATTTGGAATATATGGTGCATGGTTTGTAATGAATTTGCGAAATTATTTGTTGAATAATGTCAGGCTTGGTTCACTTAAATTTGCTTACAGTGGAAAAGGCAGCCACTACTTTCTTCTAAATCTTAGCGGTTATTTATTAACAGTTTTAACCTTTGGAATTTATTTTTTCTGGTGGCAAAAAGATATACTGAAATATTATGTAAATAATTTATCATTGGTTGATGAACAGAATAACAGAAAAATTTTTCTTACCAATTTAGCAACAGGAGGAAAAATTGCAGGCTTATTAATAACAAATGTATTACTATTTATTTTCACATTAGGTCTCGCCTATCCATGGATTGTTTGCCGTTCTCTTAACTTTATTTTCTCTAACGTTTCATTTTCCGGCGATATAAAAATGAGTTCAATCACACAAACGGAAATAGATTATAATGATGCAACCGGAGAAGATTTAACCGACATGCTTGATTTTGGTTTCGTAATATAATGCAAGAGGCTGTTAATGGAATATATTTTGATGGTATTTCTTCAAAACCGAATGAAGTATCGGTAGGTTTCAATAATGAAATTAGCTCAATTGTTTTCCTTTCGAATGAAGTTACAGAAACCGAATGGCAGTTTAGTGAAATTGTTGCCGATAAAGTTGGAAACAGAATCAACATAAGGCACATTCATCAAGTTCAAAAAATATTAAGTATTGACGATGCTGACTTCAAAGAAAAGTTTTTCAATCATTTCAAACCAACAGGTGGAACAGGAATTTACCATCGTTTAGTAAAGGCAGGAAGTATTTTTCATATTAGTCTTGCAATATTCTTTATTGGTCTGATTTCGCTTGCCTACATTTATTTTATTCCCTGGCTTTCTGAAAAAGCAGTAAACCTATTACCGGTTTCATATGATAAAGCTCTTGGAAAATCGGTTTATGAAAATATTATTTCAATAGAAACAATCGATAGCAATCGTACTAAGGCCGTTGAACGTTTTGCTGAAAAAATAAATTTCAATACAACCGAAAAATTAAACTTTACTGTTTTCGAATCAAAGGAAGTTAATGCTTTTGCTCTGCCTGATGGAAATATAATTATATACACAGGTATTCTAAGTAAAATCAATTCCTATTCTCAACTTGCCGCATTACTTTCCCACGAGGCTGCTCATGTAACCAATCGACATTCCATGCGAGCTTTGTGCCGCAGTGTTTCAGGTTTTCTAATTATCTCTATAATTACATCAGATATTAATGGGATTATGGCTGTTCTTGCCGATAATGCAAACAAAATAAATAATCTATCTTATTCAAGATCTTTTGAAAGGGAAGCAGATAAGCAAGGATTTGAAGTACTAATAAAAAATAAAATCGATCCACATGGCATGTCGGAGTTATTTGATATTCTCAAAAAAAGTGAAAGCATTCAAATGCCGGAATTTCTAAGTACACACCCATTAACTGATGATAGATTAAATCAGGTAAAAAAACTTTTGGAAAACAAAAATTATTCTTTTCAAAACAATGAAAAACTGGAACAGGAATTTGAGTTTATTCGAATGGATTAAATTTTAATTAAACCTTTTAGAAGGAAAGGATTAAACAAGTTCATATCGATTTAATCCGCGCTAATCCGTAAGATCCGTTTAATCTGTGTTCCATTGTGGAAATGAGTAATAGCATTTGTTCTGCTCCATCAAGTAAATCCCTTAATCCTTCCTTTCAAGGTCCAGACAGTTTTTGCCAAGTAATTGAATTTGTTCCGCACCATCAAGAAAATCCTTTAATCCTTCCTTTCAAGGTCCGGGCATTGTTTTAAACACAACATCCTCGCAATGTTCGTAACTTTAAACCAAATCCGGACAACAAATCCCTTATTTTTGCATTTTGTGAAGATATTATGCTCGTAACCTATTTTGGCCATTCTTGCTTTCTTGTTGAAGTAAGTGGCAAAAAGCTATTATTTGACCCTTTTATAAAGGGAAATCCGCTTGCAAAGGCTATTGATACCAATACCATCGAAGCTGATTATATTTTAATTTCACACGGACATTTTGATCACACAGCTGACGCCGTTAGCATTGCCCAAAAAACCGGTGCCTTAGTAATATCAAATTATGAAATTGGTGTTTGGCTCGAAAAGCAAGGAATTAAAAATATACATCAGATGAATATCGGCGGGCATTGGATATTTGATTTTGGGAAAGTAAAATGCGTTCAGGCTGTTCATTCAAGCAGTTTACCCGATGGAACTTATGGAGGAAATCCAATGGGATTTTTGATTGAGACATCCAAAGAAAACTTTTATTATGCAGGTGATACTGCTTTGCATTACGACATGAAACTTATTGGTGATTTTAAGAAAATGGACTTCGCCTTTTTACCAATTGGAAACAATTTTACAATGGGAATTGATAATGCAGTAATTGCCTCTAACTTTATCAAATGTGATAAAATAATTGGTATGCATTACGATACCATGGACAAAATAATGATCGATCATAAAGAAGCCAAACATAAATTTGAAATGTCAGGAAAAGAATTACTTCTGATGAAAATCGGAGAAATCAGAGAGCTATAACAAAAGAAACATGGGAAAAATAATAGCAATAGCCAATCAAAAGGGTGGAGTCGGTAAAACAACTACTGCCATGAATCTGGCAGCCAGTCTGGCTGTACTTGAATACAAAACATTGTTGATCGACAGCGACCCGCAAGCCAATGCTACATCGGGCGTAGGCTTCGATCCTCGAACGATAAAAACAAGCATCTATGAATGTATCATAAACGAAGCAGAACCGAAAGATATTATCCTCAAAACGGAAACTCCGAATTTGTTTCTGCTACCCTCTCATATTGATCTTGTAGGTGCCGAAATCGAAATGATTCATTTACCGCATCGAGAAAGAAAAATGAAAGACGTACTTGAGAAAATTAAAAATGCGTATGATTTTATTATCATCGACTGCTCCCCTTCTCTTGGTCTGGTTACGATAAATGCACTTACGGCGGCAAATTCTGTTATCATTCCCGTTCAATGCGAATATTTTGCTTTGGAAGGATTAGGAAAACTTTTGAATACAATAAAAATAGTTCAAAGCAGGCTGAATCCTGATCTTGAAATTGAAGGCATACTTCTTACAATGTATGACAGTCGTTTACGTTTATCAAATCAAGTTGTTGAAGAAGTAAAAACGCATTTTCAACAAATGGTGTTTGATACAATTATCCAAAGAAATACAAAACTCGGTGAAGCACCAAGCTTTGGCCAAACTATTATAATGCATGATGCCAGCAGCAAAGGATCTGTAAATTATCTGAATCTTGCCCGTGAAATTTTACAAAAAAATAATCTGACTAAAATCAAAGAGGCAGATAAAAAAATTCCTGTAACTGATGACCACTAAACGAAGCGCACTTGGTAAAGGATTAAGTGCATTACTTGAAAATGCTGACACTGACGTTACTTCTAAAACGGGTATTGAAGGAGTTGTAGGATCTATTGCCCAGATTTTAATAGAGCATATAGAACCCAATCCTTTTCAACCGCGTACTTTTTTCGAACCTGAGGCTTTGGCAGAACTTTCTGCATCAATAAAAGAGCAAGGCATCATTCAGCCAATTACCGTTCGCAAAATGGGATACGATCGTTATCAGATCATTTCAGGTGAACGAAGATTTAAGGCATCCAGGATGGCCGGTTTGACGACAATTCCTGCTTATATCAGAGTTGCCAACGATCAGGGAATGCTTGAAATGTCGCTGGTCGAAAACATTCAACGCCAAAATCTGAATCCATTAGAAATTGCTTTGAGTTATAAACGCCTTATCGATGAGTGTTCACTCACTCAGGAGATGTTGAGTGATCGTGTTGGTAAAAACCGAAGTACGGTTACTAATTTTCTTCGCCTTTTAAAACTTCAGCCACAAATACAGGCAGCTATTCGGAATGAAACATTATCCATGGGGCATGCAAGGGCAATTATTGGTGTTGATGATGTTGGAAAGCAGCTATTCATGTTCCGTGAAATAATAGACAAACACCTTAGTGTTCGCGAAGCGGAAAACCTGGCGAGGGAATTAGGGAATAAATCTTCGTTTACAGGAAAAAATAAAAAGAGTAAAGAAAATCTTTCTTTGGAATATAAAAAGATCCAGGATGTCCTTTCTAGTCATTTTAGAAACAGGATACGACTTCAGCGCACGCAGAAAGGGAATGGAAAAATTGTTATTCCTTTTGAAAACGACGAAGACCTTAACCGTATACTCGAACTCTTCAACTATTGAGAAAGCATTCTTGATGAATTTTTTCAAAAAAAATTCTTATTTATTTTTTTTTGCACTTCTGTTTTTTACAGGGTCCTCTTTTAAATTACATGCTTCTGAAGGTGGAAACGATTCGCTTACAATCGCTGCTAAAAAAAGAGCTAATAAAGCAGCTTTAATGTCTGCTGTATTACCCGGACTGGGACAAATTTATAATAAAAAATACTGGAAACTTCCGATATTGTATGGAGGAGCGACAGCCCTTATTTATTTCATTTCAGAAAATAACAAAGAGTATAAAAAATTTAAACAAGCAATAATCTTAAGAAACGACGGTGATTCAACCACAACAGATGATTTTCCAAGATTTACAAACGAAGATCTTTCTGTTCGAAAAAATTATTATCGTAGAAACAGAGATCTTTCTTATATTTTTACCGGACTTTTATATACGCTGAATATTCTTGATGCATATGTTGATTCTCAACTGATGAATTTTGATATCAGCGATGATTTAAGTTTACACTCCGGAGGAAAAATCAACTATACTCATGATGGTTTAGCTGTTTTTTCATTTCAATTTGTTTTACGTTTTAAATAATAAATTATGAAAATTGTTTTAATTGGATGTGGAAAAATGGGAAATGCAATCGAGGAACTTGCTTTAAAACATGGCCACGAATTATTTTTGAAAATCGACAGCGAAAATTGCAATGAAATTACAGCTTCAGATATTGCGAATGCTGATATTGCATTGGAGTTTACAGCACCTGACGTTGCATACAGTAATGTAATGAAATGCTTTGATGCAAATATTCCTGTTGTATGCGGTACGACCGGTTGGCGCGATCAGTTAGAAGAAGTAGAAAACTATTGCATGAATAATAACAAAGCATTTTTTTATTCTACTAATTTCAGCATAGGAGTAAATTTATTTTACGAACTAAATATTTTACTTGCAAAACTTATGAATTCACAGCCTCAATACGATGAAGTTCTTTTGCATGAAAGCCATCATGCCGGGAAACTAGATTCTCCCAGCGGAACTGCGATTTCACTTGCCAATCAGATAATCAGTCAAAATGGAAGAATTAAAAAATGGGTAAACTATAAAACAGATGAGAATGTAAATCTTGGAAAAGAATCTGAAGGAGAATTACCGATTTTCTCAACACGTGAAGAAGATATTCCGGGAACACATATCGTAAAATATTTTTCTGATGTAGATGAAATCGAAATCATTCATAAAGCATTAAGTCGCGAAGGATTTGCTCTTGGTGCACTTACCGCTGCAGAATGGCTTAAAGGCAAAAAAGGCGTTTTCGGAATGAAAGATTTATTAAAAATTAATGTTTATAATTAACTTCGTGTTAACCACTTTGCTAAACAAAGCGGTCTACATTTACACCTTCGATTTATAAAATCAAATGGCAAAATTCAAAATCAACTGGGACCTCATTAAAGATATTATCTTTGGCATTTTCACCTTGGGCGTTTGGTTTTTTCTAAAACCTAAACCGGGACAAAGAAAATCGGTAGTCAGAGAATGGGTAGATGCAATTATTTTTGCTGTCATTGCCGCAACTATTATCCGTACCTTTTTCATCGAAGCTTACACCATTCCAACAGGCTCAATGGAAAAATCATTGCTTGTCGGTGATTTCTTATTTGTTAGTAAAGTCAGCTATGGTGCCAGAATACCAATGACACCATTATCTTTTCCATTTGCACATCATACAATGCCACTTTTCGGTGGTAAATCATACCTTGAATGGATTAAGTTCGGGTATTACAGACTTCCCGGTTTCGGGCACATTAAACACGGAGATTGCGTGGTGTTCAACTGGCCGGCAGAAAATGAAAGCAGGCCCATTGATAAAAAAGAAAATTATATAAAACGCTGCATAGGAACTTCAGGCGATACGATTGAATTAAGAGAACGTGAGGTTTACATTAATGGAAAAGCAATTCCATTACCTGAATTTTCACAATCTTCGTATCATGTGATGACTGACGGTACAGGGTTCAGTGAACAAGCGGTTAAAAGACTTGGACTTATAGATATCGAACCTATAAATCCTTTCGAATACAATTTGCATATGACGAAAAAAAATGCAGATGATTTAAGCACGTTTGGGAATGTAAAAAAAACAGTTGCGAATACAGTTCCTCCGGGAATTTATCAGGATTTTATTTATCCATTTGATTCAAAATACAATTGGAATATAGACAATTTCGGCCCACTTTGGATTCCTAAAAAAGGAGCAACTATAAGTATTAATTCATCCAATATATCTTTATACCGTAAAGTAATTGGAGAATATGAAGGCAATAAACTTGAAGAACGAGAGGGGAAAATATTGATTAATGGTGAACCATTAAATGAATATACTTTTAAAATGAATTACTACTTTATGATGGGAGATAATCGCCACAACTCTGCTGACTCCAGATTCTGGGGCTTTGTGCCGGAAGATCACATCGTAGGTAAAGCAGTTTTTATATGGATGAGTTGGGATACAAACGGAAGTTTCTTAAATAAGATCCGATGGTCACGATTGTTTCATGGTATAAAAGGAATGGATTATTGATATCTTCAAAATTAATAATTTAAATTTTTCGAAAAAAAATCAGAGAATTGAAAAACATTCTCTGATTTTTTTTGATTTTAATTTAGTCAAATTAAAAACTTATAAACTACAAAGAAACTCTACAGTGTCAGCACCGTCTGCATAATCCCATAAAGCTGGAGATTGTGTTTTTCCAAAATCAACGTGAATTGTTTCCAACTTTTCATTTCCGGAAATAAAGTTATTTGCTGAAACGACACATTGCAATTGCGAAAAAGAATCTGTCAGATTTTTAATTAGTTCCGGCACGTTATCATATTCTTCATAATGCAAAACTGCCACCGGCGAAGCTATTTGATTTTCCTTTCTGACAATTGAAAACCCATTTTGCAAAAAAGGAATTCGTTTTAACAGAAATACGGAATTATTATAATCGAAATTATTCATGTATTTACTGTGAGATAGAAGACCATTAAAATCTTCTATTCCTTCGAAGAATGCATTGAAAGAATATCCTTTCGGCACATAAAGTTTAGAAACATTTCTGCAACCAAGTCCGAAATAGGTAAAAATATCTTTTCCAAGCTCATGGATTTGCTCCTTAGTTTCATTTCCGGAAAGCACCCCTACTCCATTTCTGTTTTTACGAATAATATGGGGATATTTACCAAAATAATATTCAAAATACCGCGCAGAATTATTATTACCGGTGGCAATTACGGCATCCATCGATTCCAATCTTGATACGAAATGTATTTTATCTTTTAATGAAGGATCAACTTCAAACAAAAGGGAAGCTAAATATGGCAACAGTATTGAATCTCCGGTTGCATTCTTACCAATGTATCTGTTACCCGTTAATATGACAGTAAGTAAATCATGTAATCCAACAAATGGAATATTACCTGCATTTATTACCGCTACATTTAATTCCTTGCTTTTATTTTTTAAAGTGTTTAAATATTTTTCTGCCCATTTTTCTATTTTCTCCTTTTCTAAAGCTAATGCCCAATTATTAAGAGCTATAAGTATGTTTTCTCCGGTAAACCATGGATTCTCTGACCTGGCTTTATTGATAACCCTGTTAAATTCTGTATCGGAATCAGAATTATATCCCTCCAATACCAAAGAAATAGCATGTCCAAAGCGAGTTAAGGCTTGTATTCGTTTATCTACCAATATCATATCTTGTTTTTCAAATATTTTGTTTTGAACTTTTTCTCTTTACTTTTGTCCTGAAACCTCAAAAATAGAAAAGGAACTGTTATGGCTATCATGATTACAGAAGAATGCATCAATTGCGGTGCATGCGAACCTGAATGTCCAAACAATGCCATTTATGAAGGCGGCGCTGAATGGCGCTTTTCAGATGGCACTAGTGTAAAAGGGATGTTTAAAAAAATGGATGGAACAGAAGTGGATGCTGATGCAGTTCAGACTCCGGTATCCATGGACATTTATTATATTGTTACCGATAAATGTACAGAATGCGTTGGATTTCATGATGAACCTCAATGTGCTTCTGTTTGTCCTGTTGATTGCTGTGTAGATGATCCAAATTTCAGAGAAAGCAAGGAAGTCCTTTTAGGGAAAAAAGATAAAATGCACGCCTAAAAGAATGTTTGACAATATTTTAAAACCGCAATACGTTTTCGTGTTGCGGTTTTTTTTAGTTTGGGACGTGGGGATGAGATTAAAATTATTAACTAAAAACAAATGTCTAAACCACTTTTAGTTGCATTATTAATGGTTTTGTTTTTCACAAATTGTAAAAGTCAGTCTTTGGATTCTCTTGTGCTTTTAATAAAAGAAATTCAAAGAGGCAAGAATGATTCTGTTCGAATGGCTTCCAATGAAAAATTTCTAAATAGCTTTGAAAAAATTCTTCTCGATAATGAATCGTATTTGAGAAATTTTGATTCATTAATAAATGTTTCCGTACAATCACCTCAGGATAATAAATTCAGAATTTACACATGGACGGTTCCTCATTTCGATGGTAATCTCTATGACTATTTTGGATTTATTCAATTGAAAACCGATACAGATACAATTTTGATTCGCCTTAACGACTCAACGAGTGTTATTAAAAAACCCGAATCAGAAAAACTTAGTCATGACCGCTGGTTAGGCGCCGTTTACTATGCTATTGAGGAAATTAAAAAATCTGGTAAAACATATTATACCTTGCTTGGATGGAAAGGGAAAGACAGAATGCAGACTCAAAAAGTAATAGAAATACTTTATATCAGCGGCAATCGAATAAAATTTGGTTTCCCTATTATTAAAACAGGATCCGTATTCAGAAACCGGTTGCTTTTTTCATTTAATGCTCAAGCCACAATGACTCTCCATTTTGATAAAAAATATAATGGAATCGTCTTCGATCATTTTGACTCAACTAATAATAATCCTCCCGGTTTAAACGGGCCCGATGGCACTTACGATGCATTAAAAAATCAAAAAGGAAAATGGCTATTATTTCACGATGTAAAAGTTAGCACTAAATGGGAGCCCAAAGAACCACAGCTTTCTCCACCCGTCAAAAAGGATTAACTCTGCAATAATTTATCACTTTCAAATTTATGTATCTTGATACTCAATCCATTTTCCTTAGCTTCACATCATAAAAATCCGATTCCAGTATGAAATTATTTATTCCCGGTCCTACCAATGTACATCCGGATGTTTTAGCGAAGATGGGTACGCCAATGATTGGCCACCGTACACCAGAAGCTTCAGTACTTCAGAAAAGCATCTCTGACAAACTGAGAAAATTAATGTACACAGAAAATAAAATTGTTTTAAGTACCTCTTCCGGAACAGGACTTATGGAAGGTGCTATTCGAAGTATAACACAAAAAAAAGCAATTGTTTTTGCTACCGGAGCCTTCGGGAAGCGTTGGCATGAGTTGGCAATCCTAAATGGAATTGATGCAGATTTACATGAAGAAGAAAATGGAAATCCAATCATGCCTGAGACTGTTGATCGCTATTTGAAAACCGGCAAATACGATACAATGGCCATCACACACAATGAAACATCCACCGGTGTTATGAATCCTCTGGAAGTAATTTCTGAAGTAGTAAAAAAATATCCAAAAGTAATATGGATGGCCGATGCAGTGAGCTCATTGGGCGGTGTAAAACTGGAAGTAGACTTACTTGGAATTGATGTTTGTATTAGTTCTTCACAAAAAGCACTGGCACTTCCTCCTGGTCTAGCATTAGCTTCTATATCTGAAAAAGCAGAAGAACGATTAAAAAAAATCGGACATAAAGGATTTTATCTTGACCTTTTAACCTTGTGTGAATATATTGACAAAAGAAACAATCAGTATTCATGTACACCTTCACTTTCACACATGTTTGCGCTCGATTTTCAGCTAGACAGGATTTTTAAAGAAGGTCTCGAAAATAGATTCATCAGGCATATTGAAATTGCCGAATACACCATTAACTGGGCAAATCATTTCTTTAAAGTTTATACAAAACCCGGATTTGAATCTCTAACTGTAACGTGTATTGAGAATACCAAACAAATAAATGTTGGAGAATTGAACAAAGCGTTACAACTAAAAAATATGGTTTTGTCGAATGGCTATGGCCAATTAAAAGATAAAACCTTTCGTATCGGTCATATGGGTGAATTAACCATTGATGATATGATTGAGCTTACTAAAGCTATTGAAGAAATATTAAAATTAAATTAATGATATTCTTAAATTAATAATTGCAAATTGTTTTAAGCTGATTAATATCTTAGTCCTATATTTGTCGGTTTTATATTTTAAACACAAAATCTCTTTCATAAAATGGCCATTATAAAACCTTTCAAAGGTATTCGTCCACAGAAAAAATATATTTCACAAATTGCTTCAAAGCCTTATGATGTTTTGAATGAAAAAGAAGCCAGAAAAGAGTGTGAAGGAAATCCCCTTTCTTTTTATCATGTAATTAAACCTGAAATTGATTTTCCGGATGATCATGATCATTATTCGGCTGATGTTTATGAAAAAGGAGCTGCCAATTTCAATAAAATGTTCAACGATGGAATATTTTTTCAGGATCCGGAAGAATATTATTACATCTATGCACAAACAATGAATGGCAGACGACAATATGGAATAGTTGCTTGTGCTTCAATAGACGATTATTTTAATGATGTTATTAAAAAGCATGAACTTACAAGACCGGATAAAGAAGAAGACAGAAAAAATCATATACGATACAGTAATCTTAATAATGAGCCGGTATTTTTTGCTTACCCTGCAAATTCAGAACTCGATCAATTGACGAATACAATAATCAATGATATTCCTGAATATGATTTTATTACTGAGGATGGTATAGGACATACTTTTTGGATTAGCCGTTCCTCAGAAATAAATAAAAAAATTACAACGGCCTTCGGAAAACTATCTGCAACCTATGTAGCTGACGGGCATCACCGGACTGCTGCTGCTGCACTTGTTGGGAGCGAGCTTCGGGAAAAAAATCCAAACCATTCCGGTAAAGAAGAATACAATTATTTTTTAGCCGTTCACTTTCCCGATGACCAATTAACCATCATGGATTACAATCGTGTTGTTAAAGATCTAAACGGTTTAACTTCAGAGGAATTTCTAAATAAATTAAATGAAAGTTTTGTTGTCGAAATGAAAGGGAATAAACCATTTAAACCTGAAAACTTACACCATTTCGGAATGTATTTTGAAAAAAATTGGTACTCACTTATTTCAAAAGAAGGCACTTACAACGATAATGATCCCATTGGTGTGCTTGACGTTACTATTTTATCTAAAAAAATTCTTGAGCCTATTTTAAATATTAAAGATTTGCGGACAGACAAAAGGATAGAATTTGTTGGAGGTTTACGCGGACTTGGTGAACTCGAGAAAAGAGTAAACAGTAATGAAATGCGGGTAGCCTTTGCACTTTATCCTGTAACAATGAAACAATTAATTGACATCGCTAATAGCGGAAAAATTATGCCTCCAAAAACTACCTGGTTTGAACCAAAGTTGAGAAGTGGAATCATTGTTCATTCGTTGAGATAGCAGAAAGTTGGTTATTGGTTATTGGTTATTTCTATAAAATTTGATGAAACAATTTCCTAAGTAGCATTGCAAATGGTTAATTTAATAAACTACGAAAATATTCTTTCCGAATTAAAACCATTTAATGCAAAACTTGTTGCAATCAGCAAAACAAAAACAGCAGAAGATATTAATACATTAATAAATCACGGGCAAAAAGCGTTTGGGGAAAATTATGTACAAGAATTGGTCGAAAAAAATGAAATAATTCCTGATGCGGAATGGCATTTTGTTGGGCACCTTCAAACAAATAAAGTAAAATTTATTTCGCCTTTTATTCATCTCATTCACGGTGTTGACAGCATTTCTATTCTCAAAGAAATTAATAAACAAGCCGAAAAATCCAGGCGAATTCAAGAATGCTTATTACAAATTCATATAGCAAAAGAAGAAACCAAATTTGGATTTTCATTCGAAGAAACTGATTTACTTTTAAACTCTAATGAAATAAGTTCACTCAAGAATATTAAAATAAAGGGCTTCATGGGTATGACAACTGCTACCGATGACATAATTCAAATTAAAAAAGAATTCTCTTCACTTAAAATATTTTTTGACAAATACAAAAGCTCAGATTTTTCTATCTTATCAATGGGCATGACATCTGATTACAAAATTGCTCTGGAAGAAGGAAGTACCATGGTAAGAATCGGTTCCGCTATTTTTGGGGAAAGAAATTAACAATCAACTTTTATTAAATTAGTCAGCTGATTAATTCCCGACTGACAAATTGTTTTCATTTGTACTTCACAAATAAATTAGCAATTAATATATTAAGATGATCGATAAAGGAATTTTTTTTGCACTCCTTACCACTTTGTCATGGTCTATCTGTATTTTTCCTTTTACACAAGCGGCGCGTCGCTTAGGGATTAATTCATTAAATAATTTCCGATTAATTCTAGCCACATTAATAATCGGAATTGTTTCAATTTTCGTCGGGTTTGAGAATTTTACTGAAATATTTACTGCTAGTTATACAAATGCATGGCTGTGGCTGGGTATTTCCGGAATCATTGGCCTTACCATTGGTGATTATTTTGCTTTCGCCATGTATCGTATTTTAGGTGCACGAATCGGAAGTGTATTAACAACCTTCGCCCCTGCTGCCGCTTTAATATTAGGATCCCTAATCATCGATGAACACATTTCATTCATAGGAATTATTGGTATTGCAATTACAATTACCGGAGTAAATTTTGTAAGCCTGGGAAAAAGTGAAAGAGAAAAAATTCCGGACCATGGTCATGGTTCGATTGCTTTTGGAATTCTTGCCGGAATTCTTGCTGCATTATGTCAGGGTGCAGGATTAGTACTTGCGAAAAAAGGTTTGATGTCACATAGTACGCTTCCATTAAATCCGATCCATGCAACTTTTATACGATTAATAGCCGCTTCATCTTCACTAATAGTATTTACAATGCTTCGCGGACAATCGAAAGAAACATTTTTACCAATACTAAATAATAAAAACAACGGATTAAAATTTGCCATCACCGGAACAATCTTTGGTCCTGTTTTGGGTGTTTGCTTATCCTTATTTACCGTTGCACTAATAGACCCTTCCGTTGCACAGACTATTTTTTCATTAGTACCTGTCTTTGCTTTTTTATTGTCGGTATTTTTTTTCAAAGAAAAAATTACAATAAAATCTATTTTAGGTTTATTGGTGGCAATATCCGGTGTTATTATTCTTATTTGGCGAGATAAATTAAATGATATATTCTAATATTAAAACCATTCAGCTTCCTCAAATTAATTGTAAAACTGATTCTATTTAAAAATACCTTTACTTCTTATTTGATATATAATAAAGGCAAGTTGAAAAAAATAATTTGTTTAGGTCGTAATAAAAATAATTTCTAAAATTCATTCATACATTAGTTTTCGAAAAACCTGAATCTAGAATTCAAATAAAATGAATAAAAACTTTTCCTTTAAAGACATTCCATTTATTTTACTTTCTTTTTTCGTTCCACTCATTTGCTTTCTTTTTACAAGCTCTCATTCTTTAATGTTTGATGATGCTGCAGAATTTGCATTGGTAATAAAACTTGGAAGTATTGCACACCCACCTGGTACACCTTCATATATTTTAACCGGAATGTTATGGACAAAACTGACTTCACTTTTCGGCTTAAACATTGTGGACTCGCTTACTCTTTTTGCAGCCGTTTGTATCTCATCTTGTTCATTGATTCTTTATTTTATTTTTAAAATTATCTATAAGAATTTATCATTTATTGAAAATAATAAAAACAATTTCCTCAGCAGTCTTTGTGCAATCTCATTTGCTACTGCTTCTACATCTTGGGCCTGGGGAAATACGGTAGAAGTTTATAGTTTCCAGGCGCTGACTATGGCTGTTTCATTGTATGGACTTATAAAATATCACTTCTATAGAAAAAATACTTCTCTTTTTATTGCTGCCATTGCAATAGCTGCCGGACTCGGAAATCATCACCTTACAATGATTTTCTTTTTGCCTTTTATACCGATTTTTTTCCTAAATAATTTATTTATCAGAGAAGAAAAAACAGATAGCAAAAAGAAAATTAAAAGAAATGAAAGAAATTATTTTGTTGATTTAATAAACGTATTTAAGACAAAGGATTTCTGGCTATTAACCGGGATTACATCACTCATTACACTCTCATTTTATTCATGGATGTACATGCGGGCTCAACATGATTACCCTTTCATGTTTGGCAAGCCTGAGTCAATAAGTGAATTGTTTTATCATATCAGGGGAGGATCTTATACAAAAAACATATCGTCTACATCTGAAAAAATCATAAGCTCCAGAATCCCCTATTTTTTAAAGCTTACAGCGATGCAATTGTTTGTTTTCCTGCCATTTTTTATTGCGGGGATCTACATTTTGATTCGAAAAAAATTATTTCCCTTATTTTGGACAATACTAATTTATTTCTTCTTTTTATTTTTCTATCAGCTAAATAATAACCAATGGTCCAGCACCGATGCATACATGCTTTTACCTTTTTTAGTCATGACCATCTCCATTTTCTATGGTATATTTTATAGCTCAAATAAAATTAAAGTTGAATATATACTTCCTGTTTTATTGGCGATTCAGATAAGTTATAATTTTCACTCACACGACAGGCGATCTTATCCGGTTAGTGAGTCTCTTATGAGTCTTCTCGACAAATCTGCACCTTTAAATAGCATCGTAATCATTTCTGACTGGAGCACTATAATTCAATATTATTATTATCGGATTGTTGAAAATTTCAGACCTGATTTAATTGTATTAAACTACGACTTCAAATTTACTCACTATAAAATATTGCCGACTCTTTATCCTGAATTTTACAAATTAATACAACCCGAATACGACGAATTCGTTAAGCAATTGATAAAAGAACATCCTCATCAGGCGGTAAATACAGGATGCGATCTTACTACACCCGTTTTAGCATCTTCTTTTATTTCACTTCTTCACAAAATTGAAACACTTGCAAAATCTCAAAATAAATATTTCCTTACTGATCCAAGGGCACACTATTTTTATAGTTCAAATAATTACTATGAACCTAAACGATTTGTTTCAGGTTGCTTTTCTTCATCAATTGCAGGCGAGCCGTCAGCTAATGATAATTTCTTAAAATTAGATTTTCCTTTTTTGAAATCCGATTTACTTTATACAGACCCGGCTGCACTTGATAAACTTGTCGATTTTCAAGCAATGCTTGACAGGTATACAGAATATTATTCTTCCGTAAAAGATTCAGTTCGGCAATCAAATACTTTGCTTGCACATGATAAGATCATCAAATATCAGCGTGAAATGAAAAAAAGTATGTCATTTGCCTATCAAAAGTGACAATAGAGGAATAATAAGAAGTACAGATTACTGCTTATCAATTAAAAAAGCATCGACTGCTAAACGGTAAGAATTTAAACCAAAGCCAGATATACTGCCTTTGCATTTTCCTGCAATCAAAGAAACATGACGATAGTCTTCTCTGGCAAAAATATTTGAAATATGAACTTCAACAACCGGACTTTTAATTGCAGCAATTGCATCAGCCAGTGCCACAGAAGTATGTGTATATCCACCGGCATTTAATATTATTCCATCCACAGTAAAACCTACTTCGTGCAAATTGTCGATCAGCTGTCCTTCAATGTTACTTTGAAAATAGGTGAGTTTAATGTTTGAATATTTTTGTTTTAATTCATCAATGAAATCCTCAAATGTAGTTATGCCATAAATATTTGTTTCCCTCTGACCAATAAGATTTAGATTCGGACCGTTTATAATATGTAGTTGCATTGGGCTT
Source organism: Bacteroidota bacterium (assembly GCA_031417555.1). Taxonomy (GTDB): domain Bacteria; phylum Bacteroidota; class Bacteroidia; order AKYH767-A; family 2013-40CM-41-45; genus JADKIH01. The sequence goes on from JANOVV010000132.1 coordinate 53,670, forward strand.
ATTTAGCCGGAAAAATACTTAGATTTTCTCATATTCAGTCGCTATAAGTGAGCCGGTTTTGGAATATCAATCAAATAAATAAGAAAGTATTACAGTATGTCTTCACCAAAACATATATAAAGCACTAATTAAGAATGATATCCAATATAGTTATTTAAAAATGAGTGTGTATAAGTTTTTTAGATTTAACTTCGAAGAAGCCTCTCAAATCGTCAAATTTGGAATCATTGTTTTACACAGAATTTGAAAAGTCATATCGCCGGATTTAAATCATATTTAAAGCTAGAACGTTCGCTATCCGAAAATTCAATCGACGCTTACCTTCATGATATAACTATGTTTAATCAATTCCTTCACGTGCAAAAACTCCCTATGAATCCTTCCAACATAGGATTAAAACATCTGCAGGAATTCGTAAAATCAATTAATGAAAATGGTTTAAGCGGAAGAAGTCAGGCACGAATTATTTCAGGTCTTAAAGGTTTTTTCAAGTATTGCCTTATGGAAAACCTTATTGTGGATGATCCCTCTCAACTGCTCGAATCGCCCAGATTGGGGAGAAAATTACCAGATACTCTAAGTGTTGAAGACATAAACAATATCGTTAATGCAATCGACCTTAGCAAACCGGAAGGCGTCAGAAATAAAGCTATGTTGGAAACAATGTATAGTTGCGGGCTGCGAGTAAGTGAGTTAACAGGATTAAAGATTTCCAATGTTCATGCAGATATTGGTTTTGTAAAGGTGATAGGAAAAGGCGATAAAGAAAGATTAGTACCCATGGGAAGCGTTGCAATCAAACATATAAAAATTTATATGGATGAGGTACGACCACATATCGCTGTTCAAAAAGGATGCGAAGACTTTGTGTTTCTTAATAAACGCGGAAAGCCATTAACGAGAGTTATGGTTTTTCTGGTTATTAAACAATTGGCAGAAAAAATCGGCTTAAAAAAAAGTATCAGTCCGCATACGTTCAGGCATTCATTTGCAACTCACCTTATCGAAGGAGGTGCTGACTTAAGAGCAGTACAGGAAATGCTCGGGCATGAATCTATAACCACAACAGAAATTTATACTCATCTTGATCGTGATTATTTGAGAGCGTCTATAATTAAACATCATCCACGGGCATGAAATTTATGATGATTGTGAAATATTTTAAAAAGTTTTTCTATTTTAAATCAATTTTAAAATATTTTCCGGAACTATTTGTTTTCTTTTTCTTTGTTTATATACTAAATGCAGATGCAAAAGATTTTGAAATTAATGTAACTGAACATAAGGGCGACACTATACAATTTTCAGGATTTGATTGGGTGGTTAAAGAATCATTCGGCAAACAAACTGGTCCCGGCAATAATTATTTTTCCGGTTCCAAGGATAATATTTTTGTCGATAATGATGGCAAACTTCATCTTATAATTACTCACAGGAATGAGAAATGGTATTGTCCCGAGTTACGTATGTTAAAAAACCTGGGCCGAGGCAAATATTCTTTTTACCTGGATCCTTTGCCGCAGCCTCTTGACAAAGATGTTGTAATCGGACTTTTTCTTTATGACAGAGAAGACACAAGTAATTTTCATAAAGAAATTGATATTGAAATTTCGAAGTGGGGTATTGATACCTCTAAGAATACTCAGTTTGTTATTCAACCGAAAGAAACAGAAGCATATCGTTTTCAATCCGATTTAAATCTGGCCACTAAACAAACGATCGAATTAGGAAGTAAAAAAATCAACTTTAAATCGTTTTATGATGCTTCAGGCTTAGACGATATTCCATTAGAGTATTCGAATTTAACTATTAAGCCGGAATATAATTACAAATCAACATCTGAAAAAATTAGTATCAATGTATGGCTTTATCATACTTCTGAACCTTATAGCCTTAAAGAATTCGAAGTAGTCTTTTCTAAATTCGAATTTGAACCTTTCTGGTATGATAAAATTTTCAATTTTCTTAAAAAGAAAAAGAAGTAATTACACTTAGTGTTTTTATTATTTGTTCTATTTTTATTTTTAAAACTGATAAATTCCAATGGAATTATCTAATCAGTTTCGATTTAATGATTATGGCTGTGTATTTTGTCTTTAAAAAATAGCAGTTTTACAAAGTTTATTTAAGAATAAACACTAATTATCTATCTTCGGCCATCCTATGAGCAATATAGAATTTAACAAAAATGAAGATGCCATGCGTCAGTTGGTTGACCAGCTGAAATTCAGACAAAACAAGATCAGTGAAGGTGGCGGTGCTAAAAATGCCGCTAAACAAAAAGAACTTGGTAAACTGTTAGCCAGAGAGCGCATTGAATACCTTATTGATAAGGGAAGCAATTTTATTGAAATTGGTGCCTTTGCAGCAGATGGTATGTATGAAGAATACGGAGGTTGCCCTGCAGCCGGTGTTGTTGCAGGAATTGGATATGTCAGCAAAACGCAATGCATTATTGTTGCAAACGATGCGACCGTTAAAGCCGGAGCCTGGTTTCCGATGAGTGGAAAGAAAAATCTAAGGATGCAAGAGATAGCCATGGAAAACAGGCTGCCTATTATCTATCTGGTTGATAGTGCCGGAGTATTTCTTCCTATGCAGGATGAAATTTTTCCCGACAAAGAACACTTTGGAAGAATTTTCAGAAACAATGCCGTAATGTCTTCGATGGGTATTATCCAGGTCGCTGCAATTATGGGCAGCTGCGTTGCCGGTGGTGCTTATCTGCCAATCATGAGCGATGAAGCAATGATCGTTGATAAAACAGGCTCCATATTTCTTGCCGGATCATACCTGGTGAAAGCAGCTATCGGTGAAGAAATCGATAATGAAACTTTAGGTGGCGCAACTACACAATGTGAAATTTCAGGAGTCACCGATAATAAATATCCTGATGACAAAGCTGCATTGGATCATATCAGAAATATTTTCAGCAAACTCGGCAAATTTGAAACAGCCGGATTCAACCGTATAAAAACTTCGGAACCTAAAAAAAATCCGAAAGATATTTATGGGATCGTTCCTTCAGAAGCAAGCAAACAATACGATATGCATGAGGTAATTTACCGCCTCATCGATGACAGTGATTTTGATGAATACAAAGACAAGTTCGGACAAAGTATCATTTGCGGTATTGCACGTATTGATGGCTGGGCGGTAGGAATTGTTGCTAATCAACGTAAGGTTGTTAAAAGCACCAAAGGTGAAATGCAATTCGGAGGTGTTATCTATTCGGATTCTGCCGATAAAGCAGCACGGTTCATCATGAATTGTAATCAAAGAAAATTACCACTCGTTTTTTTACAAGATGTTACCGGATTTATGGTTGGCTCCAGAAGTGAACAGGGTGGAATAATCAAAGATGGCGCTAAGCTCGTTAATGCTATGAGTAATTCCATAGTACCCAAATTTACTGTCATTATCGGCAATAGCTATGGTGCCGGTAATTATGCAATGTGTGGTAAAGCCTACGATCCTCGTCTTATTGTTGGATGGCCTACAGCGCAAATTGCAGTCATGGGTGGATCACAAGCAGCCAAAGTTCTTTTACAAATTCAAGTTTCAAGTTTGAAAGCGAAAGGAAAAGAAATAACTAAAAAAGACGAAGATGAATTATTAAAAAAAATTACAGACCGGTACAATAGCCAGACTTCCCCCTACTATGCCGCATCCAGATTATGGGTAGATGCCATTATTGATCCGCTCGATACAAGAAAATGGATTTCGATGGGAATAGAAGCAGCCGATCATGCACCAATTAAGCGTGAATACAATGTTGGTGTAATTCAAACCTGATTTGTGTTTTGTTATTATTTAATGGTATTAAATGAAATAAAAAAATAAGAAAATGTCACTACTTGAAAAAATAAACAAAGTCAAAGAATTTCATGAAACTTTTAAATTGGAATTTCACGATACTCCTATTTCTGAAATTAATCCATCAATTGTAGAATTACGTCACAGACTTATGCAGGAAGAGAATGATGAATACCTGGAAGCGTGCAGGAATAATGATCTTACTCAGATTGCAGATGCTTTAGGTGATAAGATGTATATTTTATTCGGAAGTATTATAGCTCACGGATTGCAATATAAAATTGAAGAAATATTTGACGAAATACATCGAAGCAATATGAGTAAATTGGATGATAACGGAAAACCAATCTATCGCGAAGATGGTAAAATTATGAAAAGTGAAAATTATTTTCTACCTCAAATTGAAGAAATACTTGAAAAGTAAAATTGTTATTTGTTAATTGTTATATCCAAAAAGCAATAAACTTCCCAAACCAATAACAATTAACCATTAACAAATAACCAACAACAAATAACCAATGATCAAAATAACTTTTCCCGATCAAAATGTTCGGGAATATCCAAAGGGAACAACTTCTTTAGAAATCGCCAAAAGCATTAGCGAAGGATTAGCCAGAAATGTTTTATCTGCTAAAGTAAATGGTGAAGTTTGGGACGCCTCCCGTCCTATTCAAACGGATGCTACCATTCAATTGCTTACATGGGATTCACAAGAAGGAAAATCGACTATGTGGCATTCATCAGCTCATCTAATGGCTGAAGCATTGGAAGCATTGTATCCGGGTGTTAAATTCGGCATCGGCCCACCGGTCGATAATGGCTTTTATTACGATATCGACCTTGGCGGACAAATAATATCTCCGGAAGATTTTAAAAAGATTGAGGATAAAATGCTGGAGCTTGCTAAAAAAGGAAATAAATATATCCGACAGGAAATCAGTAAAGAAAAGGCCATAGACTTCTTCAAAGAAAAAGGTGATGAATATAAGCTCGATCTGTTAAATGATTTGACTGATGGAACGATAACCTTTTATACGCAAGGAAATTTTACAGACCTATGCAGAGGCCCACATATTCCTGACACCGGTTTTATAAAAGCTGCTAAGCTTATGAATATTGCCGGTGCATACTGGAGAGGTGATGAAAGCAAAAAGCAGCTGACTCGCATCTACGGTATCACATTCCCTAAAAAAAGCCAACTCGAGGAATACCTGGTAATGATCGAAGAGGCAAAGAAAAGAGATCATCGCAAAATCGGTAAAGAGATGGAGATTTTTACATTCGATGATGATGTTGGTCCGGGTCTACCCTTATGGCTTCCCAATGGTGCTGTGATGATAGAACAATTAGAAAAACTTGCTAAGTACACTGAACAACGTGCAGGGTATAAAAGAGTTCGCACTCCGCATATAGCAAAAGAGTCTATGTATATCACCAGCGGACATCTACCCTATTACGAAGACAGCATGTTTCCTCCTATGATTTTTGACGGAGAGAAATATTATTTGAAAGCGATGAATTGTCCTCATCACCATAAAATTTTTAAAGAGCTGAATGTTTCTTACCGTGATCTTCCCGTTAGACTTGCTGAATATGGAACGTGTTACAGATATGAGCAATCAGGAGAGTTATTTGGGCTAATGAGAGTTCGATGTCTTCAGATGAATGATGCTCATATTTATTGTACACGTGACCAATTTGCCGATGAGTTCAGGGCTGTGAATGAAATGTATCTGAAGTATTTCAAAATCTTCAATATCGAAAAATATGTCATGCGTTTTTCAACTCATAAAGCTGAAAAGCTGGGAAAAAAATACGTCGACAATCCGGAATTATGGAAAGAAACTGAGGATATGGTCAGGCAAGTGCTTATTGATTCCAAAATACCCTATATTGAAGTTGCTGATGAAGCAGCCTTTTATGGTCCAAAAATCGATGTTCAGGTTTGGAGTGCAATTGGTCGAGAGTTTACATTGGCTACCAATCAAGTCGATTTTGCTGTACCGGCTCGGTTTGGCTTAACATATAGAAGCTCCAAAAATGAAATGGAAACGCCAATTTGCATTCATCGGGCACCTTTAGGCACCCATGAACGATTTATTGGATTTTTAATCGAACATTTTGCGGGTGATTTTCCTATCTGGCTCACTCCCACCCAAGTTAATATCCTTCCAATAAGCGAAAAATATAACGACTACTCTAAAAAACTTTTAGAATTATTAATTAATTCCGATATTCGCGGACTCGTTGACAATAGGGATGAAAAGATTGGCAAGAAGATAAGGGATTCTGAATTGAAAAAACACCCTTATATGCTGATAATAGGAGAAAAAGAGTACAATGAAAACAAGGTCTCTGTACGTCGTCATGGTGAGGGAGATCTCGGAAGTTTTAGTTTAGCAGAATTTACACAACTAGTTAATAACGAAATCAATAAAGGACTCGGTATCAATTAGTATTACAACTTAATAAAAAAGGAGGATCCAATAGCAGCACCAAATCCAAGTAATCAGCGGCCGGCCGTATTTAACCGACCGCAACGTAAACCATTCGTTCGTGGCCGTGGTCCGGTTAAACGGGAAGATGAGCATAAGATCAATGAAAAAATTCGCGCTACACAAGTCCGACTTGTTGGTGATAATATCACAAGTGATATTTATTCATTGGAAGATGCTTTACAGTTGGCAAAACAATTGGAACTTGATTTGGTTGAAATAGTTCCGACAGCAGAACCGCCGGTATGCAGGATTATTGAATATCAGAAATTTCTTTACGATAAAAAGAAAAAAGAAAAAGAATTAAAGTCGAAGCAAGGAAAGCAAGTTGTTAAAGAAATACGCTTCGGACCAAATACAGATGAGCATGATTTTAATTTCAAAGTAAAGCATGCGATGAATTTTCTCGACGAGGGTAATAAAGTGAAAGCTTATGTACACTTCAGAGGCCGTTCAATTGCATACAAAGAAAAAGGAGAAATCATTCTATTGAAATTCGCTCAGGCACTTGAAGAATACGGCAAGGTCGAATTGTTACCAAAATTAGAAGGCAACAGGATGTTCATTCACATGGCTCCGGTTCCAAGAAAGAAAAAGTAATACAGTTTAAAATAAGTTGCAATGCCAAAAATGAAAACGCATTCCGGTGCCAAGAAAAGGTTTAAATTAACCGGTACAGGAAAAATTAAAAGGAAACATGCTTACAAGAGTCATATCCTGACCAAGAAATCAACCAAACAAAAACGTAATCTAACGAATGCGGGATTGGTGTCAACAGCAGATACATTCAGGGTTGAAAAAATGTTAGTAATGTAAACGAAAATACGTGTACAGGTGTACACGAGAATACGTTTGTATCCAAACCAAAACAAATCTCTAACCAGGTAAAAAGCAAACAAGATCAGCTATCAAACTGACGCTTCAGCCAAAAAACAAAAAAAATGCCTCGTTCAGTCAATGCCGTCGCTTCGCGCGCACGAAGAAAGAAAATGTTCAAACTCGCCAAAGGTTACTGGGGTGCGAGAGGAAATGTATTAACCGTAGCAAAGAATACGGTAGAAAAAGGACTCGGTTATGCATACCGTGACCGTCGTACCAAAAAACGTACGTTCCGTTCACTATGGATTCAGCGTATTAATGCCGGTGCCCGTGAATATGGAATGAGCTATTCGGAATTAATGGGAAAAATCCATGCAAAAGATATAGGATTAAATCGTAAGACTCTTGCAGATCTTGCCATGAATCATCCGGATGCATTTAAAGCAGTTATTGATTCTGTCAAATAAAGAACTACGCCATAGTTTTTAGTGAATCAATTATGAAAGAGAACCGAAAGGTTCTCTTTTTTTATTGATCCCGATAGCTATCGCATATGCGTTAGGCTAAATTTATAATTTAGGTGCATTGCTTTAAAAAATTAAAAGGCCTCCTTAGGGGGCTTTTTTATTATGTTCCCAACCATAAAATACTTTGCGGTTTTGCAGACTTTGTTTCAAATTTCAACCAATTTACATATTATACTATTTTGTATAAATTAATTTATACTTTATAGTATAGATTGAATACGTTTGTCTATTTTTGCAATTGAAAGTTTGCATTAAACACCAAAAAATTCTAAAAATCATGAGTAAAGAATCATCCACAGCAACCCT
>JANOVV010000133.1:0-5242 GCA_031417555.1 Bacteroidota bacterium
TCATATTATGTTTTTTTATTGCCATGTGTATAATATCATGTAAAAAGGATGCACCAACCAAAGCAATAATTTCTGTTATTAACCAAAGCAATGCTCCGGTATCGGATGCTTATATTACACTTTGGCAAGATACAGCGGTAAATCCGGTTAATGGAGTTAAATCCACATTGCGTGTTACAAAAAAGAGTGATGCTGCCGGTAAAGCAGAGTTTGAATTTAAGCTAGAAGCATTTCTAAACATTGAGGTTATAAAAGGACCGGATACAGCCCGTTCATTTGTCAGACTTAAAGAAAATGAAACAGTAACACAGACGGTAAACTTGTAATTAATTTGAAAATTTGATAGTAAAGTTCCAATTAGTAATACATTTTACAAGAGGCTTTTTTATAGTGAAAAATATTCCACTGCCGCTTGTTTCAATAATAAATCTTGTTCTCGTAATGAAAGTGGAGGAAGTTTATTGATTAATTGCCAGTGTGGCCAGCCATCCTGATCGTGTCCAACAAGTTCGTAATAACCAAAAGTACTTAGCAATCGACAAACAGCGATATGCATAAGGTCTTGCTTTTCGTCTTTTGAAAATTTCAGAGGACCCTTTCCAAGTTCTTGAACGCCGATTAGGAAAAGGACTACCTGAAGATCCGGCTCTTCTCCGAAATCTTCACCAAATTTTCGACACAGTTCCTCCCATTTCGATTTTAAATTCTGTAAATCAAGGGTATCCATTATGATGCAAAGGTATTTACAATTTTACTGGATTGCTACCTTTGCCGATATTTCCGGAATTTTATTTGAAGATCATAAACTATATTAAAAGCCAGACATTGCATCGATTCCGATTGTTAGACAGATTACTTTATAAACTATTTGTGCATTTTAATATAAAGAAAAGCATCATTTACTTTCTTTTGTTTTTTGTTATTAAAACTGAAAGCATTGCACAGGAAAAAACCGGTCAACCGATTGATGTTGTATTTTGCCTGGATCTAAGCAATAGCTCCAATGGATTGATCGATCAATTTCGTAATCATCTGTGGGATTACTGGAATTTTTTTAAGCATTGTCAGCCTCAGCCTGATTTTAGAATTGGTGTCGTAACCTATGCTCGTTTCAGCTATGGAAAAGCAAATGGTTATTCGAAAGTTCAAAAAGATCTTGGGACTGATTTTGAAATGCTAAGCAGCATTTTATATAAAATCCCGCCAAAAATTGAAAAAGGCGATCAGTATGTTGGTGCAGCATTGAACACCTGTCTGAAAAAAATCTCCTGGTCGAAAGATCCAAATGCTAAGAAAATAATTTTTCTGGTTGGAAATGGCGATGTTTATACCGGCCGCATTGATGTTAATGAAGTTTTAAAAAAACTTTCAGAACAAAATATTATTGTACATACAACTTATTGTATAGCACCGGGAGAAAGAAAAGCAATCATTGGCTGGCAAAAGATAGCTCAGACAGGAGGAGGAAAAATTTCGACAATTTCATTGCGCAGGCACAATTTTGACAGACTTAATGGATTTGATTTACAACGTTTCCGCCTGCTTAACAGGAAATTTAATAATACATATTTGTATTATGGAAAAGGAGGAAAGCTTAGGCGAAGGATTGTACAAGTAGAAGACAATCATATTTACGTAACCAATACAGAAGGATTCCGATACAGGGCGATGTATAAAATATCTGATGATTATCAGAATAAAAATTATTCCTGGGACTTAGTTGACCTATATCATAAGGATCCTTTTGCATATCTTGATATCGACAGGCAACTATTGAACGACTCATGTAAAAAAATGACTGACGAACAGATTAAAGAATATATAATTTTTAAAAAGTATGAAAGAAAAAAACTCGCCTCGCTTATTTCAGAAATGCTGTCTGAAAAAGACAAGAAAGACAAAGAAACAGAATCAAAGAGTATTCGCAAGTTGAATACCTTTGACAGAATAAGTATACAGACGATTAAAGACCTTCTGAAAGAAAACGGTTGTGAATGTGCAACCAATTAAGTCAGAATAAATAAATAATTACAAAAATAAATAGTAAAATGTCGAGTTGGAATAAATGGATTTTTGGTAGTCTGGGCTGGGCACTGGGCGGGCCTATTGGAGGAATATTAGGATTTGCTATTGGATCCATTTCTGAAGATGCTGTAAAATTTAAAGTATCAGGTGGAACAACAGCGGGTCCAAGGTTTTTACCAAATGATTTCAGTGCAGCTTTACTTGTTTTATGCGCAGCGGTAATAAAGGCAGATCAAAAAGTAATGCGTTCTGAACTGGATTATGTTCGCGCCTTTTTTAGCCGGCAATTTGGTGAGGATCATACTAAAGAAAGGATGCTTCTTTTCCGGGAAATACTCAAACAGGAAATAGTAATTAGTCAGGTGTGTGAACAGATTCGACAACACGTTGACATGCCTTCCCGACTGCAACTATTGCATTTACTTTTTGGTCTAGCGGCATCAGACGGACATCCGGCAGCAAACGAAATTAATATGATTAGCCAAATAAGTAATCTTATAGGTATAAACCCGCGCGATTTTGAAAGCATCAAAGCGATGTTTGTAAAAGACGTTGATTCTGCTTACAAGATTTTAGAAATAGAGCGCACAGCTACAGATGAAGAAATTAAAAAAGCGTATAGAAGAATGGCAATAAAATATCATCCAGATAAAGTTCACCATTTAGGACCGGAGTATAGTAAAGATGCACAGGAGAAATTCAAAAAAATAAATGAAGCATATGAAAGGGTTAAAAAAGAGCGTGGAATTAATTAACTAATTTTAATATGAATCCTCTCGACATAACCATATCTATTATTCTGCTTATCGGTGTAATACGCGGATTTATAAAAGGATTCATTTTTGAAATTGCCGTATTGGGGTCATTGGTTGTTTGTTATTTTCTCGGTTTTAAATTTGCAAACATTGTTGCAGGATTTTTAGGAAAGATGATTTCAGTAAATGCCGGAACATTGCATTATACTTCCCTTTTACTTGCATGGATTGGAATATCAATAGGAATATTTTTTCTGGCTCGCTTATTCGAAGGACTTGTAAAGATTGCAGCACTTGGTATCTTTAACAAAATAGCCGGAGCAATTTTTGGCGGATTGAAATATGCTTTTTTGTTAAGCTTGTTTTTCTATTTCTTTAACCGCATAAACTTTACAACTACCTGGTTGAATACAGATTCAAAAGCAGAATCGATTTTTTATTATCCTTTATTACATCTTGCAACAACCATTTTTTCAACGTTGAAAAACTAACCGATTCGTTAATGTTTCGTTAATTGATCGCTTTTTTATCAAAACGGATTTATCAATCCTTTTCATAGACAAGATTATTTACCATATTTGTTTTGATTTTAAATTTAGACTCATACTTTTTATACAAATACGAAAAATAAAAGTGCAGAGTCAGCACTATAATCACTGACAAAATCAGCATGAAAAATTTTACAATTCTTGTGATAGCTTTATTCACCTTTGCGATTAAAGTTAATGCACAAATACCGAATAACGGATTTGAGAATTGGGATAATTATGGAACGTATTGGGATCCTCAGGATTTTTTTACAGGAAACTCATATGCCAGCGGATCATTTCATCCTGTGACAAGGTCTACCGATCATTTTCCTTCTACGGTTGGAGAATATTCTATTCGAATTGAAAACAAACCCAGCCTATATCCCAATGGTGATGCATTTGGTATAGTCGTTCAAAATCTAACTAACGATCTTCCTGATGGCCCGATGCCATATTTTCCAATCGTAGGACATCCGACAAGTTTAACCGGATATTTCAAGTATGAACCTCAGGATGGCGATACGATGCTTATTCAAATAGCATTATATAACAATGGTTCTATTGTTTCCGTAGGCACATTTACTTCAACAGACACAACACCCAATTGGACACCATTCATTGCTGATTTTCCAATTTATGTTTCGGCAGACAGTGGAACAATTTTGCTTTCAGCTTATCATGCCAATGGACACCCACCTCAATATGTTCCGCAGGGAAACTCTGTTCTTTACGTCGACAATTTAAATTTTGATGAATTGATTAATGCAGTACCCGATTACACAAGCAAAAAAACAGAATTTAATTTGTATCCAAACCCGGCATTTGATTTTGTTTCCATTAGTAGAAAACAAAAAATCAGCCTAGATGCCACGTTGAATATTTATAATTTACTTGGCGAAATAGTTCAATCGGAAAAATTAAATATTGGGCAACAAAAAATTAATATTGAAAAATTAAATTCCGGAGTTTACATGGTTGAAATTAACGAAAGCAATTTATCAGAGAGACAAAGACTCATTATACAAAAATAAATTAACGTCTTTGAAATATGATTAATTGTAATTTTTCGAATAATTGTTAATTGAAGCCCGCATTCATTTAAAGAATACGGGCTTCATAATTTTGATTACTATTGTAAATATAGATTCATTCAATTCCGTGTTTAAATAATACGCATTATTAAAAATGATTTCAAAAACGCATTACATACTTTCAATTTTTATTCTTCTTTTAGGAGTGATACATATTTGTTTTATTTTTCCGATAGAGGAATTTAATACTGACATTCTTTGGTTTATCGGCTCAGGGGTGGCAATAATGTTCGCGGGATTAATAAACCTGATTACTTTAAAATTTCCTGAAAAGTTTATTAGAAACATTTGCATGCTCACAAACTTTATTATGATGTTACTATTTTTAGTTTCCCTTTTAGCATTACAAGAAATACAGGTGTTTGTGGGAGTAATTCTTTTCGGTACAATTTTGTATTTATCGTCAAGAAAAAAATCAAATGGTTTATTAGGGTACAATAAAAGAGAAACAGAAAAAAATGATAATAAGAAATAATCTTTGAGCCCTTTGTGTAAGCCTTTGTGAACTTTGTGGTAAAATGGAGCGTTGGATTTAACCACAAAGTTCACAAAGGTTTACACAAAGATCACTATGGATTTATTGGTAAACATGTACTATTGAGAGAATATTGCAAAACAGAACCTTTGTTTTTCGGGAAAAAAACATAGTCATACAACTACATTTTAAAAAATAATTAATCGTTTATAATTGTAATAAATAATCAATAGTGTCCGGTTGTTGAATTGATAAAGATATTAAATGTATTGATTATATTGGTATTGAGTGTCGTTCTTTGATTTTTCGATTTGAATTTGATTTGGACTTTTGAGGGAATAAATCCTTCAAAATGAACCAAGGGAA
>JANOVV010000134.1:0-19892 GCA_031417555.1 Bacteroidota bacterium
CCGTAACGGAAAATGAAGGGAATGCATTGATGTCAATTTCTTTTCCCCGCATTCAGATTGCTATAGCGGGCATCGAAAAACTAATTCCTTCACTCACGGATCTCGATCTTTTCTGGCCGCTGCTTGCTACTCATGGTACCGGTCAAAATATTACCGTTTATAATTCTATCAGCTCGGGTCCACGACAAGAAGGTGAGATTGACGGACCTGATGAAATGTATGTGATTCTTTTGGATAATGGCAGAACAAATCTTTTAGCAAGTCCTGATCAAAGACAGGCATTATCATGTATTCGTTGCGGTGCTTGCTTAAATGCATGCCCGATTTACAAAGGAGTCGGTGGACATAGTTACGGATCCACTTACTCAGGACCGATTGGGTCTGTAATAACTCCTCACTATGAGGGAATGGATCAATTCAAGCATTTGAGTTATGCATCTTCACTGTGTGGCAGATGTACGGAGGTTTGTCCGGTAAAAATAGATTTGCATAAATTATTACTTTATAATCGCCGGGATTCAATCGATCAGAAATTAAATCCTAAAACAGATAATTTCATTTTTTTCATTTGGAAAAAGGCAATGCTTAACAGAAAGCTGATGAATAAAGGAAGTTCAGGGATGAAAAATTTTATTTTGAAAAATTTTTTTAAATCTCAATGGGGAGACAGACGAGAGCTTCCGGTAATAGCTCCAAAATCATTCAATCAACAGTGGGTTGAAAGGATGGGGATAAAAGATTGATATTGATTTTACAGCATCAATATTTTTTTCAATTGATTTCAAATCTGTCAACATAGACAAATTTATTTTTAATTTTTTTAATGGGCTATCTTTATTTTCAAAGATTCATACGATTTTGCACTAATACCTACCAAACCTATTTTCGATTCTCCTTTTTTTATTGTTTTATTCATTAAATCATATGCATCTAATTCTGTTTTAAAATTTTTATTGTAACTGCTGGATGCAATAATATTACCTGCCGCTATTCCTGGACCTAATATAAATCCAATAGGAAACGAATCACTATTATCTCGATTGGAATAACCGCTAGATGAAGAACTTGAAGAATATAATCTTGTAGGTGTTAATAGTAAATATAACAAATAAATAGCAGAACCTTGTTTTATACTTTTATATAAAAGTTGATTAGGAATAATGTTTATTTCATTATTATTTTCGTTTGTAATTTTAATATCCTGTCCGAATATCAAATCTCTATTTGAATTATTAGTTAGCCTTACAGCAATAAGTTTGATACCATTATTAGCTTCCTTTTTTTTATATTTTTTTCTTAATAAATCATATTTATATTCAAATTTAACACTGTCAACGTAGCTTTTAGATTCATAATTAATATTAGCAGGTTCAATATCATAATACACGGAGGCGCAACCCTGTGAAATTAAAATAATAATTATTAAGTTTAATTTTTTCATCAAAATTAAGTTTAAAGTATTTAATAATAATCTAAAGAAAATAATTGAATAAGTAAATTAAAGCTTAATAATTATAAAAACCAAATTTCTTAGTACTTCCTAAAAGAGGGTACGATTTCTAAAATAGAGCTTCCTCTAATTGCCATAAAATCATTTAATGAAATTTGGAACGAATGGGAAGGCCAATATCCTGTCTGATTTTTATTTATAATAAAAAAATCCGAAACCGTTTTTTACGATTTCGGATTTCTATTTTTCATTGATCTAAAATAAAAAATATCTATTTAGTGTAGTTTAGAAGTTGATTCCTTTCGTCAAGCAACTGCATGATTATTTTATAATCGCTCAGTGATACAGCTCTGACACAAACTAGTTCTTCGGGCCTTATTTTCGTACAAAGTCGCATGCATGTTTCTTTATCGTAACGATCGAAAGCTGTTTTATATGCATTCATATTTATTTGAGAGATAAAATAATATTCAATCTGTGTAGTGGCAATATTATATTTATTGATGCAAATCCCCGCTTCTTTTCTTCCATCATGAAATGAAAACATCGAGTAAACATGTAAGTAATCCTCTAATTCTTTTGTAGTCATGAATTTTTGTTTGAAACTTCAAATTAAACGCCTGACCCATTTTCGTCAACCATATTTGGTAAACGATGGTTTTTCGGAGTTGAATGGTAGAAAATGCTGCATTTTTTAACTAATTTAAAAACCAAGGTGACCTGAAAAAGTACGATTTCGTAAAAAGAGAGAATCACTTATACAGTGATTAATAAATTTATTCCCAAAAATTTGTAATTCAATAGTTTAAATAAGCTCTAAATATTGACAGAAAAAATTCTGCTCACTATTTCACTCTTCCCAACTTAATCATATTTGTCCTTCCTTGTTCATCAAGCGGAACGCTGGCGAGATTTATAATAATGTCGTCGGTATTTATAAAACCTTTTTCTTTTAAAATTTTCTGAAGTTCGAGAATGGTTTCATCGGTAGATACAGATCCACTGTAATAAAAAACTCGGACGCCCCATACAAGACTTAATACATTTAGCATGGAAGGCATATCGGTAAAAATTAAAATGTCGGCATTCGGTCGCTGAGAAGAAACTTTATATGCCGTGTATCCGGAGCGTGTTATTCCGACAATGGCGCGGGCACCAACTTGCGAAGCCATTACACAGGCATTGTAGCAAACGGAATCTGAAATGAAAGTTTCACTCAATACTTCCGGAAGATGAAAACGATTGTAGCGATAACCCTGTGTTTCAATTTTTGTAATGATAGTACGCATATTTTCTACGACACGAACGGGATAAAGTCCGACGGAAGTTTCACCACTGAGCATGACAGCATCGGCGCCATCAATAACGGAATTGGCAACATCATTTACTTCAGCTCTTGTTGGAGTATAATTGGTAATCATGCTTTCCATCATTTGTGTGGCAATAATTACGGGCTTGGAAGCATCTATACATTTATTCACGAGCATTTTTTGAATCAGAGGTACTTCTTCCATTGGTAGTTCAACACCGAGATCGCCACGGGCAACCATTAAAGCATCTGTTTCACGTATGATGTGATCAATTTCTTCGAGAGCTTCAGGTTTTTCAATTTTTGCAATGACTCGGCATTTTTTTCCTGATTTTGCAATACGTTTTTTCAGGTCGATGATATCGTTAGCACTTCGTACGAACGATAAACCGATCCAATCAACATCCTGATCCAGTGCAAATTTCAGATCCAGCAAATCTTTCGGAGTGAGACTTGGTAAGGATACTTTTGTCTTGGGAAGGTTGACACCTTTTCTGGATGATACAACTCCTCCACTTTCGACCTGAGCAGTCACTTCATTACTTCTGTTCGTTCCGATCACTCGTAATACTATTTTACCGTCGTCAATTAATATTTTATCGTCGATAGCAACATCGGCAGGGAAATCCTGATAATTGATGCATAATCGCTTTGGGGTTCCAATGCAATCTATGGTACTGAATATTACTTCCGAACCATTTTCAAGAATGATATGATTATCTTCAACTTCACCGATACGGATTTTGGGTCCCTGCAAATCGACGAGAATGGATACAGTTGTATTTATTTCTTTGTTAATCTGACGGATGATATCGATAACATTTTTTTGAAGCCCTTCATCGCCATGGGATAAATTTAACCGGCAAACATCGACGCCGGCGAGAATCATATTTTTTAATACTTCATAGGAAGATGAAGCAGGACCAATTGTTGCAACAATTTTTGTTTTATTGTAGATAATCATTTATTAGTAATTAATTTTTTTAACGAGAGATAAATTTTATGCTTAAAGATAACGTTTTTCGAAGGCAACTTGTTGAATATTTTAAAAAACAAATCAATCCACCGACATTATTGTTGAAACACTGTATAATACTGATTGCAATTAAATATGATTCAGTTTATAAAGTTCAATTTTGGCTAAAGCCAATTAATTTAGAAATGATTGAATTTTAAAAAAAATATTTGAAATAGATCATCAGAATATATTTTCAATTTATTTTTTTTTCGTTGCGAAACTTAGAGTATCATGGCGATCGTTGCGTTAAAATCCGACCTTTAATTTACTTATGAACGAGGTTTTTAATTGGAATATAATTTCACAAAAGCGTAATATTATTTTTTTGATTTTGTTTTAATTGGTTTCTCAAGTAATTTAAAGTAAGAGAGATTAAATTGGTTATTAATTAATTCACCCTGAACTTCGGCTTTTCTAATCGCTTTACAAAAACCATCATTTGCATGTGCGTCTCCATAGGAGTCGATATTAGCACCTTTAACAAAATAGGCATGGCCATCAATTCTGACAGCAAGACTACAATCCATTCCCGGCAAACCAAACTGACACTGTCCGCAGGATACTTCAGCAATAAATATTTTTTTTGCAGAATCCGGTTTATCAGATAATGTCTTTGTGCTTTGCGCAATCATTATAAAAGGAATAGTGTTTAAAGCTAAAATAAGAAGCAGATGTTTCATAATAATTTATTTTAATGGGGATATAGAGTTTTTTAATTTAAATAATCTAATAAAAGGATAATAAAACAAATATTTTTTGTAATATAAAAGTACGTATTTCTTTGCGATTTTAGATGGAACACTTTTCACAAAAATATTTACTTGAGATAAAAAGTGTTGAGATGGTTTATGTTAATAGTTCGTTCTTCTTCTCACGATATTGTTCAAAGAACGTCATATTTGGTTCGTAGATAGTTTTTGGTGAAACTCCAAGTTCAACCTTTTCAAACATTTCAACTAATTTATCACCATCAATCAATTCAAGTTTTATATTAGTTTTTTCAATATCTATAGCTGCTTTTGCAAAAGATCCTGTTGTTATTAAAAGACCTTTTTCTACACTTCGTTTATTTGTTTCCATAACACCGATAAATGCTTGTACTTTTTCAGTTGGAACAGTTCCTTGATATCTTTTGCATTGAAAGAAAACACTCAAGTTTACAAATGGATTTAGTTTTAATGTTGCATAACCATCAATTCCCCCGTCGTGTGATCGTTGCGTAATCTCTATATTTTCAAAATCGTATTCTCTTAATAGTCTTCCACATAAATGTTCAAATCCAGTTGGAGATAAGTTTTGCAAAACTTCAATTAAAGAAGGTTTTAAATTTCCCTTTGAATTATCGGGTTCACTTTCTTCTTGTATTTGTATAATATTCTCAGCTTCTTTCTCAGCAGTTTTTGTTGGCTTTTCCTCTCGCAAATCTTGAAATACTTTTACCCATTTTAAAAATATGTCATGCGATTGAGTTTCATTTAATTTAATTTCCCATCCTTTGTTGCTTAAAGCCCAAACACCATGTTTTGAAGTTCCTAAAAGTTCTTCCCAAACTAAATATTGCCGTGCCCAAGCTAATTGATTTTGAAATTTTAAAACACCAGATTTCTCATAACGTTCATTTAATATTTTGTCAGGTATATTATGATTTTCACCAATCCATCGAGTAATTTCTCTTGGTTTTGCAGAGCCACCTAGTGCTCTTAATGCATCAAGTACGGGTCCGAACCATTTTACAAATTCTGCCTTACTACTTACTTTTTTATTCATTTGTCTATAAATTAATTTTTATGTGAGTGGTGTGGAATGAAAGATAACGGTTTGCAGTTCTCAGATTGTAAGCTCAGATAAATAGTTGTCTAATTTGTCGTTAATATGTTTGTTCAGCAAACTCTTTAGCAAAACGCAATTGCTAATTTTACTAATGTTTATGATCGTGTTCGGGGGAATGTTTTTTTTCTTTTTTATCAAAAGGAAAATAATCAACAACATCATATTTCCATATGTTGGTTGGAAAAATCACTACAAGATTTGCCGTTTTTTTTCCAATGTTTTTAAATGCATGCGGTACCATTGGAGGAATATTAATTATGTATGGGGCTTTTACGGTAAACATTGTATCACCCAGAGCATATAGTATTTCTCCTTCCAGAAGCACATGAGATTCTTCGCCTTCGTGTGTATGCATTGGTGGTGCTCCACCCGGAAATGTTTCAGTAATACCAATTACCAGGTTTTGGTATCCGTTTTTTTGACCTTCCATTACATGAACATACTCGCCAGGACCAGGATTAATAACAGGCAGATCCTCAATTTTTTTGACATAATTTTTCCAATATTTCATGTTAGAAGTTTCATAACCTGACGGGACAGTCCTTCTTTCAAGTACCTTATGTGAGTGGTGTTGTGCATGAAGATATTCGATGATTGAGTCAGGAACCGTTTTGACTTCTTCTACCAGATTCTCTATTGAAAATGTTTCTTTAATGGAGTCATTAAGATTTGATTCTGTATTGTTATTATTTTCCTTGTTTGAACAAGAGTTAAATAATAATCCAGAGGTGATTCCTGCAATTAATAATGTCAATTTTTTCATTTTATTTATTTTTATTGGTTGTTGATTATGTATGAATTAAAATTACAAATGTTAATGTTCGTAGCCTAATGTGTTATGACTAATGTTGTGGCAATACCAATATTATATTTTCGCTCTACTTAAGTAAACGGTTAACTTAAAGTTAGTATTAAAATTTGTTAGATAGGTTGTGATTATTGGACTCTACTTCTTGATCTCATTTATGCTTGGATTTATTTCAATACTCATTTTATTTACTGCACCTATTGTTCCGTCTACGGTGAAGCAATGAAGAATTTTTGGACCGCATATGTTTTTCAGATCACCCAATATCTTAACAAGTCGGTTCACCCCACTTCAAAACACCAAATTCTCTCTCGACTTTAATTTAGAAGTATCAAGTTTATAAGCTCCTAATATTATCGGTATTTGTTTTATTTGTTTTAATATTTCTGTTGCATCTACTTCCATTCGGACATAACGGATAAGGAAAAGATAATCAATTTGATTTTGTTCGGGAAGCAAAAATCCTTTCAGGCTTTTGTTCGAGATTAGATTGTATCTGTCATCTTCTTCATTCACATATTCATAAAAAGAAAAAGTTTGATCTTCCATTCTTTTATTATTGAAGACAACATATTCTTCTTGCTTGCTCAAATTAATTTCTAATTTATTATTTAACGACATGCAAAGTCTGTAATCACGATGATGGCAAATAATACCTATCAAAGCAAAATCAAATTTGTCTTCTTCGCTTATTTTTAAAATATTTTTGGCCACAGGATTATACGGTATTAATGTGAATCAGGAGTTAAAAAATAGGCCTTGTGAACTTTGTGAAAACCTTTGTGTTCTTTGTGGTTATTTTTTTTAACCACAAAGAACACAAAGAAAAAAACCACAAAGAACACTAAGATTAAAATCATTATTCGAATATAATAACAAAAGTAAGATATTAGTAATTGGTTATTAGTGATTAGTTTATGGCTATGAAGTTATTAATAGATTGTCATATAAATAAATTAAATAAACAAATAATTAGAATCCATCTCAAACAATATAAAATTGAACTCACAAGTACCGCCAGCTGACGGTACTTGTGAATTTAATACATCGAAAATGTTTTTGAGACGACTTACATTCACTATTTTACCAATAACTAACTAAAGTCCCAATTGCTGACAAGCTTTTTCGGCGGCAATTTGTTCGGCTCTTTTTTTAGAAAAGTCTTCACCCCTGGCCATTTCATTCCCATCGACAAGAACTCGAACGCGAAGAAGTTTCTTTCCGCCGTTATCAATTTCTTCAAGGAATTCGAAATCGATTGCCTTTCTTTCGCGCTGTGCCCAGTTTATAAGACGGCTTTTAAAATTTGTATCCTGGTTTTCGATTTCTTCGAGATCGATGTGGTGTTTTACAAAACGGTTAATGATTAATTTTCGGGTAGCATCGTAGCCTTTATCAATATATACAGCACCAATCAATGCTTCAAAAGCATCACCATAAGCAGAACGATTTTTTGCTGCGGGATCAATAGACTTAACCATAAACTGATCGATACCTAATTTCATGGCAAGCTTGCCGAGGTGTTCGCGGTTAACAATTTTACTTCTCATCTCTGTAAGAAATCCTTCTTCACGGAAAGGGTATTTTTTGAAAAGTAATTCTGCTATCACGGCGCCAAGAACAGCATCACCTAAATATTCCAGTCGTTCGTTGCTAAGTTTTATGCCGCTTTGATGTTCAGAAGCTGCAGACCGATGGCGAAAGGCAAGGTGATACACAGACATATTTCCGGGAAAAAATCCAAGGAGGTTTCGTAAAGAAAAAATGAATTTCTTATCCTTTGAAAAAATATTCCGGATATTAGAAAAATAACTCAAGCAATTTTTTTTATTTCAGTCGACGATAAGAACATATTATGAACTACGCGACTTATACAACATCAATATAGGTAAATCATATACTAGAATAATTTTTCCATATTTAAAAGCACTGTATCCGTTATATGCACGTCTTCGATTCTTACTTTTTTTTCTTGATAAAAAAAAGTACGCAAAAAAAATCAAGCCAAAAAAAACCTGCCAGCCTGCACAAGGCTGACGCTTCCCGGTTTTTTGGCGGGCCTGCGCTCCTCATTGATTGTGTATATATGTTCTTTTCAATATCATCTAGATTACTCGTATTTTTTGAAGATGATAGATGCATTATGTCCACCAAATCCAAAAGTGTTGCTTAACGCTGCTCTAATTTCCCTTTTTTGTGCTTTATGAAAAGTAAAATTAAGCTTGGGATCAAAAACAGGGTCATCGGTAAAATGATTTATGGTCGGAGGAACAATGCCATTTACGATTGATAGAATACTTGCCATTGCTTCAATAGCGCCTGCTGCTCCCAGTAAATGTCCGGTCATTGATTTTGTAGAACTTATATTCATTCGATATGCGTGATCACCGAAGAATGTTTGTATGGCTTTTATCTCCTGCGGATCGCCGATAGGAGTTGAAGTGCCATGAACATTAATGTAATCTATATCAGAAATATTTAATCCGCTATCTTCCATAGCTGCACGCATAACATTTGCAGCGCCGAGACCTTCAGGATGTGGAGCCGTCATATGGTAAGCATCAGCAGACATTCCTCCACCGGCAACTTCTGCATAAATTTTTGCACCTCGCGCTTTAGCATGTTCGAGTTCTTCGAGAATAAGAGCACCGGCACCTTCACCGATTACAAAACCATCACGGTCTAAATCGAAAGGCCGTGAAGCTTTTGTCGGATCATCATTCCTGACAGAAAGTGCCTGAAGAGCATTAAACCCGCCAACACTCGATTCATTGACTGGTGCTTCAGAGCCGCCGGATACAAAAACGTCTGCTTTTCCGAGGCGGATATAATTGAAAGCATCTATAAGCGCATTCGTTGATGAAGCGCAGGCAGAAACAGTTGTAAAGTTTGGACCACGAAATCCAAAACGAATGGAGATATGGCCTGAAGCAATATCAGCAATCATTTTAGGAATAAAGAATGGATTGAAGCGTGGAGTGCCGTCGCCTTTTGCGAAAGCAGAAACTTCATCCTGAAATGTTTTAAGTCCGCCGATTCCGGAACCCCAGATAACTCCAACTCTGTCGTGATTTAATTTTTCAAGATTAAATCCTGCATCTTTTATTGCTTGTTCGGCAACAACGACTGCATATTGAGAAAATGTATCGAGTTTTCGGCCTTCTTTACGTTCAAAAAAATTATTTACGTCGTATCCTTTTACTTCACATGCGAACCGTGTTTTAAATTTAGCCGCATCAAATTTTGTGATTGCGGCAGCACCGCTGACACCGTTTATCAACCCATTCCAGTATTCTTCTACAGAATTTCCAAGCGGAGTAAGGGCTCCGAGACCGGTTACTACGACTCTTTTCAGTTCCATACCTGTACCGGAGTTTTAAAGTGGATGTTCAATCCGGGCTTATAAGCTTGCAGAAAGCAACCTGATCTTAATGAAAGGGCCGGATCGATAAAAAATTATTTAGCGTTTTTTTCAATATAATCGATTGCCTGACCAACGGTTGCAATTTTTTCAGCCTGGTCATCAGGAATAGCGATATTGAATTCTTTTTCAAATTCCATGATAAGCTCTACAGTATCAAGGGAATCTGCACCAAGGTCGTTCGTAAAACTTGCTTCCTGAGTCACTTCTTTTTCATCAACGCCTAATTTATCGATGATGATGGCTTTCACTTTTGTTGCAATGTCTGACATGATTGAATCGTTTTTGTGTTTATTAATTTGAGGGTGCAAAGTAAAATTTATTCAGGGTAATAACAAAATCGAATGTAAGTAAACTTAAGGCAAGAATAATCGAATTAAGTAAAAGATTCCGGCGGCTAAAAGAGCGGAAACGGGAATAGTAAGGATCCATGCCCAAATTAATTCTATTGTAACACCCCAACGAACTGCGCTTACGCGTTTTACGACTCCAACGCCAATTATTGCTCCGGTAATAGTATGAGTTGTACTCACCGGAATTTTATAATGTTGAGCACCAAACAATGTTATTGCCCCTGCTGTTTCAGCACTAAAGCCTTCAAAAGGAGAGAGCTTTGTTATTTTTTGTCCCATAGTTTTAACAATTCTCCATCCGCCAATCATTGTACCTAAGGCAATTGCAGAATAACAAGCTAAAGGAACCCATTCAGGTAAATCTTTTGTACCACTGATGAGCCCTTGAGAAACCATGGCTGCAGCAATAATTCCCATAACTTTTTGTGCATCATTTCCTCCATGACCTAAACTATAAGCAGCTGAGGATACAAGTTGCAATCGTCTAAAAATTCGGTCAACTTTCGAAGGATTTGATGATTTTGCCAGTCTCATCGTAATTAATGATATAATATAAGAAAGAAGCATTCCGATAAAAGGAGCAAGAAATATGAAATAAAGGGTAGGCATTACTTTATCTAACTGAACTGCTCCAAAAGAACCGGCATTGGCAATTCCGGCTCCGGCAAAACTGCCGATCAAAGTATGAGATGAACTGGAAGGAATTCCCCACCACCAGGTGGCTAAGTTCCAGACAATAGCAGCAATTAAGCCCGAAAAAACAACAATGAGTGTGATAAACTCAGGTTTTACCGTTTTAGACACAGTATCGGCGACTTTTAATTCGAAAATCCAATAGGCAAGAAAATTAAAGATGGCAGCCCAAATAACAGCACTTAATGGCGATAAAACTTTTGTAGAAACAACAGTTGCAATTGAATTGGCGGCATCATGAAATCCGTTAATAAAATCAAAGACTAATGCCAGTATTATAATCACATAAAGAAACTCCATAAATACGGGATTAAAATTTTAAGTGTGCTTAACAATTACGGATTCTAGGACGTTTGCCACATCTTCACATTTATCGGTAGCGGTTTCCAATGCAGATAGCACTTCTTTTATTTTTATAATTTGAATAGCATCTTTTTCGTCTTCAAAAAGTCTGGCAACTGCATTATCAAAAATATCATCAGCATGGTTTTCAATGCTATTAACACGAACAAGAGCTTCGCGAACCTTGATCATATTTTTCATGTTTCTTAATGAACAAATAGCAGTATTTAATTCAGTTGCGCATTGTAAAATAAGCTCCGAAAGCTTTATCATGGATGGATGTATAGGATGCACTTTATACAGTTCGATACGTTTAGCAGAGCCGTGTATATAATCAATAACATCATCAAGAACGGAAGCCAGCCTTTGTATATCTTCCCTGTCGAAAGGTGTGATAAATGTTGTGCTTACTTCCTGAAAAATTGTATGAGTAATTTCATCACCAACGTGTTCCAGTTTTTCAATTTGACGTACAAGCGGAGTTCGTTTCTCAATGGTGGGAGCAATCATCAATTCAACAAGGACATTGCTGATGGCAACCATATTAGCCGAAGCTTGTTCAAACAAAGGATAAAATTTCCTGTCTTTTGGAACGAAATACTGGAGGATTGGATTAAGTGACATAATTAGCTTTGTGTAATTATTAATTTAAACAGCGGCAAAGTAAAGAAAAATCATCTTTACTATTTTTATATCTTGAAAATTCCATACACATAATAAAACTATTTTTGCTTTATGATAAGGATTGCAATTTTTGCTTCAGGGTCAGGTACAAATGCTGAGAATATTATCAGTCATTTTGCTGATAGCAGGTGGGCAATAATTCAGGGTATTTTTACAAATAATCCCAAAGCCGGCGTCATTAAACGGGCTTCCAAGTATAAAATCCCATGTGAAATTTTTTCTAAAACAGATTTAGAAACCCCGAATTTGATTCTAAATCAGCTGGAATCAAAAAAAATTGATTTTATTATTCTGGCCGGTTTTCTTTTACTTATTCCTAAAGAAATAATCGAAAAATTCAAAGGAAGAATAATTAATATTCATCCCGCTCTTCTCCCTTTACATGGAGGAAAGGGTTTTTATGGCAATAATGTCCATCAGTCAGTCATCAATTCAGGTGCGATCATTTCCGGCATAACAATCCATCAGGTTAATGAAAAATTCGACGACGGAGAAATAATTTTTCAAGCTGGTTGCCATGTCAGTAAAACTGAAACGGCAGAATCTCTTGCAGCAAAAATTCATGCATTAGAATATACCTATTTTCCTGTGGTAATTGAAAAATTAATTCGGAATCTTAACAGTAATAAACCGAAAACTATTTGAAAATTTTTTTTAAGAATAACTTAAAAGCTGCATTAATGCTGATGATTGCAGTTGTATGCACAACTGTTATTATTCAGTTTCTCCCGCAAAACCGAAGTAGAAATCCGATTGAGGTTATTAAAGGGGCAGAAAAAAAATTGGAGGAATACAAGAAAGAAGTACTTATTAAACTCGAAAAAGTAAGTCAATTTACTACTGAGGCGGAAATTAATAATTTCATTTTGCAAAACCGTCAGTTTAAATCCGGTTTCAGTTTTTATGTTTTGAAGAATAATGTTCTTCAATTCTGGTCGGATAACGAACCGGCAGTTAACGATTCAATACTTGCAGGAATCCGCAATGAAGAATTCTTGCATTTGTCGAACGGTGATTTTATCGCATATAAAATCGAAAACAAAAACAGAAAAATTATCTGCCTGATACTTCTAAAACATAGTTATGATTACGAGAATAAATACCTTGTAAATAATTTTAATCCGGCGCTTTGCATCGGTGATGATTTTGAAATATCAGCTACCGGCGACACCCTTCATCTGCCGGGAAAAAAGCCGGCATACATTTTAAAACAAGATACATTAGCAAGTTCTCCGCCATCAGCTTTTATTGTCTGGATTTATTTTATACTTGCTATTGTAGTTCTGATTTCTATTTATCTTCTGTTAAAGTATTTTTCTAAATCTATTATTTTAACAATTATTTTACTTCTTGTCGTTGTAGGATTAAGAACACTAATGATTTATCTCAAATTACCTTTGAGCTTTTATAGTCATGGAATCTTTAGTCCGACAAATTATGCCTCTTCTTTTTATTTCAATTCTCTCGGCGATATGCTTATTAATGTTGCGCTGGTTCTTGTCTTTTCAATAAGTTTATATGAAAACATATTAACACGTAAAAGAAATAAATTGATTCTGATTTCTATTTGGCTAGTGTCAGCGTTAATAATTCATTTCCTGATAAGCGGACTTGTAATTAATTCAAATATCTCATTTGAACTCAACAGTCCGGCAGACATAAACACCTATAGTATTTTAGCTTTTACTTCAATTTCGATTTTACTTTTATGTTTTCTTTTTATAACTGCTGGTCTTTTTAAAATTATATGGGGTTATAAAGTTACAGGCAGGCATGTTTGGTTTGGTATTTCAATATGTGCTATTTATACTGCGCTTTCACTAACAGTTTTAAATCGGGAAAAGGAACATGAAACCCGTAAGCTTATTGCTCAAAAGGCAAAGATGGGGCAGGATCACATTGCTGAATTTCTTTTTTGGGAACAGGAGAATAAAATTTTATCCGATCAATCGGTCCTTTCAATTCTTCAATCAGGAAAAGAGGTAGACGAAAAATTATTTACTTTAATCAGCCAGAAATATTTTTCCGGTTATCTCTCAAAATTCGAATTGAATGTAATAGCTTTTGATGATAAAAATCAATCTGACCAAGATGTTAAACTCGGTTTTTACCTGAGCGAAGCACAAAAAGGAGAAACGACATACAGCAAGAGACTTTTTTTTCTGAAGAATGAGACAGGTGGCACTTATTATTTAGCTATTCTTCCATTTAATGAAGATGAACATCGTTTTACATTGGTGCTTTCGATGACAGCTCGTTTTCTTCATTCTGTCAAAGGGTTTCCGGAATTATTTATCAGTGGAAAAAATCAGGATAATTCAACGGCAGAAGGTTATTCATTAGCCCGCTACTCCGGCGAATCACTTGTTTTTGAATATGGCAATTATATTTATCCTCTTACAGGAAAGGAGTTTCTTCCTTCGAAAGAGGAATTTACTTTTTTAAATAGTAATGGCTACACTCATTTAATAAACCGAATCAATGATAATTCGTTTATCGTCGTCAGCAAACCTGAAGGTAATTTACTAGGAGTACTCACACTTTTTTCATGGATGTTTACTTTCATGAGTATTCTTTCTTTTATTGTTTTTATTTTCTCTGGATTTATCGGACAAGGCGGGGAATGGGAATGGAATTTAACACGGAGAGTTCAGGCATCAGTGATATTTTTAGTTGTTTTGACATTTGTATTGGTTGGATCAGGAACTGTTTATTACATCAACAGAAAATATGTTAATGATCAGCGTAAAAGCATCAGTGATCAGGTAAATGCTTTATGGTTTATGTTAAGTAAAAATTTATTTTCAGTTTCGGAAATTGAAAACAAAGACACTTCCGATCAATATAAACAATTTGACCGTTTGGTAAATAATACTAATATAGATTTTAATATTTATAATGGGAATGGTCAAATGGTTTATTCATCCCAGCCTAAAATTTTTGACAAAGGAATTATTTCTAAGAGGATGAATCAGGGTGCATTCTTTGGAATCAAGGAAAAGGGATTAACGCAATTTATACATCCGGAAAATATTGGCTTACTTAATTACATAGCTGCTTATGCACCGTTTACAGATCGATCAGGAAATATTATCGCTTTTCTCAATCTTCCTTATTTTGAAAAACAAAATGAACTCAACAAAGAAGTTTCTGTTTTTCTTTCTGCCATTGTAAATATTTATGTTTTACTCTTTGCACTCGCTGTTCTTGTTACCATTTTTATTTCTTCCCGAATTACGAAACCTCTTCTGTTAATTCAAGAGAAAATGGCAGGCATCAGACTTGGAGCAACCAATGAGAAGATTGCATATAAAGAGAATGATGAAATCGGACAACTGGTTCATGAATACAACAGGATGATTGATGAATTATCTAAAAGTGCCGAAAAACTTGCACGCAGTGAACGAGAATCTGCCTGGAGAGAAATGGCAAGACAAGTAGCACATGAAATAAAGAACCCACTTACCCCGATGAAATTATCGGTTCAACATTTGCACCGGACATTTAAAGACAAAAATATCGACGACGAACATTTAGTTGATCGAATAACAACGACTTTGATACAACAAATAGATACTCTTTCGAACATTGCAACTGCATTTTCAAATTTTGCTCAAATGCCTTTGCCATTGCCTGTCAAAATCGATTTAAGAGAATTGCTTTTGCAAGTTGCTTCTCTTTATTATGAAGGTGTTGATGTAGAATTTCAAATGGAGGAAGTACCTTTTTATGTTTTAGCAGATAAAGATCAGTTAATCGGAGTATTTTCTAACCTAATGAAAAATGCCGTTCAGTCTATACCCGACGAAAGACGGGGTAAGTTGGCTATTTCCATGCGCCGTGATGCCGGCTTTATAGTCGTTGAAATCTCCGATAACGGAATCGGAATTCCTGAGGATCAAAGGGATAAAATTTTTACCCCCAACTTTACCACAAAATCAAGTGGAATGGGGCTTGGCCTTGCTTTCGTGCGGAATATTGTTGAAGAGGCATCAGGAAAAGTTTGGTTTACAAGTACTTATAAAACAGGTTCAAGTTTTTTTGTAAGCCTTCCGGAAGTGAGTTGAACTCGTTCAGCTTCGTATATTTGTACTAATACGGTTATATGATCGGTTTTTAAGAACCATACACAACCCATACATCATTTTCTAAAAATTTATCCTGCTTTAAATAATCAAATATGATTTTTTAATTATTAAAATTTGCATTTGCTGTAAAAGGAATATCAAATATGAATCGACCGATAAGAATATTAATTGCAAAAGTAGGCCTTGATGGTCATGATCGCGGTGCAAGAGTGATTGCCGCATTTCTTCGCGATGCCGGAATGGAGGTAATATTTACAGGGTTGCGTCAGACTCCCGAGATGGTAATTAATGCAGCCATACAGGAAGACGTAGATGCAATTGGTATAAGTATACTTTCGGGCGCACACATGACAGTTTTTCCAAAAATCATAAAGCTGATGAAAGAAAAAAAAATGGAAGATGTTTTAGTAACAGGAGGAGGGATTATTCCGGAAGATGATATGAAGCAGTTGAATGCTCTTGGTGTTGGAAAACTTTTTGCACCGGGAACAGAGACAAAAGAAATAGTAAATTATATAACAGAAGAAGTAAATAAGCGCAGACGTGTCAATCAGCAATTTTAAAAACAATAATCAAATGTCAAATATTTTAACTTCTGTAGAAAAAGGGATCTTAACAATTACTATCAATCGACCGGATAAATTAAATGCATTAAATTATCAGACGATACAGGAAATCGGCGGCGCCATACAAATGGCTGAAAAAAATTCGGATGTTAAAGGAGTTATAATTACGGGAAGCGGCAATAAAGCCTTTGTTGCCGGAGCCGATATAACTGAATTTTCGGACTATACAACAGAAGAAGGAAAGCAGCTAAGCATTGCAGGCGGTAAAGTGTTTTTTTCAATAGAGAATTGCTCTAAACCCGTAATCGCTGCCGTTAATGGTTTTGCATTAGGAGGTGGTTGCGAATTAGCAATGAGTTGTCATCTTCGAATTGCTTCAACCAATGCAAAATTTGGACAACCCGAAGTAAAACTTGGAATTATTCCCGGTTATGCCGGCACACAAAGACTCGTTCAATTAATTGGTAAAGGCAAAGCATTGGAATTACTAATGACAGCAGATATGATAGGAGCAGATGAAGCGCTTCATTTTGGTTTAGTGAATTACGTTACAACTCCCGAACATTTGCTGGAAAAAGCAATGGAGCTTTTGAATAAAATTTTAGCTCAATCGCCCAAAGCCATATCAGCCGTCATACGTTGTGTGAATGCATATTACACGGAAGGAGTCGATGGATTTCAATTTGAGATTAATGAATTTGGAAAATGTTTCGGCACTAACGATTTTAAGGAAGGCGTTAAAGCATTTCTGGAAAAAAGAAAACCTGAATTTAAAACGACAGAAAATTAACAATTAACAATTAAAAAAAGAAAGAGAGAGTAAACAATGCGTATAGCAAAGGATTTCGCTAAACATGTATTTTGTCTGGAAGGAGATTGGGATAACGATCTTAGAAAAAAATCAAGTGTCAGTGCAGCACTCGAGTTTTTACGTGCAAATTGTAATATTAATTACATTCATAAAAATTGCGGTACAAAGGAAAATCTGAAATATTATCTTAAGATGTGGAAGAATAGAAGATATAAAGATTACACAATCTGCTATCTTGCTTTTCATGGTCACCCGGAAATAATAGAAATCGGAAACGAAAATTTGGACTTAATGGAGCTTGCGGAAATTTTAAACGGCTCATGTGTAAATAAAATTATTCACTTTGGAAGTTGTAACACTCTTGCAACCGATGAAAAGAAAGTTCGTCAGTTTCTCGAAAAAACCCAGGCATTATGTGTTTGTGGTTTTCGAACAGATATAGATTTTCTTGAAAGTTCTGTATTCGATATGCTGCTGATGCAAAAATTTCAGGAATACAAAGACATAAAAGCAGTTGACAGGGATTTGAAAAAGAATTACCGGAAGCTGATTACAAAACTTGATTTTCGGTTGATCTATAATTGATTATCAGTTAAGAATCTGAATTTTTTAGAAACAAAGATTATAGCATTTGAGTAAATCAGCAAAAGTTGATTGTTGACTTATGCCTCTAAAGTTTTGAAATTTTTCTTAATTATTTCTATTTTCGTTGCGAAACTCAGCGAGACGTGGTGTACTTTGCGTTAAAAATCCGAGTTCAATTTTACTCCAGACTTTTCATTTTGAAAACGTACTTTAACCAAATTATTCATTTACCTATTAATTTCCTGTATTGAAATTCAAAAATTTGTATAAAAATTAAATTCAAAATATGGAAGTACACCATCATGCACATTCTTCACGAAAAAAATGGACTAATTATTTCTGGGAATTTTTAATGCTCTTCCTTGCTGTCTTCTGCGGTTTTCTGGCAGAGTATCAGTTGGAGCATGTAATTGAACGAAATAGAGAGAAGGAGTTTATTCAAACATATATAGAAGATTTAAAAACAGATACGACGGCAATAAGACGAAACATCTTCTTTCGAAAGAAAAAAATGGAACAGATGGACTCGTTAATGCTTTTGTTAGGCAGTCAAAAAATAAAAGGGTTTGAAAAAGATCTTTATTATTTTGGGAGGACGCTAATCAGAACAGCCGGATTTCAGAGTAATGACAGAACAATTTCACAATTAAAAAGTTCCGGTTCATTGCGATTGATAAGGAATGAGCAGGTAGCAGATAGTATGATATCCTATCAAAAATTGGTAGAAACCCTTGTTCGAAATTTTGAAGATGAGAGACTCGAACGTTTTAACACCTTTCCGATAATATCTCAAATTTATAACCCTTTTGTTTTTGATAAAATGGTTACCATTGATGGTATAAAACGGCTTGATTACAATCCACCATTACGATCATACGACGTAAATTTACAACAAGACCTTGCTTTTTATATACACCAGATTAAAGGAAGCACATTCTTAATAGAAGCGAGATTAGAACTATTGAATAAAAAAGCAATTAATATGTTTACATTAATAAAAAAAGAATATCATCTGGAATGATTAAAAAATTGATATGTATATTTTATTTTTACAAATAGATCTCCAATCAAAATAAAACAGAAGTAAATTCGTATTGATTCCAAATTAGAAAATACTTGAAAGCATACTATCTCCGCATACATGGACTTGTTCAGGGAGTTTTTTTTCGTAAATCAACATGTGAAAGGGCAATAAAAATTGGAATAGTTGGCTTTGTGAGAAATAATAATGATGGAACGGTAGAGGTTTTTGCCGAAGGGGAAGAAGAAATTTTAATTCAATTTATTGAATGGTGCAAGAAAGGCCCGAAAGGCGCAAAAGTAGAGAAGATAGATATACACGAAAGGCCTTTGAAAAATTCTCAGGGATTCGTCATAATACGTTAATACTATTCGCACATTTGATTTCTAACTGATATATTCTTGAGCTCATACAAGCAACTGGCCGGGCAAACTGCTATTTATGGTTTAAGCAGTATCGTAGGCCGATTACTTAATGTTTTATTGGTTCCTATTTACACCCGAATTTTCGCTGTAGGCGAGTATGGTGTTGTAACACAAGTTTATGCTTATGTTGCTTTCTTTAATATACTTTTTACTTATGGACTAGGAACAGCATTTTTTAAATTTATTCAATCTGAAAAAGAAAACGGGAAAGTATATTCAACAAGTCTTATTTCTATAGTAGTAAGTTCTTTGTGTTTTGCTTTAGTAATCATCCTGTTTTCTGAACCCATTGCATCTTTTGTACTAAGAGGTTCTTCTGAAGGCGCTTATTACATTAAGATTTTTGCCGGCATTCTTGCCACCGATGCAATTACTGCAATTCCATTTGCCAAACTTCGACAGGAAAACAGGGCCAAGCGATTTGCTTTTCTGAGATTAGTAAATATTGGCATTTACATTGGACTTAATTTATTTTTTCTTTTACTGTG
>JANOVV010000135.1:0-30231 GCA_031417555.1 Bacteroidota bacterium
TCAGCACCATATCTTTTGAACACAGCACCTGCAAGGCAGTTTGCATACTCCGTCTGTACAGCGTATACGATAGACCTACTATCATCTTTTATTCAGCATTGAAAGAACGATACTTATTTCTTACATTCGTGACACACTTCCTCTGGATGACGTAATTTAATTGATGGAGTGCCGTCCCATTGACGCCTAGGAATATTAAAAAAATTTCACAAATTTAGTTCGGCTTAATTGGGACGGCATTGATAAACAACCGATATTGTCAACCGCCAGCTGGCGGTACTTGTGAGTGAATAGCATCGAAGTAAATCGAAAAAGTTTTGGCATTCATTAGACCATTTGGTTGGGAGCTCAAATGCAGAAGTAGCGAACTTTGGTTCAATAGGATTAATTTAAAGGTAAAACTTTAAAAAGCTTTTACTTTTTTAATAATTGTCCTATTTTATTTCTCTGCTTCCTATATTCTTCCCTGAATATATTTATCTTTAGTTTTTAATGCCTTTTTATATGAAGAAACTTATTGTTTTAATAATAATTTTATACAGCCTAAAAATTTCAGCTCAGGTAGATTCTATTCCTGTTCCTTCCGGATTTACACAATATGAAATGAGATCCAAAAATATTTTACGAGTCTCTCCGGATAATCATGTATGGATTGGTTTTACAAGAATTGGTGCTGCCGAATATGATGGATCATCTTGGAGAATATTTACAGATACCAATGGCTTGCCATCAAAAAATGTAACCGCTTTTGCTTTTGAAGGTTCGATAAAATGGATTGGTACCGACAGCGGATTTGTAAAGACTGATGGCGTAAGCTTCGTTACATATAACAGTTCTAATTCACCATTGCCATCAAATAAAATAAATTATCTTTTTAAATCAGATACTCTTTTGTGGATTGCTACTGATAGCGGAGCAGTTTCATTTGACGGAACTAATTGGAATATTTATAATACATCTAATTCTTCTTTAACTTCCAATAGTGTTTTATGCTTCAATGAGAATAATTATGGGCTATATGCAACATTGAACTACGAAATATTTTTATTAAAAAATAATAATTGGAAATTAATTGGACCTATATGGTTTCAAAACTTTAGAATCAACTCCGATAGATCCGGGCATCTATTTACAGGGGGATATCAAATTTATGATACTGTTTTAATTCCTTTGAGTTTCCCATCTGATCCATGTTTCTTTCAGGATTATCTAACAAATAAACCTGATTATTTTCTTGGAGGAACAATTAATAATAAAAGCTATGTTATTATTGATGCGGGTTTTATATACTCATTTTACATAGCTGAATGTGATTCATTATTGAATATTGTTAGAATATATTATGAACTTGATGATTCTTTTAAGCAGGCATTAAATGTTGTTGACTATAGACCTCAATTATATGATTTTAATAACACAGGTGAAATAATTTCGACAACCAACGTTAACTCCAGAAGAACCATTATATACAAAACAAATTTTTCAGGAATTAATCTATTACAACCTCCTGACACTTGCCCATATCTTGATGTCAACCAAGTACGAGCACGTATTTGGAATAATGGAAGTATGTTCTGGGATCTTACTGGTAATGCATTGTATGAAACACCAAAAGGTTCCGGTAAAACTCCAATTTTTGCCGAAGGACTTTGGATAGGTGGAAGAGATTCGCAAGATAAAATACATATCGCAGCACAAACCTATCGCCTAAGTGGAAGCGATTTCTGGCCGGGGCCATTAGACACCATCAATGCCTCCATCGATTCCTCCGTCTATCGGCAATATGATAAACTTTGGAAAATAGATCGCTATACTGTGAATGATTTTATTTATAATTATCGGAACGGCTCTGTTGCAAATGGTACTTATTTAATACCTGATATTATTCAAAACTGGCCCGCACATGGAACTGGTAGTATTTCGCGATCTCTTGCCCCATTCGTTGATAATAATCACGATGGAATTTATAGACCCTTCGATGGCGACTATCCTAAAATAAAAGGCGACCAAATGTTCTGGTGGGTGTTTAATGATAATTTTTCTTCACATGGAGAAACAAGATCCCCCTATAATCTTGGTGTAGAAATTCATGGTTGTGCATACGCTTATAATTGTCCGTTATTAATAAACGGCGATAGTGTAATTAACTATACAACTTTTTATCATTATGATATTTTCAATCGCAGCGATACTGCCTATCATGATGTTTATTTAGGAATTTACACTGACGTTGATCTTGGAGATTATCTTGATGACTTTGTAGGTTGCGATACTGTAATTGATGTAGCTTTTGCCTACAATGGCGATGATGATGATAGATATTATGATAGTGGTTATGGTCTGCATCCTCCCATGATAAACCTTGCTTTTCTGAAGGGCCCTGAAGCTTCCCCAAATGATACAATAGATAACAATCATAATGGAACAATTGATGAACCCGGAGAAAATTGCATGATGAATTATTTTATTTATTGGAACAGTGATCCTACAGCCATTGGTAATCCCACTTCTGCGTTAAATTACTATTATAGAATGCAAGGACGATGGCTAGATAACTCACATATGGTTTATGGAGGTAGTGGATATGATCGCTCCTCTACAAACTATACCAATTACATGTTTAGCGGTCCTCCTTACGATACTACAAGTGGGTGGTCGGAGAGTCATCCATGTTCAGGTTGTATTTCAAATGAACCAAGTGATCGAAGAATATTTGTTTCTTCCGGACCGTTTGATTTACCGGCACATAGTAAACGATCGCTTGATTATGCCTATGTATTTACCCGTGAGCCAAATTATCCAAATGGCCCGAATACTTCATTGGCTGTCAATCGCGACCAGGTCATGAGGATAAAACATTTCTTCGAGACCGATAGTTTTCCATGTACTCATTTATTTGATATTGACGACCTAAAAAACGAAGAACTGTCTGTAAATCTTTATCCAAATCCAGCTCATCTGGAAATTTTTGTTTCAACCATGATAACAGAATCCGTATTAAAAACTTTTTTCATTACCGATATCCTCGGAAAAGAAATTTTAAAAACTAAAACATTTTCTCCGCTTTATTACAGAATTAATCTAACCTCATTTAAACCCGGTATATATTTTTTACATCTCCAAGCGAATGATAAAAGTTGTGTCAGGAAATTTATAGTTGAATAAAGAATAAATATAAGAAACCCCTTTTTGAAATTTATCTACCTCAATTACCTATAAATCATCCTAAAACCATTTTAAAAAATATCACTGCGTTTTTTTGAATTCAGCAGAATTATATAAATAATCATTTAGCTTACTAATGGCTAATCATCTTTTTTTTATTAATATATTGTCACTTTGAATAAGTAAGAAATTCATAACTTTAATTTTAAGATTCATTCATCTGTATTACATTTGTTAAAGAAATCAATCATCAAAATATTTTTATACTCCAAAATCATTAAACCCCTCTTCCTATGAAAAAACTCTTACTCGCTCTATTCTGCCTGCTTTCCATTGCACGCGGAAATTCAAATGCTCAATGCAGTGCTCATTTTGGTTATTCTGTTTCCCCGGGAGACACTCTCGTTTATTTTTCAGATTCTTCCAACGGAACATTAGGGCATGTAACATATCATTGGGATTTTGGCGCTGGTCTTCCGATTGATACAAACCGGAATCCGGTGCATGCATTTCCATTACATGTTGGCCAGAATGTATGTTTAACAATTACTGACAGTACCGGTTGTACGGATACATTCTGTGATAGTATTTTAGTGTCAACACATCCAACACGAATTGAAGCCAACATTAGCTTGGATTCAATGTCTCTTTATAATTGCACATCACCTCATTCGGTTCACTTTTTCTTTTTTGCCTATGCAATCGGTTACTCTCCGGCTGACTCAATTAAAATCGAAATAAATTTTGGTGATGGCGTTGATAGTATCTTTTATCATCCATTATTCCCGAATCCTCCACTTCAGGGAACATTTAATCATGAATACTTAAATGCAGGCACCTACACGCCTCAGTTTATCGTAACCGGTCCCGATTTAAATGCTGATACAATCACAACTGAATCAATAATTGTTTCTTCTTCTTGCGGTTCAATCTCCGGAACTGTTTATAATGACCTGAACAATAATTGCACGTTTGATTCTGGAGAAGAATTACCTAACATATCCCTTGGAATATATAATGGAAATCAATTTGCAGGTTGGGCTAGCACTGATATAAATGGTCTGTATTCTTTTAATGTTCCTTCCGGTAATACTTACGAAGTACGTGTTAATTCTTCCGGTGGTATTGATGCACATTTTGTTCCTACTTGTCCGCCATCAGGGATTCTAACAATAAGCAATGTTCCTTCTACAGGAAATGATTTTGGTGTTGCTTGTCCTCCCGATTTTGATTTACAAGGTTCAGTTCATGGATGGGTTTTTCGTCCGGGCTTCACCGCCAGTGTTTGTGTCTATGCGTTTAATCAAAATTGCAATTCCCCTACCGGACAAATTGAAATAACCCTTTCACCGAATACAACTCCTCTGCCCGATACGTCTGGCGTCGGGTATACAATTAATGGCAATACGGTAACATACCCAATTAGCGGTCCCGATTATCATTGGTCTTTTTGTATTCCGGTTTTAGTATCACAAACTTCACAAATTGGAGACAGTGTTTGCGTTCAAATGAATATTACCCCAACTGCCGGTGATGCTCATCCTGAAAATAATACCGGAACATTTTGTTTTGCTATCAGAAATTCTTATGATCCAAACGATAAAGCTGTTTCGCCTGCCGGTGTAGGAATGGAAGGTTATATCAGACCAAATACAGATCTGACTTATACTATTCGTTTTCAAAACACAGGAAATGCTGAAGCAATAAATATTTATATTCTCGATACTCTGAACTCAAATCTCGATCCCGCTTCGGTGAAAGTTGTTGGAACAAGTCATGATGTGACTTATTCGTTGCTTAGTGGAAATGTTATGAGGTTTACCTACGACAACATCAATCTTGCCGATAGTAATACAAGCGAACCGGCAAGTCATGGATATGTTTCTTATACTGTACGACAATTAAACAATGTTCCACAGCTTGCAGAGATTACAAACACTGCCGGAATTTATTTTGATTTCAACCCTCCAATAATCACCAATACAACTTTAAATACGGTTGATCAGTTTCTCTCTGTTAAAACAATTAATGGTTTTTCATCAACGGTAAATATCTACCCGAATCCTGCCAATCAAAAATGCAATCTTTTCTTTAACGACAACCGTCAAAGAACGATTTCAATCAGCAATATTTTGGGAGAAGAAATACTACGCTTCTCAACATATACTGATTCCTATTCATTACAAACTGAAAAATTTGCAGAAGGGGTTTATACTGTTCAGGTTAAAGAAGAAAACAATAAAACTGTAACCGGAAAACTAATTATCTCTCATTAATATTTCTTAGCGTTTGTTTTTCCTTTTTCTAAGGGCGGTGAAGTAATTCTTCACCGCCCTTTTTATGCAGTATTAAAAGTAGACGATTGGATAAGAAAAATTAATTAGCATTATTTAGTTTTATTTTGATTTATACTCCATTTTACTCAGCCATAGTTGTTTCATTTCCCTTCTATAATAACTTAAAAAGCTGTTTATGCAGCATAATAAAAACTTTCTGTTTTTACTATTTGGAATCCCAATGGTATTGAGTAATTTCAGCCAATAAATTAAAATTATTCCTTCACCAATCCTGATTCCTGATACTTGATACCTGATACAAATTACAAACTCCTGGTGCTCCTCTTATGCCTCCTTTCATGCACCTCTAAAAACAAACAAATGCAGGAA
Organism: Bacteroidota bacterium; assembly: GCA_031417555.1. Lineage (GTDB taxonomy): Bacteria > Bacteroidota > Bacteroidia > AKYH767-A > 2013-40CM-41-45 > JADKIH01. The sequence goes on from JANOVV010000135.1 coordinate 5,832, forward strand.
ACTAATACTCCTTCACTAATTAAGCAATCCGATCCTCATTCTTTTGCTCAGCCGGAAGAAGCTTCTGTAACTCATTTATCATTGGACCTGACTGTTAATTTCGACAAGAAAATTCTGAGTGGAAATGCAAAACTGAGCATAAAATCTTCTGATGATGCAAAAGAAATTATTCTCGATACACGCGATCTTTTAATAGAAAAAGTATTGGCTGATAATGCTTCCGTTGCTTTCCAATTGATAGATTCAACTCCCTTTCTTGGTAATGCTTTGAGGATTCCTATTACTGAGAAGACAAAAACAGTAACAATATATTATTCTACAACTCCCGGTGCTGCCGCATTACAATGGCTTAATCCCGCCCAGACTGCCGGTGGAAAAAATCCATTTCTATTCACGCAATCACAAGCCATTCTTGCCCGTACCTGGATTCCTTTACAAGATAGTCCGGGGATTCGATTTACATACGATGCTGTAATTCATGTTCCTCCTAATCTTCTCGCTGTAATGAGCGCTGAAAATCCTAAGGAGAAAAACACATCGGGTACCTATCATTTTATAATGCCACAACCGGTGCCTGCATATTTAATGGCTTTAGCTGTTGGTGATTTTGTTTTCAAACCATTGGATAATCGTTCCGGTGTTTATGCAGAAAATGTAACAATCGACAAAGCGGCAAATGAATTTGCCGATCTTCCAAAAATGATCGATGCTGCCGAAAAACTTTACGGACCTTATGCCTGGGGACAATACGATGTAATTGTTCTTCCTCCTAGCTTTCCTTTCGGTGGCATGGAGAATCCAAGAATTACTTTTGCCACACCTACTATCCTTGCAGGTGATCGTTCGCTTACTTCTTTAATTGCACATGAACTTGCTCATTCCTGGAGTGGAAACTTAGTAACGAATGCAACGTGGAATGATTTCTGGATGAATGAAGGTTTTACTGTTTATTTTGAAAACAGAATCATGGAAGCATTGTACGGAAAAGATTTTGCAGATATGCAGGCATTGCTCGGCCTTGAGGATTTAAAAGAAACAATATCCGAACTCGGAGATACGAGCGCCGACACGCACTTAAAATTAGATCTTTCCGGCCGCGATCCCGATGACGGAATGAATGATGTTGCCTATGAAAAAGGACATTTTCTTCTTTTACTCATTGAACAAACTGTCGGTCGTGAAAAATTTGATTCATTTTTGAAAAAATATTTTTCCGATCACTCCTTTCAAACTATTACAACTGAAGAATTTCTTAAAGAATATTATACAAACTTAATTGGCAACGATAGTTCACTTGCTGATAAAATAAAAATCGAAGACTGGATATATAAACCCGGACTCCCTGCTAATTGCCCCAACATTCAATCAGCTAAATTTGAAGCCGTGAAAAAAGAAGTTGAAGAATGGAAAAATGGAAAACAAGCTTCGACATTGAATACTAAAAATTATTCTACCAATGAGTGGCTGAGGTTTTTAAGTCTTCTTCTCGAAACAATGAGCCTTGAAAAAATGAAAGAACTCGACAATGCTTTCCATTTTTCCACTACGGGGAATTCTGAAATATTATTTGCCTGGCTGGAAAGGGTTATTACAAATAAATACACAGAGTCTTATCCTGCTCTTAGAGAATTTTTAACACATGTTGGAAGAAGAAAATTTGTAAGGCCATTATTTTCTAAATTAGTAAAAACTCCTGAAGGAAAAATTCTTGCTATTGATATTTATAAAACATCACGATCGAATTATCATTCCATTACACAACAAACTATTGATGAAATTATTTCTGCTAAATAATTGTTAAAATGATTCACAAAAAATTAATTAAAATAATTTGTATCCTGGTACTTCTTACTTCTATAAAAAGTATTGCTCAGCCTTTCCAGACAGGCATTGGATTACGAATGGGCGGAATATCAAGTGGTATTACTGTAAAACATTTTATTAGTTCAACTTCTGCCATCGAAGGAATTCTTGGTTTTGGCAGACATTCGTTTTCAGTCACCGGTTTATTTGAAAAACATACACCATTCCCAAATGCTGAGGGCCTGACATGGTTCTATGGTGGAGGAGCACACGTCGGTTTTTTTAATAACGATTATAGATACGATTATTTTTACTATAAAAGTCATCATAATAAAGTTTATGTATTTCAAGATGGGGATTCGAATTTTTCTTTAGGCGGTGATTTTATTATCGGACTAGATTATAAATTTAAAAACGCACCCGTAAACCTCAGTTTAGATGTAAAACCATTTGTTGATATTCTGCCCGGTGTTTATGGTTATTGGGAAGGTGCTTTATCTATACGATTTACTCTTTAAATATGGTTACTATTCGTCCGGCAATTGAGAAAGATCAATCTGCCATAATGGAAATTTATAATGAAGCTGTTGAACACACAACTGCCACCTTCGATACTGAAAAACGTTCTATAGAAAGACAAATGGAGTGGTTTCGAAATCACAAAACCAATCACCTGATTATTGTCGGAGAAGAAAATGGAATAATAAAAGGCTGGGCTTCATTGAGTCCATGGAGCGACCGAAAAGCTTACGATGGCACTGTAGAAGTTTCTGTGTATGTTCATCGCGATCACCGCGGAAAAGGTATCGGGAAAAAATTATTAGAAATAATTACTCACGAGGGAAAACGAGTGAATAATCATACAATCCTCTCTCGTATATCCGCAGGAAATAAAAGCAGTATTCACATTCACGAATTGATCGGTTATACACATATCGGTATTATGAAAGAAGTGGGAATGAAATTTGGGAATTATATAGATGTGCATATGATGCAGTACCTTTATTAGTATCAGGTATCAGGTATCAGGTATCAGGTATCAGGTATATCTAATATCTAATATCTAATATCTAATATCTAATATCTAAAAAAAATTAATTAAGTCCATACTTTGTCATATATTTTCGATAAAGTTGTGATTGAATATTATCAAGATTAATATCTTTTCCTCTTATAAATGCTTTAGTAACTTTACTTGTCCGCATATCCAATGCATCTCCTTCAGAAATAAATAATGTTGCATCTTTTCCTTCTTCGAGTGTTCCTACCCTTTCATCAATACCTAATATTTTAGCCGGAGTTGAGGTTATAGAAATAAGCGCTTCTTCTTTTGTTAATCCAAATGCGCATGCAGTTCCGGCATTGAACATTAAATTCCTTGCCTGCCATGAACTCTCAATTCCAATAGCAAAAACTACTCCGGCTTGATTTAGTAAATACGGAAGTTTATATGGCAAATCGACATCGTCATCTTCTCGTGGAGGAAGTGAATGAATACGACCAAGGATTACAGGAATATTATTTTCTTTTAATAAATCTGTTACTCTGAATGAATCTGAGCCATCAACAAGTACCATCTTAACTCCAAATCGTTTTGCCATATTTATGGCACTAACAATTTCTTTTACATAATCACAATGAACATATAATTTTTTGCTTCCATTAAACAAACCTTTCATAGCATCATACTTAAGATTTTTTTCAGTTGGATTACTATTAAGGCTATACGCTTTAGCTTCGCTAAATAATAATTCAATCGCATTCAGGTTGCTTTGGATTTTTTGTCGCTGTACTTCTTCTGTTTCATTCGGGTTATTGAAAACAGTATACATCCGAGGCCAGTTAAGGTGAATGCCTTCATCGGTTTTATAGGCTGCATCTTCCCAATTCCAGCCATCAAGTTCTACAACCGAGGACTGGCCGGAAATTACTCCGCCTTGAGGAACTATCTGAGAAAGCAAAACTCCGTTGCTTCTTACTGTAGCAGGAATCTTGGAATCTGTATTGAAAGCAATAATACTTCTTACATTAGGATTAAATTCGCCGGTCTCATTGAAGTCGCGGGTTGATCGTACGGCATCAATCTCCGTCAAACCTATATTCGAGTTACAATTTATAAATCCGGGATAAACATGTTTTCCTGCAGCATCTATAATAAGTTTGTATTCACTTTTATCTAATTTTATTCTGGTCGCATCAGCTACAAGAATTAGTTTTCCATCTCTAAAACCTATTGCAGAATTCTGTATTACTTGTCCATTACCAATATGCGCAATTCCGTTGATAATAAGAATTGCCTCTTTCTGAGGTAAGGCCGGAGCCGGATTCTGCGCAAAAGATTTTAAAGAAAAAATAATCCCAATTGCAATAAATATTTTTTTCATAATTCTAATTTTATAATTTCTATTTGCCTTACACTTAAATTAAATCACAATACCTGATACTCGATTCCCGATACCTGAAACCTGATACTATTTCATAAACACCCTCTCAGTATCATCACAATGTTTCAGTTCTTGAAAATTCATGGTTGGTTTTCTAGTTGATTCTCCTTTATTTTTTGCATCAGACATTTTTTGCATTAGTCTGGCCTTTTCTTTAATTACTTCTTTTCTTAAAATAGAATCTGTTTCAACGTCAAAATATTTTATGCCATCAACATATGTCTGAAGCGGATGTGCATATATAGATAATGGATTATCATTCCACAATACCAGATCTGCATCTTTTCCGATTCGAATGCTTCCGACTTTATCATCTATGTGCAACATTTTTGCAGGATTTAGAGTTACGAATTTCCATGCATCTTCCTCGCTTAAATTTCCGTATTTTATTGCTTTAGCAGCTTCCTGATTTAAACGCCTAGCCATTTCAGCATCGTCGGAATTGAATGAAACATTTAATCCCACTTTATGCATAATCGCACCATTGTGTGGAATAGCTTCGTTTACTTCAACCTTATATGCCCACCAGTCAGAAAAAGATGAAGCACCCGAAATCCCATGTGCTTTCATTTTATCTGCTACTTTATATCCTTCTAATATATGTGTAAACGTATTTACTTTGAATCCAAAACTGTCAGCAACATGCATTAACATATTTATTTCACTCTGCACGTAACTGTGACAGGTGATAAATCTTTTCTTGTTTAGTATTTCATTCAGTGCATCAAGTTCCAGTTGACGTCTTACAGGAATTTTTCCGGCACGTGTTTTTTCGTCAGAAGATTCATATTCTTTTAATTGTCTGGAATATTCACGAGCACGGGTAAAATAATCTACATATACTTGTTCAACACCCATCCGTGTTTGAGGGAATCGTGTTACCTTCCTGTCTCCCCAGTTACTTTGTTTTACATTTTCTCCGAGAGCAAATTTTATAAACCCCGGAGCATTTTCAAATTTCAGTTTTTCCGGTGGCATTCCCCATCTCAGTTTTATAATCTGAGTTTGGCCACCAATTGCATTTGCACTTCCGTGTAGAATGTGTGAAACTGTTACTCCGCCTGATAGCTGTCTGTATATCTGAATATCATCTGCGTCGATTATATCTCCAATACGAACCTCTGCTGACGATGACTGGGTTCCTTCATTTACAGAACCTGAGGCAGCAATGTGCGAATGTTCATCGATAATTCCGCTGGTAAGTTGCTTGCCTGTTCCATCAATTACTTCAGTTCCATCCTGAACTTTTAAATTTTTCCCGATTTGCTTAATTTTACCTTCAGAAACATAAACATCTGAATTGTTTAGTATTCCTTCCTTTTCATTTGTCCATACAGTTGTGTTTCGAATGACAAAAGATTTTGCTGTAGGTTGTTCTGTCCAACCAAAAGCCATATCAGGATAATATACTTTTCCTTTTCTTAAATCTTTTAATGAATCCGGTTTGGGTGGAGGAATAGAAAAAGCTGAATCAAAACTAGCTGTCCATTTTCCCCAATCACCCGAAGGTAATAATGCATTACCATTAAACATTCTTAAAGAATCATTAATAGTCCCGCTAAGTCTGTAAACGCCTTTAGCTTCTCTTTTCTTAATTTCATATTGAATAGAAATCGAAGATCCTTGTCGGCTTAAAATTGCTTTGCTTGCTGTACTGTCTTCATAGATGAATCCTTCAGGTGAAATTAAATCGCCACCAATTTTAAGTCGTAATGAACTTTGATTATTAATCTTCAAAGAATAATTACCTCTTAAATCGTTATTTTGTCCTTCAACAATTTTAAAAGGAATTCCTTTAACCCAATTTTCAAGAATTGAATTCTCTTTATCGAAAAGTGATTTAGAGGTGATTATAAAATTTGCAATACTTCCTTTATTAAGTTGTCCGACTTTGTCTGAAACACCGAGAAGTTTTGCAGGTGTGTATGTTAATGCTTTTAGTGCATCCTGCTGACTTAATCCATTCTCAATAGCTTTTCTTAAATTTTTCCAGAAGTCATTTTTATTTTTTAGGTCTGCTGCAGTAAGTGCAAAATCTATTTGCTTTGAAGCTAGCATTCCGGCATTGGAAGGAGCTAGCTCCCAAGCTTTCATTTGATGTAATGAAATATTTATTACATCGTATGGATCATTTAATTCGTAAGCTTCGGGGAAATTAACGGGAACAATAAATGAACTTCCGGTAGCTTTAATATCGTCAAGTCTTTCAAATTCGTTTCCAACTCCTTTTATAATATAATTTTGTTTAAACTCATCTCCAATTCTTTTAATCCGAAGTTCATCCTGTTTATCTTCTGCTTCAAATATCTGTGGAAGGTTTTGCAAAGTATTAAAAGCATCAAGCGTAATATTAAATTCTTTTTTATATCCGCCATTTCTATACCATTGCGCATCATAATATGTTTGTCTTATCAGTGCAATTGAGCCCATCAGTGAAGAAGGATAATCCTGAGTTGAAGAACCAGGGTTGAATGAGAAATTTGCTGCAGCACGATCTTTTAATATCAGATCATTTTCTTTTCCGTTTCCAAGCACCGATAAAACAGAAGTTCCACGAACAATTCCATCGCGGAAAATACTCATTACGGTACCAAATCCAAGTTTTCTTAACTCTTCAGCTTTTTTGGGATCGGCATTGAAATTTTTATATGCATCATACTCTGCCCGTACGGATTGATTCCAATTATATGCTCCTTTAGTGGCAGATAAAAATTGCGGCCCATCAGATGGTGATGGTTTTTTAACTTCAGATAAACCATAATCTGAATATATATCTATCAAAGAAGGATAAATATTTTTCCCTTTTAGATTATATATAATTGCATCTGCAGGAATTACTATTTTTTCACCTATGTCGACAATAATTCCATCACGTACTATCATTGTAGATGATAAAATGCTTGTCTTATAATCGATAAAAATGTTAGCATTAGTAAAAGCGTATGTAATATGTTTAGGATCTGTTGTTCCGTTTATTGGAAAAGTTTGTTGTGCAAACCCTTTGCCCAATAAAGCAATTGACATACCTAGGATAATATATAGTTTTTTCATGTGGTGGATTGATTGATGCGAATGTAAAGAATTTAAACAAAATAGCTATAATTAGTTAGTTGAAAAAATGTCTTTAAATTGACTAATTATTTTACATTTGCGTCATGGATTCAAATATACTCGCCCGTATTCACCTTATTTCAGTTATGCTCTTTTTACTCACTTATGTAGTAAAAACAGTTTTATTATTTACGAGTAAATCAATGCTAAATAAATATTCTCATGTTACTAAAATACCTGAGATGATAATTAGTGTTACTTTCCTAATCACCGGCATTTGGCTTTTCGTATTATTGGATGGAATAAAGACATTTCATATCATAAAACTTATTTTTGTTTTTGTTTCAATACCGCTAGCAATCATCGGTTTTAAGAAAAATAAATATGGCTTAGCATTAATTGCAATGGTTCTTATTATTGGCGCTTACGGACTTGCAGAAATGAGTAAAAACAAACCCTTTATTCCAAAAACTGTTAAATTAGAAACAGAAAATAATTCGCTATTGGCTGAAGGAGCAATTGTTTATTATCAAAATTGCGTTTTTTGTCACGGGACAGATGGTAAAAAAATGTACCGGAATGCGCCTGATTTAACTCACTCATTAATGAATGAAGATGCAATGATTCAAAGCGTACGTGAGGGAAGTAAAGGGAAAATGCCCGCTTATCTTCTTACAATCAGTGATCAAAATATAGCTGCAGTTGTCAAGTATGTAAACAGTTTGCGGACCAAATAAAATCAGTTTTTGTTCGACTGTTTTAATTACTAATTCTGCATTTAAGGTTTTGTAATTTTTATTATAGTTGGTAGATATGATACCCAAACAATATGAACCAATTAAATTTCACTCCGTTTCCTGTTATTACAACTGAACGATTACTCCTTCGAAGTTTGAATCCGGATGACGTGAATGAAATATTATTTTTAAGATCGGATGAAAGAATTTTGAAATACCTTGATATACCAATTGCAAAAACCATTAATGATGCAAAAAAATTTATCAATAAAATTAATGATAATATTATAAACAATCTGTGCATTTACTGGGGAATTGCTGGAAAAAACAAGACTAAATTAATCGGAACTATTTGTCTTTGGAATTTTTCTGAAGATAATTTAACTGCTTTTATTGGATATGTACTACACCCCGATTTTCAAGGAAAAGGAATAATGCAGGAGGCTCTTATAAATATTATAAATTATGGTTTTAAAAATTTAAAATTAAAAAGTATTGAAGCTGATGTGGATCCGGATAATTCTAAATCAATAAATCTTTTGAAAAAAAATAATTTTATTCTTAAGGAGCGATGCGAGAAAACACTGATTTATACTCTGGTTGATAAATAATTTTAATATTTCTAATATGAATATTATTGAAACCAATCGATTAATTCTAAGAGAGTTTATAATCGATGATGCTGATTTCGTTTTTGAGTTATTAAACTCACCTTCATGGCTTAAATATATTGGTGATAGAAATGTGAAAAATCTTGATGATGCAAAGAAATATATTTCCGATAAATTAATATCCAGTTACATTAATAATGGTTTTGGTCTTTATGAAATCATATTAAAGAAAGACAATATTCCTATTGGAATGTGTGGTTTAATAAAAAGAGATACACTTGAAAATATAGATCTGGGATTTGCACTTTCTTCTGCTTTTACAGGAAATGGGTATGCCTTTGAGGCGGCCTCTGCAACATTAAATTATGCTAAAACAGTTTTAATGTTAGATCACATTATTGCCATTACAACAACAGAAAATAAACACTCAATAAAACTTTTAGAAAAATTAAATTTTGTTTTCGAAAAAATGGTGCGACTTTCAAATGAAGCAGATGAATTGATGTTATTTTCAAATCGTTTATTTACTAAATAATTAAAATTTTACACTAGCGTTGCGTCTTAGTTAGAAGATTTCCAGTTGATTAAGATATGCTTCTTTGTTTTCTTTCCAATTTTCTTCTTTAAATGTTTCTGTTAATGAAGCTTTTTCAAATGGTGCTATGCTAATGTATTGTAAAATTTCATAAAGTGAGTTAGATATTTTTAATTTCTTTTTTGCAATTGCGACAATTACATATACCGATATAGCTACCCAAATTTGTGACCTTACTGCGTTTTCATTTTGTCCCCAAAAGGATTTAATTTTTAGATGTTGTTTTATCCATTTGAAAAATAGCTCAACTTGCCATCTGCTTTAATAAAGTTTAGCAATTGTCTCAGCCTTCACTTTTTTATTATTTGTAAGAAAGACAAATGTTCTTTCAAATTCTGAATCATAAAATTTTATTCTTCGAATATTTTCAGGATAATTTAATTTGCTGTAAAATCCCTTAAGTTGAATTTCTTGGTCACAAAGAATATTATTTTTTTTGTTCACTAATTTAGATGTCATTCTCTTAAACTGAAGGTTTTCTTTTGCTCTGACTACAAAATAAGCTCTCTTTAGATGCAACGAATAGAGCCGCTCAAAATCAATGTAGGCCTTATCCATCACATAGTATGAGCCTTTTACGATAGGTAATATGTCAAGAATATTTACATCATGAACATCGCCTTCTGAAATAAAAATAAATTCAGGAATAGATGTTTTGCAATCCAAAAGTGTATGAATTTTTATTGCAGCCTTAGTGGAGCGAAAGGTCGCCCACCAAAAAACATCCAAACATAAATCAACTGTTGTTGAATCTAAAGCAAACACATCGCCCCTTAAATCAAAATCAAGTTCGTTGGAATCCTTATATAATTCTTTGGCTTGTTCAATAAGTTTTATTCCAAAGTCTTGAAAGATTCTCCAATCTCTATTTTCATTTGCTCTTGAAACGGTAGATTTATCAAATACTTTTCCAATTCCAAGGTGGAATAGTTTACTTGAATTTAATTTCAAACATAACATTGTGTCACTCATACTTTCTCGATGAGTCAGTTGACCGAAAGCCAAACAGAGAAAATGTTTCCAGCTCGTAAATTCTTTAGTTTTATAATTACCTTTATAGTGCTTAACAATATTCTTAAAGATATCTTGACTTGCAAATTCTAGTACTTGAGAGAAGGTCATTTTCCCTTGGTTCATTATCAGTGTTTTGCACAAAGAACGTTAAGAGAAAATTCAAATCAACGCCAACTTTAAAATGGCTGAAAGACTTGTGTAGTAAGGATTTCAAAGAACTGTGACTAATAACAACGCAACGCTAGTGAAAATTTTATACTATTAAATCGCAAAATTATTTTCATCAATAAATAAAAACGCTCTTTGATCAATTGAACTTTTTATTTATGAAAAATAAACAATCACATCTTTTCGTTATTATAAATATTGACAACTATTAATTTTTAACACGTAAACAATTACTATCTTTAAACTCTTCATTATCTCTGATTGAATTAAATAATTATCCTTAGAATTTATCTTTTGTGAGTAAAATCCCAACAATTAATAAAATTAAGAATGAATCAGCCGTGCTTATCGGGCTGATTCATAGCAGTCAGAACGAAGAAATGGTGAAGGAGTATTTGGATGAACTCGCTTTTCTGGCTGAAACGGCAGGTGCATCAACAATAAAACGATTCACGCAAAGACTCGATCATCCTGATCCACGAACATTTATTGGAAGCGGTAAATTAATTCAAATCGCCGGTTTCATTAAAGAAAACAAAATTGATCTGGCAATTTTTGATGATGAATTAAGTGGTTCCCAAATTCGAAATATTGAAAAAGTATTAGAATGCCGAGTGTTAGATAGAAACAATCTCATACTCGATATTTTCGCAAAACGTGCACGAACCGCACAAGCAAAAGTTCAAGTTGAACTTGCACAATATCAATACCTGCTTCCCCGGCTTACTAATATGTGGACTCACCTTGAAAAACAAAGAGGAGGAATCGGAATGAGAGGCCCCGGAGAAACAGAAATTGAAACTGATCGACGTGTTATCAGAGATAAACTTTCAAAACTTAAACTTAAACTTAAAGAGTTTGATAAGCAAAGTGTAACTCAAAGAAAACAACGAGGCGAACTTATTCGAACTGCTTTAGTCGGCTATACCAATGTCGGCAAATCTACTCTCATGAATCTGTTAAGTAAAAGTGAAGTCTTTGCAGAAAATAAATTATTCGCAACTCTTGATACTACCGTTAGAAAAATTGTTTACGATAATATCCCCTTTCTTCTTTCGGATACAGTAGGATTTATTCGTAAACTTCCTCACGATTTAATCGAATCTTTTAAATCAACACTTGATGAAGTTCGTGAAGCAGATATTTTACTCCATGTAGTAGATATTTCTCATCCACAATTTGAAGATCAAATAAATGTCGTAAACCAAACATTGATTGATATTGGTGCAGGTGAAAAACCTGTAATTCTTGTTTTCAATAAAATTGATGCTTACCATTATATTCCTAAAGAAGAAGATGATCTGACTCCTTCTCAAAAAGAAAATATTTCACTTGATGAATTAAAAAGAAGCTGGATTTCAAGAATAGAAGGAACTTGCGTCTTTATCTCAGCCGTAAAAAAAATTAATATTGAAGAATTAAGAAACGTACTCACTAATAAAGTGAAGCAATTGCATTTTGCTAGGTATCCAAATGCTATATAGGTTGAGTTCCGAATTAACTGTTTCAAATCTTAAACTGCATTTTTTCGATTCATTTAACTCAAAAGTTCCCTGCTGGACGACATTGAATTAGGATTGGAGGTGCCGTCCATTTGCCGCCCAACTAGAGTTATTAAAGGAAACTAAATTACATAGGCGGCAAATGGACGGCATATATACACTACATTGATGTTATCCGCCAGTTAGTGAAACTTTTAAGTTTAATGAATCTGTTTTAGAATAAATTCTAACATTGAAATAGTAATATATTTTAAATTGTCAGGAATCATTATACTTTTTGTTTGTTGTCTCAAAAAAATTTATTAGCCTTTCGCATATGAGATAGGTATCAGAATAAAATAAAAAAAATTATTTTTGAATTGAAAATTGTGTGGAGTAAAGAATATTTTTTCTTGCATCACCAATTTTTAAAATATAACCGCCGGAAGAAAAGTTGCTAATGTCAATTTTTTCTTTTGTCGAACTCATAAGAGATGTTTGAACCAGCCTGCCATTTATGTCAAAAATTTCGTAGCTAAGAATCAAATTACTTTTCAATTCAACTTCTATATTAATTTCATTCTTTGCAGGAGTTGGAAAAACATTTACGGAGCTGATAGCATTTTTTAATTCATTAACACCAACAAATCCCGAAAATCCCAACGAGTCAACCACGAACTCACTACCAATTCCCAGCGTTGGGTCGCTTATTCCACGTGATGATTGTAAAATAATAAGACAAGTATCCGGTGGGGTAACAAAATCACGATAGATCATTGGTATTACAAACTGGTCGTATGTACTTACTGCTCCTGTATGTTCCCATAATCCGGCCGCAATTGTATCTCTTGGAGTCACTCCATTATTATTAAATAAATAAACTTTAACTATTGCAGCATCTGCCGGATTTAAAGGATTGTATTTGTACCAGCCTGTAAAAAACCTTGAGCGAGCTGTATCCGGTGAACCTCCACTGAAGACAAAATTATTTCCTACAAGATTCACCTGACCATTCGTAGCAATTCCGGGACCGGTGACTTGAATAAAAATAATGGTTATTTGAGTGCTTTTAAGATGCAAACAATAAGTACCATCAAAAGCATCGGTAGATTTAAAAACGCTTGAACCACCACCATTAGCAAATGAAACACTATCACTCGTTGACCATGAATCAGGATATTCACCAAAAGTATATCCATGCCAGTTTTCAAAACCGGCATTGGGGGCACTTTGTCCTGATGCAACGTACAAACTTAATACAGATAAAAGTAATGTGAATAGGATTTTCATAGAGTGATTCATTTAATTCAAATGTAAATAATTCCGATAAAGATCTGAATATTTATTTGTAGATTATAAAAAAAGAATTGTGATGCTATAAATTTTCTTAATTGATTTATCCTTTTGATAAAACAATCAAAATTACAATTAAGTCGTAATTACAACTTTCAACTTAGTTCCAACTTTCAGTTTATTCGATTGAAGATTGTTAAGTTCTTTAATTTGTTCTACTGTTACTCCATCGTATCGCTGTGCAATTTTCCAAAGAGTGTCGCCCGACTGTACAGTATGCCAAACAAATTTAATATCACTTTTACTTTTTGACTGCGAATTAGGAGACTGTTTTGAAGCAGAAACCATAACAGCAGGTTTTTCTACATTATTTTTAGCAACAATTTTTTCGGTTTTCTTTCTGGCTAGAACATAAATGGCTAGTTTTTGTCCGGCAACCAAATTATTCCCCTTTAATCTGTTCCAGTTTTTTAAATCATTTACTGTACAGTTATAATGCTTGGCAATATTTTGAATATGTTCCCCCCGTTTTACCTGATGATATTTTTTAACCAATTGATTTGATTGCAATTCGACAGAATTCTCATTTGATACAAATAACCCATATGAATTATTCTCTTCAGGTTTATATATGTTTGAAATATTTGACAAATAAGAATTAATTTTATTGGTAGGTAAGTTTAAAGGCAAGGGCACATCGGATTCCGGAATTATTCCACGTTTATACATTGGATTTAAATGCTGCAATAAAGCAACAGGAATATTAATTGCATCTGCTATAGTTTTCAAAGCTACCTTTTGATCAACCATTACCGTATCCGCTTCAAAATATGACATGATCGGGTTTACAGGAATTAAATTGTGTTCAGAAGGATAAGACATGATGTATGTTATTGCAATAAACGCCGGAACATATCCTCTCGTTTCTCTTGGTAAATAGGGTGAAATCTCCCAGAATGTTCTTTTACCACCACTTCTTGCTATTGCTTTATTTACATTTCCTGCTCCGCAATTATAAGCGGCGATTACCAATAACCAATCATTGTACACTGCATACATGTCTTTAAAATACTGGCAAGCAGCATACGTTGATAAAGCAGGATCTTTTCTCTCATCGATAAAAGAATTAATCTTAAGGTTATAAAATTTTCCTGTTCCTAACATGAATTGCCATAAGCCGGTTGCTCCTGCTCCGGAAACAGCAGTAGGATTTAATGCGCTTTCAACAATTGAAAGATATTTAAATTCGAGTGGTAATCCTTGTTGATCGAGAATCTGTTCAAACAATGGAAAATAAAAACAAGATAATCCCATTACTCTTTCTGTAAGGTCTCTTTTTTTCAGCGCATACATATTTATGTATTCACTTACCTGACTATTGAAACAAAGGGGGATTGGTGTCTGTATTTTTTCTATCCGTTTTTTATAAACATCTGAGGAGTAAGAGGGAATTTCGAAAGACTTAAAATTGTTATTGGTCGTTGAAGCTGAGTTAAGATTCAATCGCTGAACATAAGTTAGGTTTACAAGGCTGTCAAGTGTCGCTGCTATCGGATCATAATCGGTTGTTACAGTAGACGAATTTCCATTGATAATCTGAGCATTGATATTTTTACTAAAAGAAAACAACAATGTGTTAACCAATAATAGTAAAAGAAAGGTTTTTATATTTTTCATTCTGTTTCCCGGGGTTATAATTATATCTTCTATTTTCCAGATGATTTCAAGTTTTTTTAACAAGCCGCAAAGATATAACTATGAGGAAATTAATACTGAGTATACGATGAAAAACGGTTGAAATTTTGCTAATTTCAATAATTCCTTACAATTTGAAAGATAAATGAAGGGTTATTTAAATAAAAATATTCTTTACAGCCATTAAAGATAAATATGGTTTACTTTTTATAGCTTTTTTATTAAATTTCAACTCCTGTTAACATTAAGGAATAAAAAAACAGGGGTTCTATTTAAAACCTTTTTTATCAGTTGTATTAATCATTTAGTAATTTTATAGATAATGAACCTAGTTTTTTCGTAATAAAATGATGTTTTAAATAATAAATAATACCATTATTTATCTCTTTAATGCCTTAAAATTGATCTATTATTTGTGAATGTTACAATTTTCACCCAATCGTTTATCATATAGTCCCTCGGAAACGAGGTTTTTTTAGAGTTAATCTTGTTTTTACCGAATTAAATGGACAACGTTAGGTTGTATGGGTATTTTGGTCATATCAATTAAAGAAATGCTGTAATCATAAACAGCGCTCTCAACCAACTTAAAAAAACAAGTTTGCACAGTTGTGCATTCAAGTAAAAATTTAAAAGCGAAAAAAATGGAAACAACGCTTCTTGGACTTCCTATGCCTAAAGTTTTACAACAACTAAAAGATATGCTTTTATATGAGGGATTCATCGTGCAAACTATTCCTACTGCAGATCCTGTAATCATAGCATCAAAAGAAGGAGGTTGGATGCGAAGTCCGCGTCAATTGATATTAGAATTTATTAGTGAAAATAATCATTTAACTAGAATAAATATAACCGCAATAATTAAAAATAATAAAAACAGTGTAATTGCTGAAGAGACACTTGAAGAGAATTTTGCTTCAAAACTCTATAATGTTTTCAAGAAAGTAATTAAAAAGCCATATGGGATTTGACGAAATAACTCCTCATCTAAATAAGATTGCTACGCTCTATTTAAAAAACAATAAGCGTAAGGTTGGATGGATCTTTATTGATCAGGTTCTGCGGCAAAATCAACAACCGTTGGAAGAAGTATATTTTATTAGTATGCAAAAAGGGAAAAAGTATCAACGCGCAATTGAAAAAATGGATCACGAAGAACTGGCTCCTCATTCAGAAAAAATTTCAATCGAAATGATTGAAAGAATTCGATCTTCAAAATAAAAAAATATGAACCCTGATTTAAACTTTATCCTTCTTCTGGTTCTCCTTAGAATCTTCGCCATTCCTGGCATCCTTGAATTCTTTGATCCCCTTCCCGATTCCGCGGGCAAGATCAGGAATCCTTTTCGCCCCAAAAAGTAAGAGGATAATTACAACAAGTAAAATAACTTCTCCTGTACCCATACCGCCGAGAAATCCAAGTAATATTAATGGTGTCATTTTTTTGAAATTTGGTTTTACTTTTTTCTATTATATATCAAATGTAGTGAATGTTTAACTATCGTATAATTTATCGCTCAAACCTCTTTCCACCATCCAATTACGCGATACAAGAAACCAGATACTCCCCTTTCAACTACCTCGCCGCAATCCAGGCCTCCGGATTCATTTTATTGCTTCCCCTCCATATCTCCAAATGGATCTCCGTTTTACCTTCTTCGACATTAGTTTGTACAATACCGATAGGCTGTTTTGCTATCACCTTGTCTTCAGCTTTTACAAAAACATTTTCGAGGTTAGAATAAAGAGTAAAATATTCCCCATGCTGAACAAGAACAGCATATTTATCATATACCTGGACAACGTAAATTACACGTCCATCAAAAATAGCTCTTGCCTTTGCTCCTTTGGAAGAATTGATATCTATTCCATTATTATTAATTACTACATCATGCCAAACTGGATGAGCATGTCGGCCGAATGAACTACTGATAATTCCTTTTTCTACCGGCCAGGGTAATTGTCCTTTATTATTTTCAAAATCATTGCTCAGTTTTATTGTTGCCGGTGTATTTAAAAGAACAGAAGCGGTATTAGTATTTTCAATTTTCTTTACTGATTTGCTTGCTGACAAAGTAGAAATATTTTTTTTCTTCGCAGATGCACGAGCGGCTTCAATTTCTTTTTTAATAATTTCTTCGATTTTTGCAGAAAGTTGTTGTTGTTTCCTCTGCTTTTCTTTCAAATCGCTTCTTAGTTTTTTTTCTTTGGTAGATAAATTATTTAATACAACAACTTGCTCTTTCTTCTCTTCATCCAGCTGCATTTTTTGTTTCTCCTGCGAAACAAGAAGTCCTTTTTTGTCAAGTCTAACATCCTGAAGTTTACTTTTCTTTCCATTCAGTGAATCCTGTAATTGTACAATTAAATCTTTTTGCCTTATTCGATAATCACTAAGTTGTCTTAAATAAATAACCCTTTTAAAAGCCTGATTAAAACCATCCGAAGAAAAAATAAACATTAACCTTGAATACGAGCTTTGGTTTTTATATGCAAAATAAAGCATCTGCGAATATTGCTTCTTCAACCTGTTTAATGAATTGTTTAGAGAATCAATATTTGTTGAAACATGATTGATCTCTTTATCTACCACTTTAATTTCCGTATTTATTGTACTGATTAAATCGTTTCTATAAGTAATTTTTTTATTTAATGTTACCAGGTGGCTTAGCGATGTCGTTTTACTCTTTTTTGTAAGATTTAGTAGTTGATTGGTGTAATCTATGTCTTTCTGAATCTGGGTTTTTTTCTTTTCAAGCTCATTCTTTGATTGTGAAAAACCTCCAAAAGGTGCTGAAAAAAGAAGCAATAACAGCAAATACACCTTTTTCTTTTGAAAAAAAGCTGCCAAAAACGTAGAATGAAAGAAGCTAAACATTTGTAAATGAAGGGTCGGAAAGGACTAATTTGAACGTAAGAAAAGAGCTTAAAGTTATATAAAAAGCAAGTTTTATTGACTTTGAAATATTAAATACTCTTTTAAAACTGGAAAAATATTCATCAATGAATTAAACAAAGCCCCTTTTACAAATAAGTTGATCTAAAATAATTAGTATGCATAATTGCTATCAATAGGTTTATATTTTGTCCAATCATTCGATTTGATAATTCAAGATAAAATCCTTAGCAGAAAAAATTATCATAAAATATTTAATACAAATAATACTATTGCATTTCATATTTCTCCGGAATTGAAAAAGGCATTTGAAGAGAATCTTCATTGGTCGCTTTTGTATAATCTATTTTGATAATAGTCGGTGATGTGGATGCAATTGTTACAACAAGATTATTCGGAAAAAGATAACCATTTACATCTGAAAAATTTTTATAGGTTGCTTCAACCCACCTGTCTTTCTTTTCATCTGTAATTCTTGATTTTGCAATTCGGTAATTGCCATCGATCCAAAAATCCTGAACCATTGGTTTGTTTGGGTCCTTTTCTTCACTTGCCCTCCGTGCCTGTCGTTTATTAAGAGTACTCAAAATTAAATATGGTTCTTCCTCGTATAATGAACGTAACTTTTCTTTTCCTAAATATTGAAAATAATTTCCAACAATAACCGCTTGAATCATTTCAAAATTAACATTGGTCTTCCATAAATCTTCAAAATACTGAAAGTCTCTTTTGATATATTTTTTATGAAGCCGATCCAAAATTATTATACTATCACGTTTAATTAAAACACGGGCTAATTCAATTCCAAGCAATGGCGTTACCGAAATCCAGATTGCGCTGTCGTGGCGAATACGTAAATTAATATCGAATGAATTTGTTTCTCCCGATTTATCGGTATAACTAACCTCTGCTTTTGCTGATAGAAAATTAAAAACAAATTCTTTTTCTTTAACGCTGTCAAATATCTGAATTACCTCTTCCCCTTTTAATTTAACTAATGCTGATGGGCTATCAACTACTTTGCGAGTAGTCCGACAGGAAAGTAAATAAAGGGATGCAAACAATAATAAGTAATTAAAAAGGTTTTTCATCCGAAAATTATTTTATATCCTGTAGGTTTACTGCAATTTTTAATATTTCTAAATTTGATTTTTCCTTACAGGTATCTTAAAATTCTTCTTTCAATATTGAATTTGTTATTCAAAAAGTTTTTTTTCTAAAATTTTTCTGTCGAGAAATTCAGATGCTCCATCGCCGGCATCTTTTGCTTTTTGCCAATTTTCCATCGCCTTGCTGATATCACCGAGTTTAAAAAGTATATCTCCATAATGTTCTAAAACAGCCGCACTCTTATCAGCTCCATTCGTCATTGATTTTTCAATCCACATTTTTGCTTCATCAAATTTATTCTGTTTATACATAATCCATCCATAAGTATCCTGATAAGAAGCTTGTGTAGGTTCAATTTCATTTGACTTCCTCGACATTTCTTCTGCCCTTTCCAGTCGTTCTCCTCGAACAGATAAATAATATGCATAATTATTTAGCACATTGGCATCTTCAGGATTTAATGAAAGAGCTTTTTCATAGCTATCATCACTCTTGCTATATTCCTTCAATTCATTATAAGCATCACCAAGATTTGTATAAAACTGTCCTTCGAGATTTTTATTATCGACCACCATTTTAACTCCCGTGTTAAGTACGGTTACCGCTTCAGAAAAATTTTTCTTTTGGATATTTGCTATACCGTTGAAAAAATAAACAACCGGTTGATCCGGAAATATTTCAATAGCTTCCTTACTATCCATCTTTAAAGAATCCCACAATTGTAATTGAGAATCTAAAAAAAGTATTTGACTGTATACGATGAATTCTTTTGATCCAAGGTCTTTTGCTTTTAAATATTCTTCTCTCGCCTGGCTGAATTTTTTAGCCTGATTTAAAAAGTCTCCATAAACGGCATGTGCATGTGGTTCGCTTGGATGAGAGCTTATCAGCAATACACACATTTCCAATGCTTGCTCCTGCAATTCAGGATGTACGCCAATGAGTGCATAATAAGAAGACAGAATACTAATCTTCGTATCGATATCGAGTTCCTTATTTAGAAATGCTTTTTTTAATTCATCCACAGATTTTTCTTTTTCGCCATTACTTCGATAAAAATCTGCAAGGGAAAGATGTATGTAAGGATTTTCAGGATCAATCTTCAAAATCATATCATATGTTTCCAACGCTTTTTCCTTATTGCCCATTGACTGATATATTTCTGCAAGAATTCCATAGAGCTGTGCATCTTTCGGGTCATTATTAATAAGTTTTTTAAGTTCATCAATAGCCTTTTCAGGTTTATTCATCCGTTGATAAAGACGTGTTTTTTGTAAACTCACATCTTTAGTTAAACCAATCTGCGATTCAAGTTTGTCATAAGCCTTAATGGCATCACCCGGACGTTCAGCATAAATTAATGCATTGGCCCATTCGAAATAAAAATCAGACTTATCAGGAAAATCTTGTACTAACCTTCCAAGCACTTCGGCTGCTTCATTGAATTTCTTATTTTTCTGTAATACTTCAGCATATGACAATGCATACCAACTGTTGCGGCGATCAATCAAATATGCGCTCTTACTAAAGAAAAGTGCATCCGCATATTTTTTCTGATCAACATAAATATTAGCCAGCTCATACATCGAAGCAGCATTACCCGGATCTTTACGAATAACTTCCGAATAAAGAGCGGCCGCATTATCAGGATTACCAAGAATCTTTTCTTTGCTGGCATTGAAAAAAATAGTAGTCACTTCCGCTTTCTGAGCACTTGACATTTTTGATGACGATGCATTTGTAACGGAATGCGACGTTTGTGTGCTTTTACATCCTGCAGAAAAAATTAGCAGAAGTAAAATAAAATTGAAAAATCTATTCATTTAATTTATGTGGATATACGGCGTTTAGTAATGCGTTGAGTAATCGCTTAAACTTAATTGCTCCGGAGCTTGAACATATTCTGCAAAATTGCCGATCATCGAATTATCTAATACTGAATTGCGGATAATTACATTCGATTGAATAATACTATTTGTAATCACAGAACTTTCAACTTTTGTATTCGCTCCTATTGAGACATAAGGTCCGATAATCGCATTTTTAATTTCAACATTCTCACCAATAAAACAAGGTTGAATGATAGTTGCATTTTCCTTTTTAAGAGATGCAGGTATTATTATTTTTTCTTTATGAATATCTAATACGCGTTTATTGGTATAAACAGTTGCATCTTTATTACCGCAATCCAGCCATTCAACTACTTTTCCCGGAACAAACTGTGTTCCTTTTGTTTTCATATTCTCCAATGCATTCGTCAATTGATATTCTCCCTTTTCGCGAATGTTATTGTCAATCAGATATTGCATTTCCTTTCTAAGATATTCCCCGTCTTTAAAATAATAGATGCCGATGATGGCAAGATCCGAAACAAACGTTTGTGGCTTTTCGATAAAATCAGTGATTACTCCTTTATCATTTACTTTTACCACACCAAACATTCGTGGGTCATCAATTTTATTTACCCAGATAATGCCTTCCTTTTTTTCATCAATCGTAAAATCGGCACGAAAAAGTGTGTCAGCAAAAGCAACAATAACTTTTCCCTGTAACGCATCTTTTGCACACAATATTGCATGAGCGGTACCCAGTGCTTCGTCCTGATAATAGATAGATCCTTTTGCTCCCAGAGAAGTGGCAATACTTAACAATTGAGCTTCAACTGCTTTACCAAAATCACCAATAACAAAAGCTATTTCTTCAACTTTTTCTTTACAGACTTTTGTAATGTCTTCCACAAGCCATTGAACAATAGGCTTACCGGCAACAGGCAATAATGGTTTAGGTACAGTTAATGTATGAGGCCGCATTCTTTTTCCCATTCCGGCCATAGGTACGATGATTCTCATTGTTTAGAAAAATTTTGCGTTGAATCCTCAAGTATTATTAGTAATGAGTTTTTAATGTTGTGTTTCAATTTAAATAAATCTTTTTATGTTTGAATTTACTAATAATTCTCTTAACCAACTCTTGATTCTTTCCCGATAGCTATCGGGATTGTCTCTTGATTCTATTTTATTCCCGTCGACCCAAATCCTCCGGCACCACGGGAAGTTTCCAATAAAATATCGGATTCTTCCCATTCAATTCTTTCGTGTCTGGCGATAACCATTTGAGCTATACGCTCGCCATTTTCAACTATAAAATCATCATTAGAAAGATTCACGATTATAACTTTAATTTCTCCACGGTAATCGGCATCGATAGTTCCCGGCGAATTTAAAACAGTGATTCCTTTTTTTGCAGCCAGTCCACTGCGCGGACGAATCTGAGCTTCATGCCCTTCCGGTAGTTCAATAAAAAGGCCTGTAGGGATCAAGGCACGTTCCAGCTTTTTTAATGTAATTGGTTTTTCAAGATTCGCTCTTAAATCCATTCCCGCCGAATGAATTGTTTCATAAGCAGGCAAAGAATGAGAAGAATTATTAATGATGCGCACTTTCATTGAAGAATATGTATTTAAATTTCTGTATTAATTAAACAACTAATTATTACCACTGCGAAGGTAACTAATTTTCCTGCGTTCAGAAGCCCAGGCAATAATCATAAACCCTATGAGAATTAGTGTATTTATACCGAGAATCTTATGTTGTGAAAGCAAAAGATTATGTTGGATATAAATGCTTAAAGCCCATAAAATAAGAGCAAGTGAGATGTAGTAAAAAAACGACTTAATGTTATAAGCTACAGGATAATGTTTCTGACCTACAAAATAGGATACGATCATCATCGATGCATAACAAATCAATGTTGCCCAAGCTGCACCCATAAATCCAAAAATTGGAATAAACCAGAAATTAAATATCACTGTTACAATAGCTCCAAAAACTGCAACCCAGGCACCTAATTTTGTTTTGGATGTCAGCTTGTACCAGATTGCCAGATTATAGTACACTCCCAGACATAAATTTGCCATAAGCAAAATTGGGACAATGCCTAAACCCGATCTATAATCAGGACCGATGAATCGTTTTACAATATCAATATACAACATCACACCCAAAAAAATAAAAGAACACACGATTACAAAATATTTCATGACCTGTGCATAAACACGCTGTGGATTTTCTTTGGTTGAATGATTAAAAAAGAAAGGTTCAGCAGCGTAATTAAAGGTTTGAATAAATAAAGTCATGATTATTGAAAGTTTATAACACGCACCATATATACCGAGCTGTGTCATCGCTTCCGATTTATTTTGGATCAGAAAAGGAATCAACACTCTGTCAAATGTTTCATTGATCATTCCCGAAAAACCTACTATCATTAATGGAAATGAATAAATCATCATTTTCCTCCATAACACGGAGTCGAATTTTAATTTGACTCTAAACATATCGGGAAAAAGCATGATCATTGTAATTCCGCTTGCCAAAAGGTTTGATATAAAAACGTAACCGACACCGATTGCTGGATTATAAATAAAATGCAGCCACGAATAAGACCCCGTTTTTAATAATGCCGGGCAGGCTACAAGAAAAAATAAATTAAGTCCTATGTAGATGCCAATATTTACCAATCTCAAAAAAGCAAATCGCTTGGCTCTGTTTTCCTGACGAAGTTTGGCAAATGGAATTGCAGTAATTGCATCGGTGGCAAGAATGCCGGCAAAAATTTTAATGTAATAAGCACCTTCAGAAGAACCTCTTAGAACAAAAGATGCAATGGGTTCGGAAAACAGGATGATGACTAAAGCAAAACACAAAGAACTTAATACTATAGAAATAAGACTTGTTGAATATACTTTCCCATTTTCTTTTTCAGATTGAATAAATTTAAAAAATGCTGTTCCTAGTCCGTAGGTAAATAGAATATTGAAAAAAGCAACATAAGCATATACTTGTGTTACAACACCATATTCGCCAACAGCGAAAATTCGGGTGTAAAGAGGAACCAATAAAACATTAAGTAATCGGCCTACGATGCTGCTTAAACCATAAATAGCAGTTTGCCCGGCCAGTTGCTTGTATGAGCTCAAGAATATATCAGTTAGAAATCAAATGTGCGAATTGTATTAATGTAATATGACGAATCTCTGAGAATTTTTTAAAGGTCTTTCGTGTATATCTATCTTCTCTACTTTTGCGCCTTTCGGGCCTATCCTGCACCATTCAATAAATTGATTTAAAATTTCTTCTTCTCCCTCTGCAAAAATCTCTACCGTTCCATCTATATTATTACTTACAAAACCAACTATTCCAAGTTTTATTGCCGTTTCGAATGTCGATTTACGAAAAAAAACTCCTTGAACGAGGCCGTGAATACGGAGAGAATATGCTATCAAACGTTTGGCGTTTTGAGTTTGGCGTTTAAAAATTAAAGGAAACCATAACCTGCTAGCGTTTTTTAGCCGCAAATATTAATAATGCTAATATGAAATGTTTATTTTTCTATTAACTCATTCAAGATGATATTCTTTTTTTAAAAAAGCTATGGTATTTCTTGCTTTATTATTCAACAATTCTAACCTTGCTTCCATTATGTAGGTGCTGCCTTTAATCT
>JANOVV010000136.1:0-5244 GCA_031417555.1 Bacteroidota bacterium
TCAGCACCATATCTTTTGAACACAGCACCTGCAAGGCAGTTTGCATACTCCGTCTGTACAGCGTATACGATAGACCTACTATCATCTTTTATTCAGCATTGAAAGAACGATACTTATTTCTTACATTCGTGACACACTTCCATTCTGGATGACAATTTGATTGTGGGAAATAGTGATATCAATCACAGGATTCTTTCTGAATTAAATAACTACTTAATTCTACTAAAGAAACTAATTTGAACAACTAAAAATTCAGAAAGAATCTTGTGAGTTTCTTCAATCATTATAAAAGGAATATTGTCATCCAGAAGGGAAATGTCATTAAGTTAAGCTACGGGTCATTTTTTTTTGCCACAAAAACACAAAAACACTAAAAAAAACAAAAATTAAATACCAACAATTTTGTGTCTTAGTGTTTTTGTGGCATTAGATCCTTAACTTAATGACATTGCCAGAAGGGAACCTGTGAGTTCAATAAATTATTTTAAACTCTCATGGTTTCATCTATTAAAATATGACGAATCAAAATAAATAGCATTTACAAAAATGGAAAGGTCTAAATTAGCCCGGCATTTTAAAATATTTACAAACAACAACCGCTAATAGCGATCCAGCTAAAGGAGCACTAATATAAATCCATAAATGTTCGAGATGTCCGGAAACAAATGCCGGCGCGATCGATCTTGCGGGATTCATGGAAGCACCGGATATTGGCCCCGCAAACATTGCTTCGAGTAAAACTACAGAGCCAATTGCAATCCCGGCCATGATGCCCTGCTCCCGAGAACCATGAGATACATTTAATATTACAAACATCAATAGAAATGTAAGAATCAATTCAAGAATAAAACTTTGCATTTCTGATCCTGCAGGAATTGTTGAACCTAATAATAAATTTTCAGGAAAAAGAAATTTTAAAACCAAGCTGGCGCTAAACGCTCCGGCTATCTGAAAAATTATATAGGGTAAAACTTCTTTAGCAGGAAATTTTTTTACTACTGCAAATGCAATTGTAACAGCAGGATTAATATGAGACCCGGAAATAGAACCTAAACTATAAATCATTGCCATTACAATTAAACCAGACGTTATCGCAATACCAACATGAGAAACAGCACCATTGGTTGTTTCATTTATGACAATAGCACCTGTACCGCAGAATACCATAGCAAATGTTCCAATAAATTCCGCAGTATATTTTTTCATATAAAAATTAATTTGGCAACATATTATTAAGAATATTTACCTGAATAAAATTAAAGCAAAATCAGATAATTCCCCGAACCAGGTTCTCAACCGCTTCTTTTATTTTATCGCGGACGATTCTGGTTTGTTTTAATTTTTCGTCCTCCGTACCTTTAAATGAAGAAGGGTCATCAAAATCCCACGCTATTTTCTTGCTTACACCGGGAAATATAGGACATCTTTCCGAATTTTTAGCATCACAAACAGTTACTACATAATTAAAGAGACGGCCTTCTTTAAAAAAACTAAAGACATCTTTTGTAGGATTTTTAGAAATATCAATTCCATCTTCAGACATTACTTTTACTGCTAATGGATTTAATTTCCCCGGTTCCAGTCCGGCGCTTTCAACTTCAAAGTTTTCGCCGCCTATTTTCTTTAAGAAAGCTTCAGCCATTTGGCTTCTTGCGCTATTGTGAACGCAAAGGAACAATACCTTTATTTTATTCATGTCTTTTTAAATTAATTTTATTTACAGCATGTTTCTTTATCGCAGCAAACCTCTTTAGGTTTTTCTGCATAAACGGTAATACTAAAAATTCCAACTTTACTTTCTTTATAAAATTTCAACTCTTCGGCATTTAAATATCTTATCAATATATCATCTGGAACATTAATGATTTTCTCTTTTTGAATAGTCGTATTAACAAATCCTGAATCCTTTATTAAATCAAGATATATATTTTTCTGTATTGCACCTGAAATACAACCTGCATACAATTCAGCTGTTTCTAAAATTTTCGGAGGTAGATTACCCTGTAGAACAATATCGGAAACGGAGAAATGGCCACCGGGTTTTAAAACTCTAAACATTTCTGCAAAAGCTTTTTGCTTATCAGGAATTAAATTTAATACACAATTACTTACAATAACATCAGCAACATCAGAAGTTATGGGCATTTTTTCAATTTCACCCAAACGGAATTCAACATTGTGAAATCCTAATTTCTCTGCATTAATCCTTGCCCGGTTAATCATAGCTTCTGTCATATCAATTCCTATTACTTTACCGGTCTCCCCTGTCTCTGATCTTGCAACGAAACAATCATTGCCTGCACCGGAACCCAAATCAATGACAACATCACCTTTTTTAATTTTGGCAAATTGAGTAGGCAATCCACAACCTAAGCCAAGATCGGCGTCAGCATTGTATCCTTTCAATTTAGAATAATCATCTGCCATAATACTATAAACCTCATCTGAGCAAGAGGAAGCACCACAACAAGAAGATTCATTGGTTAACTTATCCTGCAAAGCAATTTCACTGTATTTTTGCTTTACTAAATTTTTTAATTCTTCAGCAGTTTTCATTTTTTTCTTTTTTAAATGATTAATTTTATTTATCGTAATATTACGTTTGACAAATGCAAAAAATTTTTCAACAACACTTTTTACCAGAAACAGAACAATTCAATAATGAATTAAGATATTGCTTTGCCTTTTCCCATTCTTTTTCATCGATACAATAACACATTTTCACACCCTCAATTTCGCCGGTAATAAGTCCGGCTTCCTTCAATTCTTTTAAATGTTGTGAAACTGTGGATTGTGATAAGGGTAATTCTTCGACAATATCACCACAGATACACGATTGTTTCTTCAATAATAATTGCAGAATTGCTATCCGCGCAGGGTGAGCAAGAGCTTTGGCGTATTGAGCCAGTTTATTTTCTCTTACTGAAAAACTTTCCGCTTTTGTGATTCCCATTGTTACTTATATCGATCGCAATATTACGATACATTACAAGCAAATGCAAATATTTTTGAAAATAAATTTAAAACGCATTAAATTAACTTAAAATTACCTTCTTAAATCGACAAATGTATTTCTTTTAATATCCTGATTTTTAACAATGAAGGTTACGAAATATGTTCCAACCGGTAATTCTTCTCCATCAGAATTTTGTCCATACCATTCAGTACTCGTATAATCCTCCGTTGAAAAAACTTCATTACCCCAACGGTTAAATACTTTAAAAACATTATTAGGATAGAGACTTATTCCATGAATTACATAATAATCATTAAAGCCGTCGTTATTGGGTGAGAAAGAAGTTGGTAATTCAAATTCACATTCGCTTAATTTTAATAGTGCATTTGCTGTTATAGAGCAATTATTAATATCAGAAACAATAACACTAATGGGACCAACCGGAAGTGAAACAACACTTAATCCTGTACTTCCGTTTGACCAATTATAAAAGTATGGTGATGTCCCTCCACTGGCCGGGTTCACGCTTGCAACTCCATCGTTCTGACCATTGCAAGAGACTTCGGTGACAGTAATAACTGCAGATGGTAATGCAGATGGTTCATTAAGTATAAAGTCGGAAGTGTCTTTACATGAATTTGCATCCGTAATTATCAATTGATAGTTTCCGGGGCCGAGATTAGAAAGATCCTGATTTGTGGAAAGGTTAGACCAGTTGTATGAAAAAGGAGCAACTCCACCATAAACTGAAACATCAACACTTCCATTGGTTAAACCATTGCATTGAATTTGCACACCGTTGAAATCAGATACAATGCTCGAATCAGACAATCGTTGAGGGGATGTTAAAATAAAAAATGTATCGAGTTGACAACCGTTGGCATCGATAATTCGAACAGAAAATGTATCTGCAGGAAGAAAGCAAAGTACAGAATCCATAATTGTATCCGTTGCATCCCAGACATAAAGATAAGGAGCATTTCCACCCATAGAACTTAAGAAAATACAAGCCGTAGAATCTCCGAAACAGCCGACGTTAAATCCATTGAAATTTGAAAACGATGGGACAACAGAAACAGGAGAAGGTTCAGTTAAAGAAAAAGTCTGAGTAACAGAACAACCATTATCATCAGTAACAATTAAAGAATGTATTCCAGCACCAAGTCCGAGAGCAGAATCAGCAACATCACCATTTGACCATAAGAAATTGTATGGTGAAATCCCGCCGGAGACCAAAGCATGAGCATCTCCATCAATATATCCGTTACAGCTAATATTATCGCCGCCATTATATAAAGAAAGAGTAATTGATGGTGATATAATCGGTGGCTGTGTTAAAGTAACTGATGTATCTGTTTGGCATCCTTTATCATCACGAATAGATATTGAATAGATTCCGGAAGGAAGATTGTTTAGACTATCAACTGTTGCTGAATTACTCCACAGATAAAAATAGTTTCCCGATCCTCCTGTAACATGCAGAGCAATGTAAGCGCTTGAATCTCCAAAACACCTGTTGTTGAATCCCTGAAAATCAGAAATTGTAATATTACCAATTAACGAATCGGGATCAGTGAGTGTGAATGCGAGACTATCCCGGCAATTATTGGCATCTTCAACGATTGAATAATAAAAACCGCTTGGCAAATTACCAATAGAATCAGTGCTTCCGCCATTTGACCAATTGTAAGTATATGGACTTACGCTACCTCCGACATTAAGAACAATGTAACCCGAAGAATCACCATAACAAAGAGGATTTTGAGTACTCGGGCCATAAATAAATGGTTGCGGTTCAGTCAGCGTTGTATCCCGAACAATGGAACATCCATTAGCATCTACCACACGCACGGAAACAAATCCGGCACCAATACCTGTTATGAAACTATCGACGCCATTTTGTGACCATAGATAAGTGAATGGTCTGGTTCCTCCGAATACATTTAATGTTGCAGATCCTGTTGAGTCACCGTAACAAACAATATTAACAGCACCAATATATGTTGAAGGAAGGATAAGAGGAACAATTATGGCCGGTTCAGTAATGGTAACTGTATCAATTTTCTGACAGTTGTTTGTATCTGTAATTGTAACCTGATAAAAACCGGCTGTAAGATCGCCTACAGAATCCGTAACAAACGGCCCGTGACTCCATGCATAAGTATAAATTGGAGATCCTCCATAAGTAATTGCTCTAATGCCTCCACTAGATTCACCTTTACAACCGACATTACGAATACGTAAAGAATCGTTTAAGGCAGATGGTTCTGTCAATGCCGTTGTATCAG
>JANOVV010000137.1:0-11804 GCA_031417555.1 Bacteroidota bacterium
TCAGCACCATATCTTTTGAACACAGCACCTGCAAGGCAGTTTGCATACTCCGTCTGTACAGCGTATACGATAGACCTACTATCATCTTCTATTCAGCATTGAAAGAACGATACTTATTTCTTACATTCGTGACACACTTCCTTGCAGGATGACTTTCTTTTTTGTGTTCATGTGCTGTCAGCTTGCCGCCGAAAAGAGGTTATTAGAAGAAACTAATTTCTTGGTCGGCGGCAAGCTGACAGCACAACCAATCCTAATACATTGTCATCCAGTCGGGAACTTGTGACTTTAAACAATCGAAAAAACCTGATTAATCATTTGAAAATGTCATGTGTTTACTTAAGGTAACTAACTCCAAATAATTTTATATAAATTCAACGCTCGTTAGCAAAATGCAACTAATCTGTATACAATGAGAAGATTGTAAATTATAATTTCCAATCTTCAATACCCCCTTCCTTATCTTTAATCCTTAAATGAAAACCATTTTCAAAAAACCATTTTTGCAGGAAATAAATTATCCGGATTGGAATGGCAAAGGAGTGGCCGTTTCTGTGTTAAGGGAAGATTTAGTGCATCCTTTTATCTGCGGCAATAAATGGAGGAAATTAAAATACAACAGTATTGATTTTAATGGTTCCGGTAAGAAAACACTTCTAACTTTTGGAGGAGCATTTAGTAATCACTTAATAGCAACAGCAGCATTCTCTTCAGAAAACGGGATTAATTGTATTGGTATAGTTCGCGGGGAAGAAGTTGAAAATGATTACTTAAATTTCATTAAAGCGAATGGGATGAAGCTTCATTTTATCTCACGATCAGACTATCGTAATAAAAATTCAAATGAGTTTCTGAGGAATATTATAAATGAGCTTATCAAAAAAAAACTGATAAAAGATCCTGACGATGTTTTTATTTTACCTGAAGGAGGATCGAATGCTTCGGCTGTACTTGGAGCAAGTGAAATAATGAATGAAATTCCCGAGAGCATCGATATTATTGCCTGTGCCTGCGGAACCGGAGCAACGATTGCGGGTATTTCGAAAAAACTGCTTCCTCATCAGAAAGCATTGGGGATTTCTGTGTTGAAGTCAAACGGATATTTCGAAAAAGAAATTGAACGGCTGGGAGGAAATTTAGAAAACATTATCCTCAATTACGATTACCATTTCGGAGGATATGCAAAAAAAAATAAAATACTTCTGGATTTCTGTGATGATTTCAAATTAAAAACCAATATTCCAATAGAACCGGTTTATACAGGAAAATTTTTCTATGCCATTGACGACCTTATAAAAAACAACTACTTTAAAAAGGGTACAAAGGTTACATTAATTCATACGGGAGGTGTATTTATTTTTAATTAGTTTAGAATTTATTTTTCCCTCTGCGATCCGTGGCGTATCGTGGCGTTCTTTGCGTTAAGAATCCAGCTAAGAACCTATACCTGGTCTATCATATTAAAAGTGACCATGGCTCAATTTTGATTTTACAACAAATTGATTCTATTAAGAAACCTTGTTTTTCGTCAATCAACATTAGTGATTAAACGCAAAGGGCGCAAAGATTCGCAACCGGTCGCTAAGAAAAAACTAAAATAAAGAATAACATTGTTTTTAAAATCTGGTTTCTTCGTTGAAATGAAACTTTTCTTAATTTGATACTTTAAAAATTAACGAATTTGTAAATTATTGAATCTATCTTACACTTTTATCCGTAATAAAACCACATAATTTATTAAAATCATATACGTTATAATACTATGAAAAGAACTTTAGGAATTCTTTTTTTGATTTTTATTAGCATTAAAGCAAATGGCGGCGATAAAATTCGGATCAGCCGGATTAAATATATTAATGAACATAAGGATGATGCTGTTCGTGATATGCTTAGAACAGGAGTTCCTGCCAGCGTAACTCTTGCACAGGCTTGTCTTGAATCACAAGATGGAGAAAGCAAACTTGCCAAAGAAGCAAACAATCATTTCGGGATTAAATGTTCAGAATGGACAGGACCTTATTATACATTGGATGATGATAAAAAAGATGAATGTTTCAGAAAATATAAAACAACGCTAGAGTCATACGATGATCATAGTTTATTTCTGAGTACACGACCGCGTTATGCTTCCTTATTTCAACTATCTCCAACTGATTATAAAGGATGGGCCAAAGGTTTAAAAAAAGCCGGATATGCAACTGAGCCGGCTTATGCTGAACGATTGATTAAAATTATTGAAGACAACCAACTTTATTTACTCGATCAGCAAAAAGAAATAATTTATACTGCATCATCAAACGATAAAATGATCGGATCGGTTGAAGAAAGCAGTGCAAAAAAGATTTATGTTCCGTCTGTAGACGCAGTTGATGCATTTTCGTCAAGGAAAATTCTTTTAATGAATGGAATTGAATATGTACTTGTAAAAAAAGGCGATAACCTAAAATCACTTGCAAAGGAATTGCAACTAGGCTATTGGCAAATACCAAAGTACAATGAAATGAATGAAAATGTTGCTTTAGTAGAAGGAAAAATTCTTTATATAAAGCCAAAGAATGATGAAGGCGACAAGCCTGTGTATACTGTTAAACCGGGAGATACAATTTTATCTATTGCTCAGGAGAATGGAATTAAATCCAAGTTTATTTATAAGTATAATAAACTGCAGGAAGGTATGAGAGTTGAGCCCGGGCAACAGCTATATTTGAAGAAATCACATTAGGTTAAAAACTAATCTGGACAATATAAAATTTATTCTCTTTATAAGCCGGAATCAAAACCGTTTCATCATCTATTTGCCTAGCTGAATGCGGAAGAATTGTGACCTTTAATATTTCATTAAATAGCACATCTGTTTTTTGTCCACCACCCGCTTCAAGTATTGAAGTTAATACGGATGAATCATCATCGATGTATTTATTATAAAAAGTAATTAACCCTTTTCCGGTAACGGCACAATAATAGGAAGAATAAAATCCTGCATCATCTACAGAATTCTGGTCTTTACTGATAACATTATTCCACAAAATTTTTCCATTCGGATTTACTGAAATAGCCATGATATTTCCAAAATGATAATAAGTATGTGAAACGAATGTTTGCATATAATAATCATAATAGGAACGATTGGTTTCATACCGGGATTCGGCAATAAGAGCAACACCTCCGTCTTTACGCACGAACAGGCGATCGATAGAAAAATTTACCAGCTCTCTGCCCTCTTTTTTTTCATCGTAAAATTTTTGAAGGTAAGTAGGGTTAAAAGGAGTATTAATTGTTTTAGTCTCATGCAGACTATCTTCATTTAATGCATAATAAAAAACGCCGGCAGTAGAATAGGTAGTTTTATCAGAATAAAATCCTGCCACTACTATACTCCTATTGATATCATCTGCAACAATTCCAACATCGGTTAGAAATTTATTCTCACTGCGGATAGAAGTATTTACCGTCCTGTCAAGAAGCAGGCTATATCCATAAAGTTCATAAAAATATTGATCTGGTACCTTTATTTTTTTCTCTGTTGTGTAATGAATTCCTAAAATATAAAATGACCCCTGATTGGTAAGAATAAAATCAAGTGGAATATAAAGTTGAGTGGATACAGGCAGGGCAATTTCTTTTTTATATTTTAAAATCAGGCTGGTATCAATGACTATAACTTCGAAGGATTGTGTTTTTTCATTCTTAAATATTTTTCTGTAAGAAAAAGCGAGCATCGACTGATCCCGGGAACTTATAAATCCCGGTTTATTATTTTCGTCAAGAAACTCTGCCGAAAAATTGTCCAGCAATTCGGGTTTACCAATCCATTTTCCGGTTTCATCTAAATACTGGGCATAGAAATAATAAAGTTTACTTTTTTTATCATAAATATAACTGGCGACAATAATGCGTCCATTAATAAATTTCACATCGGATATATGTCCGTTTTCATAAGAAGTAAGTAATTCTTTATCCCATATCAACGACATTTCGGAAGAATAATATTGAAGAATGTACACGCGATTCCGAAATCCGGATCGATCCCGATCATTATCCATAGAAATATTACTCCTGAGCACATAGAAATTTCCGCTTTCGTTCTCGCCAAGAATTAACAGGTGTGGAAATTTTTTATTATCCTGAAGTGGTTGAGACCATTTTATGGTTTGAGAGAAAAGCGCATTATTAAATAAAATAATAAAACACAGATTGTAAACTAAAAATTGAAATTTAAAAATTTGCTTGAACACCTTTTCGAAAATTATATGAAATGTATTCTGCTAATATAAGGAGTTGGAATTGATTTTTTAGTAAATTAAGATGATTGTCGTCATTGAATAATTGTGTGTGAATAATAGATAATAATCTTTTTTATTAAAAAATTGTATATTTGGTATAAACAATAATCATATGAAAGCACAAGGCAAAACCGTTAAGGAAATTTTATTAAACCTGCCCGAGGACAGGCTTGGACCCTTTAATAAACTGCACGATGTAATTGTAAAAAATCTGCCTAAAGGATTTGAACCCGCCATTAGTTATGGAGGCCTGGGTTATGTGATACCACATAAACTTTATCCTGCAGGTTACCATTGCAAGCCTGAAGAGCCACTGCCTTTTGCAGGAATTGCCTCGCAAAAAGGATCCATTAATTTTTACCACATGGGGATTTATGCTGATCCAAAATTATTAAAATGGTTTGTGGACGAATATCCTAAACACAGCAAACAAAAACTGGATATGGGTAAGAGTTGCGTGCGTTTTAAGAAGATGGAAGAAATCCCATATAAACTCATTGCTGAATTAATGAAAAAGATGAGCGCTAAGGAATGGATTGAGACGTATGAGAAAAATTTTGTGTCGAAATCGAAGAAGAAGTAAGAGTTGTTATGCTTCATGCATGGGCGACATCGGAATTTCAAATTGAGTGCAAGAAATTATCTTTGTATAATAAAAAACGGGGATGCCGAAAACCGATTAGAGTAGGCAACAACTTTAAAAAATAAAATCATGGCTCTTTACTTGACACGATTTAGTTATTCGCCTGAAACTTGGGCACGAATGACCAAGAACCCTGAAGACCGCACGGAAGCCGCACGGAAATACATTGAATCTGTTGGAGGAAAACTACACGGCTTCTGGTATGCGTTTGGTGAATACGATGGCTACAACCTTTGGGAAGCACCTGACAATATTTCAATGGCAGCAGTTGCCCTTGCCATCAGCAGTGGTGGTGCATTGTCTAAAATAGAAACAACAGTTTTACTCACAGTTGAGGATACTTTGAGTGCGCTTAGTAAAGCGCAGTCGGTTTCCTATAGCCAACCAGGAAAATAAAAATGATAAAACAACTTTTAACCCTCGGACTATTAGCTGCCTTCTTAGGACTTAGTAGTTGCAACAATAAGACAAATGATAAGGCATTGCAATCAAAGACTGACTCACTGAAAGAGACGGTTACAGTAGAAACTTTGAAGCAAATTCTTGACGCATTCAACCGACATGACCTTGATGCGATTATGGAATACTTCTCCGATGATTGCTCCTTTGATTTTCCAAGGGGACCAGAACCCTGGGGACAACGCTTCATCGGAAAAGCACAGGTGCGAGAAGCGATTGCCGGTAGGTTCAAAGGTATTCCTGATGTTCACTATGAAGATGAGGGTCATTGGGTGGCAGGCGATATGGGTGTGTCTAAATGGATGCTCACGGGGACAACAACTTCGGGTGTTAGCTTGAAAGTGCGGATTTGTGTCCTTTGGGAGTTTCGGAAAGACAAAGTCGTGCGAATGGACACCTACTGGAAAATAGTTGAGCCAACCACGAAATGAATAGAGAGTAAAGTGTAAGTAAATAAACAGAGTAGCTTAAATAAACATGAGTACTTCTAAACCCTCCCGCTCTTACAGAGCGGGATGACTCTGACGCAGATGAGTTGTGCTCCACATTTTATATTTTTATTATATGTTGTATAGAAGAATAACAAAGTATTTAAACGACAAAACCCGCCACTACTGACGGGTTTTATTTTGATGTGGGAACAACAGGGTTCGAACCTGTGACTCTCCCGCTCTTACAGAGCGGGATGCTCTGATGCGCTAATTAATTTTGAAATTCTTTTCTTGCTTTTCCAGCTTTTTATCTCAAGTTCCCTTTGATATGCTTCTGACTTTGTTTCAAAAACTTCAGCGTACATTAATTTCCAATCTTTAAAAAGAGAAGTAAAGCCTTTATGGTTACTCAGATGTTTACGAATTCTTTCTTGAATTTCCTCACTGGTGTGACCAACATAATATTTATCTGCTGAAATGCTGTATAATATATAAACCGTATACATAAACGACAAAACCCGTTATTTAGACGGGTTTTGAATTGATGTGGGAACAACAGGGTTCGAACCTGTGACCCTCTGCTTGTAAGGCAGTAAAAAGTGCTAATTGACGTTAATTATTAGCTTTCAATAGTTGATTTTTTTAATTTTTTCGCAGTTTTGTTTCGTGTTAATTATTGTTTTTCATTCTTATTTATGCAAAATGTTTAAACCATGTTTAAACCAGGATTTATATCTTTATCGGATGATCTACATAAAGGCAGTTCTCTATAAATCCAAGAAGTTAAAAAACGGTGAGCATCCCATCATGCTGAGAATTATTAAGGATAGAAAAGTCCAATATCTATCCACAGGAAAATCCTGTTCACCAAAAATGTGGAGTACGAAAAATAATTTACCGAGAAGTTCTCATCCACTATTCAGAGAATATTCTATTCTTATCGGTAAGAAGAAAGTTGAAGCTGAAAAAATTATTTTAGAACATGAAAATAGCGATACCAGTTTTACCGGTGATCAGTTAAAAGTTGTTCTTAAAAAGAAGCGGAATAAAAGCGAAACTGTATTTAATTGTTTCCTGAATTTTATTTCCCGAATGAAAGATTCCGGCCAAATCAAAAACTCACTTGTATATAAAGATGCATTACGGGAATTAAAAAAATTCACTCTTGAAAAAGATCTCGAATTTCATCAGATTGATGTTGCCTTTCTTAACCGGTACGAAGAGTTCATGAAAAAATGCAATCTCGGTCCGAGTACAATCTATTTATATTTACGTACTCTTCGGGCACTTTTTAACAAAGCCATCGAAGAAAATTATTGTGACAAAGCATGTTATCCATTTTCAAAATTTTCTCTCGCAAAGTATGCGAAAATTAAAACTGCCAAACGTGCAATTTCAAAAATTGAAATTAAGAAAATTGAAAAATTAAAATTTTCGGAGGATAGCTCCCTGTATCATGCAAAAAATATATTTATATTTAGCTATTACAATTGGGGAATAAATTTTGTTGACATCGCCCATCTTAAATGGAAAAACATAAAAGATAACAGACTTACTTACAGACGAAAAAAAACGAAAGAAAATTTTACTATTGGAATGCTGCATCCTGCAATCAGGATATTAAAATACTACAGGAAATCCCAAACTAACGATGGTTTTATTTTTCCAATACTGAATGAAGTACATGATACACCTTTAAAAGTAGAAAACAGACTTAAAAAAATTCTGAGGCAAATAAATAAGGATCTCAAAGAAATAGCATTGCTTGCGGGTATAGATGAAAAGCTAACCACCTATGTTGCTAGACATTCATTTGCAACCATCATGAAAAAAAGCGGAGTCTCCAATTCAATAATTAAGGAAACTCTTGGACACGATTCAGAAAAAACTACTCAGATTTATCTGGATGATTTTGAGAATGCGGTTTTGGATAATGCAACGAAGGCGTTGCTTTAGAGGATATTTCAATCATTAACCTACCTTCATTCGGTTTTGACTAAGAATACCTTGGCGAGTATTATCAAAGCATAATTTAATTTATCACTATGGAGCAATGGCACCAATAACATTTTGAATATTAGGATCCAATAAACGAAAGTCTGATGCATTAACAGCACCATCGCCATTTATGTCACCTATTTTATATCCTCCATCACCATTTTGAATTGATGGATCAAGTATCAGAAAATCGGAAGCGTCAACTGCACCATCATGGTTAACATCACCAGTATAAATTGCAAAAGCAAAACCATCTGGTGAACCTTGAAATGAACCAGTGTGCGATTCGTTACTACCGAATGCCTGGGATGGAAACGAAGAAAATAAATATGTTATTGTACTGGTAAGTTGAATTTTTTGGTTCCACTTTTCCAAAGAATTAGGATGATTGATTTTTAAGGAATACCATTTTCCAACAATAACTGCTGGATTAAATGTGATTGTTAGATCACCATTAGTTTTTAAAATTCCAATTTATTTGTCAATTGGGTTATGAGGCGGTGTGATATCCATTACACTAACTATGATTTAATCAGCATCTATTGGATTTACAGATAGACCAATAAAATTAAGACAAGAGTTCATTAATCCGTTTCCAAGATAATATCCATCCAAAATTAATATATAACGTAGAGTTACAACATCAAGGTTAAGTTGTAATAGAATGTTTTGCTCTAGCCAAATTAGTTCCACTAACCTTTTTTACCATTAATTATTCGATGGCCTGGAAATGATATTTTCTTCATTGAATCAATAGTTTTTAAGATTTAATGACAACAATATATTTTTGGCGGCATTTTGTCAAATATTATTGATAATTTAATAAAAAGAAGTTGATTATTGAGTCTTTTTTATTAGTCCGATTAGTCTCATAGTGTTTTAGTTTGCGTGAGAAACAAAAAAATATTTATTGGCGGGGTTAAATTTTACATCAAACGTTGTTTGTTGCATCACCAGTGCACCATAAGCATTCTTAGCACGGTATTGCATCACACACAACCATGAGCTAGGGGCTTGTCCAAGTATTTTGAATCCATTCACTTCTAGACTCCCAGGATCATTGAGGTTGTCACGCAAATAGTTCTTGCACGGTTCTTCTAAATCAAAAGTTGCTGGTTGTCCATATGTATAATAATTTTTTAAAGCATCTTTAAGCTTCTTACTACTACAGAATTTTTGACGTAGTTTGTTCAACTTAGATGGGGAATCATATCTAAAATTAGGATCACTTTCAAGATCGGCTAACATTTCTTCGTTAATTTTTTGAAGTGCTTCTTGATATAGCTCGTATTGAGGAAAACCATCTTCTTTTATCAACTTAACAGCATCCCATTTTTGTTGATAATATGCAATAGTATCTTCTTTAAGTATTTTTACTTCACTATCCACAGACTCTTGATCTTGTGAATTTATTTTAGAAAAGTAATTAGTTAAAAATCCTGCGAAACCTTCTGCTTTATAAACAAGATTGTGGGTACTGATAAAAATTACTTCAAATGTTGTTTTGGTTCCGTCCTCCCATGTCTCATAAACAGTCTTTTCTTGTGCACTATACTTAAGTAAATTAATACTCTTTTTAAAGGTTTTCTCCTGGTTCCTATCATTAATTAATGTGCTTATGTGTTTCCCATTATTTTTAAACTCATCTAATTTCACTTGATCCCCTGGATGAGAGTATTTACTTTGGTAATACGTTACGATGTTTCCGTTTATTAGTTTAGCGTTTTGGGTCAGATCACTTTGTTTCATAGTTCCACCACCCGTAGCAGCAGCCATATCAGATGCAGAAACTGAGGATGAATCAAGCTGCCAAAGTCCAATCAGATTATTTGCTAAGTCATTAATTTTATTTAACTCTTGCGTTTGTTTTTGATCACCCTTTTGTGTTGCTGTTGATTCAGAACTATTATCAGTTGCATTACTACAACTGGACAATAGGACAGAGATAATAAACAATCTTGCATAAATATTATGTATATTAGTTTTCATTCGCATTCATTTATTATTTCATTATAATATTTTCTTCTCAATCTCTATGGCTAAATTTTTATATGGATTTTCGAATTCGCCGGCAATTTTCAGCAACAACATCCGGGCTTCATCTTTTTTATTTAATTTCAAATAAAGTAAAGAAAGCCGCATAGTTGATTTATAATAATACGTTGAAGAGGAAAAATTAATTACTGAAGTATAATAATTTTCAGATATATTATACTCATTATTCATTTCATGAAATACGCCGGCAAAATAAAGCAAGGTATCATTGGATGAATTTGCAGATAATTTTTCAATTAAGGTCGCCGCTTTATCATATTGCTGCATTTTATAGGCAGACATGGCATTATTGAATATAGTATTTGTTTCATTACTCATTAGCACAGGAAGTCCGGGTTCTTCAATTGCATATTGTTCTGCCAATGAAGGAAGAGAATTTGTTTTCAAATTAAACATATAAGCTAAGGCCGCAATTAAAATTACAGATGCTGCCAAGTAAATCCATTTATAATTTCCCTTTTTAATATCTATTATTTTTGTTGGTATCAACTTCTTATCAAGCGCAGCATCAATCCGGTTAAATTCCTTTCTAATTTCATTTTCAGAATTTTTCAAAGAATTTACAAGCTTGATATATAAATCATATTCTTCCTGCAACTGTTTATTACTTGCCAACTGATTCTCGAAAAGCAAACGTTCGGAGGCCTCCATTTTTCCTTCATGGTAGTTTTCTATTTCTTCAATATATTTTAATTCCTCTTCCATCAAAAAACAAGGCTAAACAATTTTAAATTTTTTTTCACTAAAGCTGCCAGTTTTTTCAGCGCTAAATATTTTTGTTTTTTTGCAACATCTGCATTCTTATATCCAAGCTTTTTTGCAATGCTCTCCATGTCACGATTTTCTTCATAATACAACTTCAGAATTTCCCGTTCCTTTTTTGTAAGCTGTTCCAGGTTTTCCTGAATTATTTTTTTGTTATAATCATTATCATCCATGATCTTAAAAGGGTTGGTTTGATCATTAATCATTTCAACCTCATCATAAGTAACCATGCGGCCTGTTTTTTTCAGGTCGTTTATAAGTTTGTATTTACCAATTGAGAATAAATAGGTTTTAATATTGCATGTTAGAAAAGTGAGTTTGCCATCACAGATATTTTCGTAAAAGGCTATAATTGATTCCTGAAAAATATCCTTTGCATTTTCTTTATTGTATGAATAGTGTTGTTGGGCAAATTGAATAAAATCATTTCGATAAGATTCATATAAACCATAAAGAGCTTGCCGGTTACCGTTTTTGATTTCAATTAAAATCTCCGAATCCTTCATCTTTTCAAGCATAAAGTATTACTCGCAGCAGTATAATTATGATGGCGAATATCCATTTCAAATAAACTAGGAAAATATTATATAATAGCTGGTTACTTTTCACTTTTAAGGGTGATTAAATAATAAAATTTAATACTAAATATAAAAAAGCAATATTATGAAAACAAAACATTTACTCATATTTTTTATGAATTTAATCATACAACCATCCTTTGCACAGGGAAGCAGGACTCAGCCAATCAATGAATCTGCACAAGTTTCAACCTTTTCCGGCAATTTAAGACCAAAAGCATCAAGTATTTGTAAAGAAAACAATCGAAATCTAAGTCTAAATGGCAGGATTAGCTGTTATTTAAATGATTTTTCGGAATCCCGCACTGCACATTCTTCTTGCAATTCTTCCGTCCATCTCGATGGAGTCGATGATTATTTAAATACGGGTAATGATGCCGCATATAACTTGTTCGGAGCGAATCAGCCGGTTACAATTACTTGTTATGTAAAACTTGATAGTCTACTCACTCAAAGTCAATCAAGTAGTATGGTTGTAATTGCCAAAGGTGCCTGGTCAGCCATTACAAGTCTGGGTAATAAATATTTGGGCTTGGCTTACGAAAACATTACTGTTCCTCAATTTCATCTTACTCTTTATGATTTGCCAATA
>JANOVV010000138.1:0-10219 GCA_031417555.1 Bacteroidota bacterium
TTATTAAAAACTATATTTATTGGATATTTAAATGCGTTTTAGATTTTAGAATATTGAAAATACATTTGATTAAGTGCGTTTACTGTGTGCAACGGAATCCCCTTGCACACAGGCTCTCCCTCAAAGATTCCGCTGAGCGGCATGGATCAACGATTTTTGATTTTCGAAG
The DNA here is from genome assembly GCA_031417555.1 of Bacteroidota bacterium. Taxonomy (GTDB): domain Bacteria; phylum Bacteroidota; class Bacteroidia; order AKYH767-A; family 2013-40CM-41-45; genus JADKIH01. The sequence goes on from JANOVV010000138.1 coordinate 170, forward strand.
TTTTCAGAACTCAGTGGTAAAGTTCCTTCTCATCTTTATTCTCATACCGAATTCGCTGCTTCCGTCTTATACTGAACATCACCACAGAAACGAGAGTAACAAAAAGCATCCATAGTGCCGATTCCCATCCTTCATTGAAAAACTGATAAACAGCAATGCCAACACTAAGTATAGTGATGCAAAGCCATGCGATTTCAAGAGTCCTTAGCATGTGTTTCGTTATTTAAAGAGATCGTTCCCTTTATATTAAAAATTTTATATTTTGAAAAATCCTGATTTGCTTCAAAACCATTTCCAAAAATTATTTCATCCTTGGTTGTAATTTTTACAAATTCATTGCTGTAAAGTTTGTTTTTTTTCTCATCCCAAATGAGATGTTCGGTATTTAATTTCTCACCTTTTTCATTAATAACGGTGACGTTTTTTCTTGCTTCCATTCTTTGTTCTCTTTCATACCTGATTCCATAATCTGCATCAAGTTTACTTTTTACTTCGAGCTTATCATTATAAAATGTTGCTTTAAATCCTTTCGGCATTTCAATATAAGGATTTTCTGTTTCATAATGATTTAGTAAAGGTGCCGTTATTTCAACCTGCAAACGGGCAGAATCACTATAAAGAATTTTTATATTTCGGGCAGATTCCTGCGGACTGACTTTTCCTTTACTATATAATTTTACCTTATTAAGATCATTTTCGCATGAAAACAAGACAGGCAGACAAAAAAACAGAAAAAATATCCGTACCGGATTCATCTTACAAACTTAATAATTAGTTTCAGGTACAAAGTACAAAGATTTTTCATGTTTGTGCAAAGAACTATGAATTCCAATCCTTATTAATGTATTTCTGGTAAAAAAGTATGTTTTTGAAAATAAACATAATTTAATCTTTGCCTTAGAGTGCTAAAACGTATAAATGCTTGATTGTTTAATTTTTAGAATTACCTATGTTATTCATAGTATTTTTTAATCAAATAATTTGATGCACTGTTAATGAAAGGTTAATCTCCTGTCTTCGAAGGATTAATATTTTACTTTTGCCAACTCTAAATAACTTTAAAATCAATGAAAAATTCTCGTGTAATATTCGCGGTTATTGCAATCGCCATTTCAGCCATATATATTGGCTGTTCAAATTCAGAAGCCAAAAAAGGTGTTGGTATTGATTCTGCAAATTTTGACTCTACTATAAGTCCAACGAAAGATTTCTTTCACTATGCAAATGGTGGCTGGATAAAAGCAAATCCGATTCCTTCTGATCAGGTTCGTTGGGGAACATTTAGTATTCTGGCAGAAAATAACAGAAAAAATTTACATGAAATTGCCGAAACTGCTGCAGCTAAAACAGGATCATCCAAAGGATCACCTGAACAATTAGTAGGCGACTTCTTCTATAGTGCAATGGATACAAACACCATTGACAAACTAGGCGCTTCTCCAATTAAAGGAGAAATGGATTCTATAGAAAATCTGAATAACATGAACAGCCTGCTTGCCTATGTTGCAAAACTTCAGAAATGGGGTACTAATCCTATGTTTAGTTTTTATGTTGGTCAGGATCCTAAAAACAGTGACGTATTTATTCCTCAACTTGCTCAGGGTGGCTTATCGCTTCCTGACAGAGATTATTATATAAACAACGATCCAAGATCTACACAAATACGTGAAGAGTTTGTAAAACATATAATCAACATGTTTAAATTATATGGATTGGATGAAAAGACTGCAAAGAGTTATTCAGAAACGATTTTGAAAATCGAAACGTCTTTAGCGAAAGCGTCAATGAAACGTGTTGAATTACGCGATCCATTTTTAACGTATAACAAAGTAACTATTTCTGATTTAGATAAACTTACTCCATCTATTAACTGGAGCGATATGATGAAGAATCTGGAAGTTACGGGAAAATTTGATTACCTCGTTTTAGGACAACCGGAATTTATGAAAGAACTTCAAAAGCAGGTGCTTTCTAATTCAATAAACGACTGGAAAATTTATCTTAAATGGAATTTATTAAATCTCTCCGGAAATGTACTGAGTTCGGATTTTGTAAACGAAGATTTTAATTTTAATAATAAAGTATTGAATGGACAAAAACAAATTCAAACCCGTTGGAAACGAATGGTGCAAATGACTGATAGAGCGATAGGCGATGCACTTGGAAAACTTTATGTTGCAAAATATTTCCCACCTGAAGCAAAGAAAAAAGCAGATGAACTTGTTTCAAACCTTATTGCAGTTTATAACGATCGTTTGGAAAAGCTAGATTGGATGAGTGATGTTACAAAGAAGAAAGCCATTGAGAAATTAAATGCAATCACACGTAAAATCGGATATACTGATAAGTGGAAGGATTACAAAGGTTTGGATATTAACCGTGATTCATACTTTAAAAATATTATGAATGCTACTCAATGGAATTATCAATACGAAGTAAGTCAGGTTGGTAAACCGGTAGACCGTACACAATGGGGAATGACACCACCGACGGTTAATGCCTACTACAATCCATCAAACAATGAAATCGTTTTCCCTGCAGGAATTCTTCAACCTCCTTTCTTCAATGCTGATGCTGATGATGCTGTTAATTATGGCGGTATTGGAGCCGTTATCGGACATGAATTAACACATGGTTTTGATGATCAGGGACGGAACTTTGATGCAAAGGGAAATCTTTCAAGCTGGTGGACAAGTGAAGACTCAGCAAAGTTTGTAAGCAAAGCTCAAGTAATAGTAAATCAATTCAACGAATATAAAGTACTGGATACGATTCATATTAATGGCGAATTAACACTCGGAGAAAATATTGCAGATCTTGGAGGAGTTACAATTTCTTATGAAGCATTCAAACGCACCAAGCAAGGAAAAGGTGATGAAAAGATTGACGGACTAACACCTGAACAAAGATTCTTTCTAGGTTTTGCTACTATTTGGGCAGGAGACTTACGTCCGGAAGCACAAGCTCAAAGGATAATTACCGATCCGCATTCACCGGGATTGTATCGTGTAAATGGTACTGTTAGCAATCTTCCTGAATTCTACAAAGCTTTTGGTATTACTAATAACCATGAAATGTATCGTCCCGATTCAGTTAGGGCTAAGATTTGGTAAATAAAGTATTTGCTTTCGCGCAAAAACAGTAAGAACACAAAGTTTGAAATATTTCGTACTTTGAAAACTTAATGTTTTTGCGCGATTTTTTTTCCTGACGTTTGCTTACCTATCTTTACAAAATATGTCCATAGCCTTTTCAGATTTCAAACTTAATAAACAACTATGGAATGCAATTGCTGATGCAGGTTTCGAAAATCCAACCTTAATTCAGGAGAAAGCGATACCATTAATTCTTCAAGGGCATGATGTTCTTGGCATTGCTCAAACAGGCACAGGCAAAACAGCTGCTTATCTGATTCCTATTCTTTATAAAATTAAATTTGCTCAGGGAGATAATCCAAGAGTATTAATAGTTGTCCCTACTCACGAACTCGCTTTACAGGTTAATGAACATATTCATATTTTAGCGAAGTATACAGATTTGCGTTCCGTTGCCCTCGTTGGAGGAACGGGAATGAAGACGCAAAAAGATACTTTAAAAAAGGGTGTTGATTTAGTAGTGGCTACTCCCGGCAGACTAATGGATCTTTATTTATCCGGGCATCTCAATCTTAAATACATTAATATTTTTGTATTGGATGAAGCAGAAAGATTGCTGGACATGGGATTTAAAAATCAAATCGGCCGGATTCTCGATGTAATATCGCGTAAAAGACAAAATCTTTTATTTTCAGCAACCTGGAGCGATAAGGTAAAAAAAGTTTCTGAATATTTTTTAGTTGGACCGGTAGAAGTAAGAATATCTCCTGAAATTATAACGGTGAAGTCGGTTTCTCAAAAAGTCTTTTTCGTTCCGAATATGAGAACTAAAATTAATCTCCTCGAATTTTTATTTAAAGATATTGCATTAAACAAAGTGATTATTTTTTGTAAAACAAAAACAACAGCAACAAATATTTTTAAATACATTGAAAGAAAATACGGCGAAGATAAAGTCAGACTGGTTCATGGAAATAAAGATCAGAATACCAGACTTAATGCAATGAAAATGTTTACCGAAGAAAATATACCTTACCTCGTTACTACAGATATTACGGCACGAGGCATAGATATAAGAGATGTTTCCCATGTTATAAATTTTGATGTTCCATTAGTATATGAAGATTATATTCACCGTATCGGAAGAACAGGAAGAGCAACGAAGTCGGGCGATTCAATTACTTTTTGTGCGCCCAATGATGAATACCATCTGAAAAAAATTCAAAAACTTATAGGGCAGAAAATTCCGGTAGCCGAATTACCCAAAGAAGTCGAAATAGTCGCCACTCCTTTTGAAGAGCAGCAATTAATATTAAGAGAAATTGATATGCAAAGACTCAGAGAAGATCCGGAATATCAGGGAGCCTTTCATGAGAAAAAAAATTTTCGAATGGATCCCAGGAGAAAAAAATAATTTATTGAATAGCGGATTAGTTAATTGGAAACCGATAAATATCAGGGAAACTTTTTGCATAAATGCCAACTTCTAAAAAAACAGCATACTTACTTATCACCGTTCTTGCCATCATGTGGGGAAGTTCTTTTATTTTAATGAAGCGTGCTTTATTGGTGTATACTCCTTACCAGATTGGAGCCCTGCGAATTTTTTCTGCATTTCTTTTTATGTTACCGTTTATTGTAAAATATTTTCATACCATAGAAAGAAAAAATTGGAAATTTCTAGCGGCGACGGGTTTTTTAGGGAATGCAATTCCTTCCATACTTTTTCCACTGGCAGAAACCAGAATTAGTAGTGCACTCGCCGGGATGATCAATTCGCTAACTCCCATTTTTACACTAGTTGTCGGAATACTATTATTTGGAATGAAAGTAGCTAAAAATAGAATATTGGGACTTGTCATCGGACTATTAGGAGCAGTTTTACTCGTAGCGGGGCAAACGGGCGGATCAAATATGAGCGGATCAAATTATTTCTCCCTTTTCATAATTCTTTCGACAATATGTTATGCATTTAGTGTAAACATTCTAAGGTATAAATTAAGTAATATTGATTCAATACGAATTACAGGATTTGCTCTTTTCTTTGCCGGTATACCGATGGGTATATATCTTTTTTCGAGCGATTTTATTTACCGTACACAAACGGTTGCGGGTTCCGGTTTTAGTTTCGCTTGTATTATTATTTTAGGTTTGTTCGGAACGGCGGCTTCTACAATACTTTTTAATCAACTCATTAAAATTTCCGGAGCGATATCAGCAACAAGCGTAACATATCTAATCCCAATTGTCGCCGTAATGTGGGGACTATGGGACAATGAGGTTTTAGGATTTTATCATATCATAGGATTACTTGCAATATTGTTAGGAGTTTATTTAGTAAATAATCAGGGGAACTTTAATTACTTCAGAAAAAAGGAAATTGAATAACGAATTAATGAATCGCCGGTTCTTCTTTTTTCACCTTGAAAAATTTTAAGTTGTAAGTAAATGTCAGCATAAAGTATTGTTGTAATACGATTGATTGAATATCTTCATAGTAAACATCGGTTGTATTTCTGCTTATACTGAGATTTTGTTTTAATAAATCAAAAACACTTAATCTTAATTCAGCAACTTTGTTTTTTAAAAATTTGTATCCAATAGCTGCATTCCACAAATAATAATTTTGATTATAACTTTGTGTTAATCCTGAATTGTATTGATGGTTTAAATCAGTTTGTAGCACAAGTCCCTTCCAAGGCATTATTTGTATTTTAAATTTAGAATTGAGATTGAAGGATTCGTTATTGGAATTTTTATTAATTGTATTAATGATATTATTAAAATTTCCATTAGAAGAAAATAGAAAATCAATTTTCTCACTGATATTGCTGCTCAATGCAAAACCTAAACCTGCACCTGTCGATTTTGTATAAGACAAATTATAATTTATTAATCCCGGTGTACGACTGTAATTAGCATTAGCATTTATATTTAATGTTGATTTTAAAAACCGTAAAGGAAAACTATAATTTGAAAAAGAACGAAGATTATAATAGCCATTAACATTGACCGGCATACTAAGTTGTGAACCGAATGGAAGTTTTATATTATTTATTATTAAAGAATCTGATGAAGATATAAATGTTGAATTTCCGAGATAGTCAGTTGTTGTTGTACCGCTGATGAAAATAAAAAACGAAATATTTTTATCAGGATTTGTTGCTGAGTATCGAATATTCACATTGTTTTGCCAATCTTGTTTTAAGTCGGGGTTTCCAATGGTAAGTTGTAATGGATTGCTGTTATTAACAACATTCTGTAATTGACTAATTGTTGGAGAATTGTTGGAGCTCCTATAGAAAATGCGAATATTTTTCCTCACCGAGAATTTGTATTGTATCATTGCTATCGGCAGAACGCTATTAAATTTTCTATCCAATTCATTAGAATTCGGGAAAATATTTTCATTATTTAATTCTGCCCGTTGGTAAGAAATCCCAGCCATTAAATTCCATTTTTCATTTTGTATCCTGTAATTGGGGCCGAATGATTGTGTGAGATAATTGCTTTTGAATTTATTGGAAAGGGGAGTATCAATTGCATTATATAGTTCTTCAGATGGAGAGTATGTGTATGTATTTTTATCGGAAGTACTGTTTGTGATTGATCCTCTGTATGAAATTGACAATTGATTTATTTTTCCGACTGGTTCCGTATAAGTTAATTCAGTAGACGTATTCCAACTATTCGAATTTTGATCATAGATCTGATTCACAGTATCTGCCAGGAGTGTGTTCGAAAAATAAGATATTACTGAATTAAGATCACCATAACCTTTGTTTTGATTATAACCTGTATTAATATTTGCCGAAAACGTTCTTCCCCTCTTATTGAATGAGTGACGATAGAGGAGTGGAGAAGAAAATGAAACTCCATTCAAATAATTACTGTTGCTGCTAACAGCATCACTGATTTTTCCGTTTATATCAGTGTTACTTCCTAAAAGAGTATTATTTCCGTTATTTTTTTGAAATGAAATTCTTGGTTGAAATAATATAGAGTTAAGAGTATCGAATTTGTATTCCAATCGAATATTCGAACGGTGATTATAATTTTCAGTTTTATTGATATTATCTTCTTTATATATTAATCCATCGGCATCAGTAGTAAAATATTGTCGGATCAGATTATTATTTGCCCGGTTGTTGGAATGATTAAAGAAATAACTTACCGAAAAATCCATTTTCTTCCATTGATTCACATAATTTAATCCTCCCGAATAAGTAGTTGTTGTTCCGTTTTTCTGATCAACTAAAAAATTTCCTGCATCATTTTGTTGTTGGTATCTTCCACCTCCTCCACCACCACTTCCGCCACCGCCACGTTGAGGATAATTACCTCTTTGTCCTTGTTGTCTGTTGTTTGCCGAACTTCCAATTACCCCAAGTAAATCGTCGGTTGAAAAATTTTGTTCATTGATATTATTTACATTTCCAAGGATTATTAGTTTTCTTTTGTCTTTGAAGAAATTAAGATTTAAACCGCCTTTCCATAATTCTTCCGTTCCATATCCGCTAAAAACTTTTCCAAAGGTTCCGTTTCTAAATTGGGGACGGGTAATTATATTTATGGTTTTAGTTGTATTTCCATCATTAAATCCTGTGAATTCGCTTTGATCACTTTTTTTATCGAAGACCTGAATCTTTTCTATTATTTCTGCGGGAAGATTTTTAAGTGCTGCATTGGGATCATCACCCATAAAAGGTTTTCCATCGATAAGCACTTTTTTTACGTCTTCGCCTTGTGCTTGTATTTTTCCATCTTGCGAAGTTATTCCCGGCATTTTCGTGGCGAGATCCTCGGCAGATGCATCACGATTGGTTTTAAAGGCATCTGCATTAAATTGTGTAGTATCTCCTTTTAACTGTACAGGAAGAATATTTTCTGTAACATTTACGGCACTTAAAGTGGATGCTTTGTTTTGTAAATAAAATTTTCCAAGATTTAATGATTGATTGGCAATTTCTTTTTTTATGTAAAGATCATTATAGCCAAGAAATGAAATTTTTAAAAATATTTTTCCGGGTGATACATAATTAAAAATAAAATTTCCATTTGCATCCGAAACAGTTCCGGCGATAAATGCCGAGTCTCGGGATTGAATAAGAGAAATTCCTGCGCCGGGCATTGATTGTCCTGTGGAATCGTTTACCTGACCTGTTATCCGGAAATCCTGAGAAAAACTATTATGTATTAAATTAAAAAATACCAGAGTTAGAATTATTTTTCTCATCAGATAAATTAATGTGAACTATTGCAATCGAATAAAATTAATATAAAGAGTAGGTTTGTTTAAGACAATAATGCAGTAAACTTTTAATTAATATAAATACTGTCAAACTCTTTTATTATGGTGCCATTTTTCTTTTATGATATAACAATATCTAAAAAGGCAAATTCGGTTTGTTTTAACAAATTCTCTACTTCATTGTACAAAAATCATCCAGTGTATGGTGGTCGAACAGCTTGTTCAACTATTAATATTTTTGTTTAATGAAGTAGTCATAAGTTGAACTGTCAAAGTTTTGCGAATAACAAATTCATTAACCACTTTAAGATTTCAAAACTCATTGACTCATTTCTGAATAATATTTATAAAAGTGAGGAATGGTCTCAATACCTTTCATATAATTGAATATGCCGTAATGTTCATTGGGAGAATGAATAGAATCACTATCAAGTCCAAATCCCATTAATACGGATTTCAATCCTAATTCCTTTTCAAATAATGCAACAATAGGAATGCTGCCTCCGCCTCGTGTAGGGATTGGTTTTTTACCAAATGTTTTTTCCATCGCTTTACTCGCTGCTTTGTATGCAATGGAATTTGTTGGAGTAACAACGGGCTCACCTCCGTGATGTGGCGTAACTTTAACCTTCACATAAGGAGGTGCGATTTTATTAAAATGTTTGGTGAATAATTCTGTGATTTTATCTGTTCCCTGATTTGGTACCAGCCTCATACTTATTTTGGCATTTGCTTTCGAAGGCAGAACGGTCTTTGAACCTTCTCCGGTATAACCTCCCCAAATTCCATTCAATTCTACTGTGGGACGAATACCTGTTCTTTCGAGAGTCGAATATCCGGCTTCTCCCAAAATTTCATTGATGCCCAAATCTTTTTTGTATTCATTCAGATCAAAAGGAGTTTTGTTTAATTCAATTCGTTCTTCCTGGCTTAATTCAATAACATCATCATAAAATCCGGGAATAGTTATGTGATTATTTTTATCTTTCAGAGAAGCAATCATCTCACAAAGTATCTGAATGGGATTTGCAACGGCTCCTCCATAAACACCGGAATGTAAATCACGATTAGGACCGATGACTTCAACTTCTAAATAACTGAGACCGCGCAAACCAACTTCAATGGAAGGAACATCATTGGCAATGATTGATGTATCTGAAATTAAAATAACATCTCCTTTAAGTCTTTGTTTATTTTCTTTTACCCATGTACCAAGATTAACAGAGCCTACTTCTTCTTCTCCTTCAATCATAAAGCGAACATTGCATGGAAGTGAATTGGTTTTCATCATTCCTTCAAATGCTTTTATGTGCATATAAACCTGACCTTTATCGTCGCAGGCACCGCGAGCATAAATTTTATTGTCTTTTATCACCGGTTCGAATGGTGGAGAATCCCATAGGTTAACAGGATCGACGGGTTGTACATCGTAATGTCCGTAAACGATAATAGTCGGTAGTTTAGGATCAATAATTTTTTCGCCATAGACGATAGGGTGTCCTTTGGTTGGACAAATTTCTACATTAGTAGCACCGGCTTTTTCCAATTGAGTTTTAATATATTCTGCAGCACGAGCAACATCTTTATTATATTTACTATCGGCACTGATAGAAGGTATTTTTAATAATTCGATAAGCTCATCGATAAATCTTTTTTGATTTGTTTGAATAAAATCCTGGATTGTTTCCTGTGTAGTTTCCATAA